>NZ_QUGF01000009.1:0-190812 GCF_003479275.1 Clostridium sp. AF20-7 | reverse complement strand
CTGGATTGGCTTTTCCTTTCTTTTTGTTCCCTTTAATTAGCCATGAACTGCTTGATTCCCTGGGACTTGGCTCCGGGATTGTCATTTCCATATCCCTCCAGAAGATTGATAACTCCCCAAACTGCCAGACCAGCTCCGATTGCAACAACCAGAGTCTGTAAAATATTAATTGCGGATGTAAAAAACGCCATAATCTATGTTCTCCTTTCGTAACTGCTGTTTCATTGTGATTTTCAAACGGTTACTACTCGGAGGGTTCCGCCCTGATGGGCGGTCTTTCATGCTTACGCATATCGCTACCTCCCAAAAGGGCATAAAAAAAGAGCTATGTATGTTTTACGTTACATGCTCTGTGCCTTCATTTTCACTATTTGATTGTTTTTCCAGTTCACTGCCTTCATACACATAAAGGTCGAACGCTTCTTCCGGATTTAACCGGACTTCCATCTGATGCTTCATGTATTCTTCCACATGGAACTCATTCTTTTTATCATAATCGGATAACTGCTTATACCGTTTATGTTTTGTAATGTCAAATTTATCACTGTAAAACGGACGGACACCACGAAGCTGTAAAATACATTTATTACCGTCCATGACTGCCAGTTCATCCCGGCTCATCAGTTCTTTTCCCGTTTTCTGATAATTCAGACCATAAGACCGGCTCTGGCCTCTTGTATCAGAAGTGTTATATAAATCAATCGTTTCCTTTCCCAGTGTCTCCGAAATTTCTTTCAGAGTTGTACTTTCCTTTCCACCAAGGAACAGCATGGTATCGCAGTTGCCTGTGATAGTTTCGGCGGCATCCTTGTAAATGGTCTTGAGCTGTGATTGTGACTGCAGAATAATAGATGCGGAGATTTCTCTGCTTCGGATCGTTGCAATCAGCTTATCGAACTTCGGAATTTGACCGATATTTGCGAACTCGTCACAGAGGATTCTTACATGATAAGGCAGTCTTCCATGATGAACGTCATCGGCTCTGTCACATAACAGGTTAAAAAGCTGACTGTACATCATGGCAACCACAAAGTTAAATGTATCATCCGTATCAGAAATTACAATAAACAATGCGGTTCTTTGATCTCCAATCATATCCAGCTCCATCTCATCATAAGACATAAGTTCCCGCAGTTCCGCAATATCAAAGGGTGCGAGTCTTGCACCACAACTGATCAAAATACTTTTTGCTGTCTTTCCTGCAGCCAGTTTGTATTTTTTATACTGCCTTACTGCAAAATGGTTCGGCTCATCTCTTTCCAGCTCTTCAAACAACAAGTCCACTGCATTTTTAAATTCTTCATCTTCTTCTCTGGTTTCACTGGCATTGATAAATTCCAACAAAGTTGAAAAGTTCTGTTCTTCCTCCGGTGCTTCATAATAAATGTAACCAATCAAAGCACAGTATAACAGGCGTTCCGCTTTCGTCCAGAAATCCTCGGAAGATTTTTCTCCCTCTCCTTTGGTATTTACCATGATTGTATTTACCAGTTTCAAAATATCCTTTTCAGATCTGATGTAATGAAACGGGTTATAGTGCATACTCTTTGCAAAGTTAATGGTATTCAATACTTTAATTTTGTACGGAGCCATTACCACTCTGCCATTTTTATCCCGCATAATTTTTCCATTGCTGTCCTTTTTAGGTGTCCCTCGTGCCAGCATCTTTCCACACTCCACGATAATGGTTCCCTTTGGATCAGTTACCACAAAGCTCACATTATCCGGCATCTGCATAAGCTGCGGTTTCACATAGAATCTGGTCTTACCGCTTCCAGAACCACCTATTACGATGACATTCTTGTTTCTGGCATACTTTGGTTTCTTCGGTCTGCTGTTCATGGTTAAGCGTTCTGTCTGCGTCAACAAAATATTATTCTCAAAGACCGGATCAATAAAAGGAGCTATATCTTTTTCATTTCCCCATCTGGCAGAACCATATTCCTCTCCCTGACGAAACTTCTTTCCATTCTTCCCTTTAAAATACACCACTGCCCATACGCTAGCCGCTGCGATTATCCCCGCAGACAGACTTTCCAGTTGTATACTTGGCAGTAACTTTTTAAATGCCAACGGATAATTCATAAGAAGAACCATCAGCCTGTCCACCACCGTACTGCCTCTGCAATACTGATACAGCCAGGTGCATTTATTTACCACATAAAATACAACCACATACGGAATATGCAACAGAACCTTTTTTATCACTTCTGCATTCGGGGGACGCACCTGAAATCCTTTCAGTTTTTTCTTTATATTTTTTATCCCACTCATAAGGTCGGCTCCTTCTGTTTTTCTTTCGATTTTTCCCGTTCTCTCTGTTTATCCTGGCTGCGGGCTGCGATTGCCTGCTGTAATTTTTTACGGACAGACGGTTTCTTTGTTTTATTCAGCGTCTTTCCAGTAAATTCCCGGAATGCTGCTGTCATCACATCCACATCCCTTGCCTTGAAGAAAACGAAATATCGAGGTGGATCTACGGACTTATCACGTTTCAGACTAAAATCAATGCCATATTTTTTTGCCACTTTTTCAAAAGCCTTGATGTTGTTATCCGTAATCTCAATGTTGGAAAGCTGAACATTCTGCTGTGCCAGCTTCTTTAAACTCTGCTTTCCATGATAATCTTTGTCTGGCGGTCCCTTTACCTGCTGTTTTCTTGCTTTCTCTGCTTTTTCTTTCTCCATCGCTGCCAGAAAACGCATCATTGCCTGTTTCAATAAACGAGCTGTCACTTTTCCACCAGTGATACACAGGGACACTGTTTTTTCATTCACTTCTTCCTGCATTAATCTGTTCCTTTCTATGATCTTCCAACAGACGGTCTTCCTTTGCTCCTACCCGGATACAGCAATACAGAACAAAGTTGACTGCTAACACCAGAAGAATCCCTGCAATAATCAATAACGTTCTCATTTTATACCTCTTTCATCATTCAAAAGGGCATCTATGACTTTGCTTCCCATAAATGCCCCTCCATTAACTTTTATTTTCTTTTTTTCGCAACCCAGAATGCTGATACACTGCCTGCCATGCCTGCAATCGCAAGCAGAATCCAAATCAGCATATGTGTATCATCTCCGGTTTTCGGTGTATCTGTTACCTGTGTAGATGGTGTTTCCGGTGTTGGTGTTTCTTCCGGTTTTACCTCATCTTTCATCACTACTTTCTGGATTTCCCCGGTATCCTCCACTGTGAACTTCACATCTTCCGCTACCAGATATCCATCAGGAGCTGACTCTTCACGAAGCGTATGCTCCCCAATCGGAAGCATTTCTATATAATGTGGTTTTTCCTCTGAAGTCCAGCTCTCCACTGTCTTACCGTCTTTATCAAGAATGGTCAGTTTTGCTCCTGGCAGTTCCTTACCGGAAATATCTGTTTTGGAGATTTCTACCTTGGTCACATCATCTTTCATTTCGATTTTCTGTGGCTTTGCAGTATCTTCAACGGTAAACGTGATGCTTTCTGCGGTCACATAACCATCTGCCGGTTTTGTTTCTGTCAGAGTATATTTCTGTCCAACTACCAGTTCTTTGATGATATGAGCTTCCTTACCAGAAGTCCAGGAATCTACAATCTTACCGTTTTCATCAGTCACCTGTAACTTGGCACCTTCCAGCTCTTTTCCGTCTGTCAGGGAAGTCTTGGTAATCTCGATTACTGTTGGTTCGTCCTCAAAAGTAAAGGCATAAGATACTTTTTCCTTTTCTGCACCGTCGTACTCAAATGTAAACTCCTGTGTTTCATCTGTCGTTGCAAATCCAGGTGCCGGAGATGTTTCTTTGATATAATACGCAAAACCAATCGGTAAATCTGCTGTAAAAGTCAGCTTGCCTTCTTTGTCTGTTGCCAGTTCCTCGATCACAGTATCTGCTTTCAGAATTACTTTTCCGTCTGCTCCTGTAATGTCATCCTTGGCACAGAGGGCAAATACCGCACCTTCCAGTACACGATCAGAATCTTTCTCTTTTTTCACAACCTCCACTTCCGCTTTCTGACGGTTATTCTGCCAGTCAGCAGAGTAAGTGACTTCTGCAATATCCTGATCCCGGTATGTCAGATCAATCTCTCTTGCTTCATTATCCAGTACAAAACCATCCACTGTAGCTTTTTCTTTTACATAGTATTTGCCAAGCGGAAGTCCGGATATCTTTGCAATACCAGTATCGTCCGTTGTAATGGTTGCTACCAGCTCGTCTTTTTTATAATAATCTTCACTTTCTCCGTCTGCAGATTTCACATCCTCTAAAGCATAGACTTCAAAGGTAACATCTTTCAGACTGCCTGTTACATACTGGAATAAATGTTTGATCCAGCCTCCAACGGAATCCAGTGCAGTTACTTTATCCAGAAATTCTCCATTTTTATTGATGATAATCGTTCCTGTCGGCACATCATCTTTCATTTCAACTTTCTGGATTTCCCCGGTATCCTCAATCGTAAAGGTAATCTCTTCTGCCTTGAGGTATCCATAAGGAGCCATCTCTTCCCTGAGAATATAGTTTTCCCCTACAGTAAGTCGTTCAATCAGATGCTGCTCGCCTTTTACAGATTTCCATGTATCAACTACATTTCCATCTTTGTCCAGAACAGTAAGTGTCGCACCTGACAATTCCACGCCAGTAGTTAAATCAGACTTGGAAACTACAACCTTTGTAGGCTGGTTCTTAAATACAGAAGATAACTGTACTACCTTAACATCCTGTCCCTGATATTCTGCTTTTACTTCCAGAACTTCATCAGAAGATACATAACCATCTGGTGCTACAAGTTCTTTGATATAATATTCACCAAATGGAAGATCCTGTGTAAATACAGCCTTTCCATCTTCTCCGGAAACAGCTTTTCCAAGCAGTGTGTCTGCTTTTACAATTACAGCTCCATGAGCTTTCATATCATTCTTTGCATAAAGTCCAAACTCTGCCCCTGCAACTGCTTTTTCTGTATCAGCATCCTGTTTTACTACAGAAATTTCTACTTTCTGACGGTCATTTTCAAAGATAGCTGTCTGCTCAATGACTGGTGTTTCCTGATCTTTGTAAGAAAAAGTAACGGTCTGTGCTTCGCTGTTTAAAACAAAACCATCTGGTGCTGTCTTTTCTACAATCTTATAACTTCCAAGCGGCAGATTTTTCAGGACTGCTTTCCCATCTTTATCCGTTGTAACCGTTTTTACCAGTGTTCCAGTAGCATATTCCAGAATACGGTTTCCATTATCATCTTTCTGGAAATCTGCAGTATAGATGTCCTCGGCAGCGTAAATCTCAAACTCTGCCCCTTCCAGATTTTCTGTCTGATATGTAAAATCATCCTTGAATCCGTCCAGAACTTCGCCCTTTTTCACGATAGTCAGTTCTCCCTTAACTGGATGGTTCTCATAAACTGCTTCAATGATTACATCCCCGGAAGTTCCGTCCATCTGGTATGCAGTATTGGAATCTACTGTTACCTCATAGTAATTTTCATTCAGAGTATATCCATAAGGTGCATTTACTTCCTCAATGCGATAATGTCCGATTTTAAGATTCTGCGGAAGAATCAAATATCCCTGCTCATCTGTAAAATAGGATTTATGTTTTACCGTAGTCGGATAAGTTGTTACCTGCTCCACATATTTCTCAGTGTCCATGTTGAAAATCTTGAACTCTGTATTCTTCTGAAGCACTGCCTTTTTCGTCTCATCATCCTGTTTGATGATTTTCAGTTTCGCTTCAAACTCGTCATCCAGAAGCACTCTCCATGTCTGTGGCTGGTTCGGGTTGTTCTCAGTGATATGCACTGTAAAATCATCTACCGGAGTGTAATTATGAGGCGTTGTGGTTTCACGCACAATATAAGTTCCATAAGGAATCGCAATACTGCAGGCATAACCTTTTTCATCTGTAAAGATTTCTGTTGCACCATTTTCTCCAATCACTACCGGTTTTGCAGAATCAAAATCATAGCTTCCATCCTCTTTTACTTTCAGGGATGATACCAGATAAGCAGTAAATCCTGCCCCTTTCAATAAGTCTGCGTCGGTCTTTCCATTATTTGCTGCTTTGATAATCTGGAATGGCTGTTTCATTACCTGCTCCAGAGACAGACACTCACGATTTACCTCTGCTACAAGATCTCCCTCATAATTGCAGACCAGATCATGTTCTTCTTCATCCGCCAGATAACCAGTTGGCGGAGTAATCTCTTTCACATAGTAATTACCAAGATATAAGCCATCCACAGAAGCCTGTCCATTCTCATCTGTCGTAAGAGTGGCAACCTGTTCTCCTGCTTTATAGATCACACCAGTAGCACCATCCGGATGCACAATATCCTCACGAGCGTACAGCCCGTAAACTGCTTTTTCCAGAGTGGCATCGCCCTGTGGAACTGCCTTTTGGGTTTCTTTATCCTGCTTCTGCAGGGAAATCTTAGCTGTCACACGTTCATTTTTGAATGTATGCTTAAATGTCTGTTTTGCTTCTTTATCATTCGTATAAGAGAAAGCAAACGTATAAACATCATCTGTGTTTCTCACATACCCTTCCGGGGCCTGCACTTCTTTCACATCATAAGAAAATCCAAGCGGCAGGTCTGCTGTAAACTTCGCTGTTCCGTCCGTTCCTGTTGTCGCTTTCTCGATCAGTGTCCCTTTCTTTACAATGACGGTTCCATCCACATTGGTAATATCACTTGCAGCATAAAGTCCAAAAATTCCGCCATCCAGAGGATTTTCTGTATCTTCATCCTGTTTTGTTACCATTACTTCTACTTTCTGTCTGTCATTGATAAAGGTTGTCTCGGAGAAAACAACATCCACATTCTGTCCTGCATAAGATAATGTTACTGTCTTTTCCTCTCCAGCATTATAAAATCCTGTCGGAGCCTGTTTCTCTTTTACAATATATGTACCAAGATACAGATTTTTAAGAACGGTAGCTCCGTTTGTATCTGTTGTCAGATTCTCTTTTACCAGATCACCCTTGCTGTAAACTTTTGTACCATAAGCAGTTTTAATATCTGCTCCAGCATACACATCATAAACAGCACCACTCTGTCTGCGTTTCTCATACTTAAATGTTGTTCCATTTTCTGTTACATCTGCACCAACTAGAACCTCACCTTCTTTATAAACGGTAAGCTGTCCCATCTGTTCTTCATCTGGAACGGTAACGGTTGTGGTCTTGCTGACTTCCAGTTTCACATTGTAAGCTGTTGCATTGATACGATATCCGCTTGGAGCTGTAATCTCTTTCAGATATACAGTATCCTGTGTCTTAGTGATCTGTACGGACGCTTCACCGTTTTCATCCGTCGCAGGTAACTGTGTGATCAGTTTTGTGCATTCTGCATCACTGTATAATCCAAACACAGCACCAGACAGCTTTGCGTCTGACTTGGCATCTTTCTTGATCACCTTAACACTTGCCTGCTGTACCCAGGATACTTTAAAATCTACATATTTCTCATCATCAACGCCTTCACCAAATACCAGAGCCAGATCCTGGTTTCCGGAACCTGTTGAAATCTTATAAGCTGAATAATCTTTGGTAATGCTTCCTTTCATGGTTGCAGACCAGCTTCCTGCCACATCACTCACCTGTGTTAATGGTGCAGACAGATAAAACTTTGTACCACCACAAATTTCCACACTTTCCCCGGCTTTACTTGTTTTACCTGTTGTCAGGTTATGAAGCTGTACACCTGCCGGAAGTTTCATGGTAATGGTCTGTAACGCATCCGCATTAAATGTAATATCCTTTGTTCTCTGACTGTTGCCATCCACATAGGCTTTTACATCTGCATCCGAAAAGGACATTGCCACATCTGGAATTTCCGGCTGTGAAATACAGTAATTATAGAGTTTCATTGCCAGATTCTGTGCTGTACTGTTTGCACCTGAAAAAGCATCCCCACTTCCATTTGCATAAGATGCTGCCAGATGTACCAAGATAAATCTGGCTCCTGTACTTAAATTGCCATATCCGTTTTCTTCTGTAAAAAAACCATCATCACCAGAAGCCTTTGTACCGTAATAGCACACTTTTGCAAGTGCTTTCCCATCACCAACTTTATTGATCGTATAGGTTCCACTTCCTGGCCCTGGTTTGGATGGCTGCACACAGTATGCTGTGGCAGATATATTACCGAATTTTACAGTGTACTGATAAGTAAGATATGTTCCATATCCATAATCTGCATATCGGTATTCTGCCCCTCTGGTCACAGAAACCTGCTGTGAACTTCTGGCATTGCCTGCCGCAGCCATAAAGGTTACTGTTTCGCCTTCATTCATTGCATACAGATCAATTCCATTACTCTCTGCCTGCTCCAGTGCTTCTGAAACAGTTAATTCAGATTCCAAATCTGCTGTGCTTTCAGAATTTTGTGTTTCCCGGTGCGATTCCGAATCTTCCTCGCTCTGCTCTGTATCTCCAGTATCATCTTCAACATTTACCGTACTTTCTGAAGCACGCTCTGACTGTACTTCTGTTTCCGGTTCTTTCACTGTAATGTTTCTGCTGATTCTATAAGCAGGATGACCGCTGACTGGTTTTACTGCATAGACAGCCTTGTAAGTATCTGGTGTATGTGTGTCAAAATCTGTACCCGTTTCATTCTTTGCTTCATGGAATAAAACCTTAATCTTACTTTCATCTACACCTTCAATTCCAGACAGATCAACTTCTACATCAAATTCCTGCCCATAAGAAAGTTCAATATCATTTGCCTTTACGATCTCATCCGGATCAAGGGAATCCTGAACATATTTTAATTCTGCATACTGCTGTTCAAATGGTATTTCTTCCGGTTCTAATTCAGAAGCCGAAACTGCTACTGGCTGAATAATGACAGAAGCCAGTGTTGCGACTGCCATAAATCCGGACAAGAATCTTTTGAATCTCATTTTCATTTTGACTGAATCCTCTCTTTCTTCTATTATCTATTCTGTTTTCATGCAGGCTCACACCTGCATTATTCAATCATTGGAACCACCTCCCACATCTTATTGCTGATACAGAAATACCTCTGATAACAGCACATTCATATGGCAGTGCCTTTTACTGAAACACCGCCACATGGTATCTGCTGTCATCCTGTAAAACAGGAATGACACTCAGGTAAAGTTCAGGATCAAGCATTAAGCCGCAAGAGGTAATTCGTAATCGTTCCTGCAAAGGGTGCCTCCCATCCGTATCCCTTCACGTTTTCACCGGATTCCCGCCGCAAAATGCGTAGCTGAAAAATTCCGGGTATCCTCTCGCTGCTGGTATGAAATTGTCAAGGTTCAATTTTTAAGGGGAGTTATTATCTCGAATTGAAAATAGACATTTGCCCCTTCACTAACCGCATGTGTGAAAGGGCAAAAATTAACCTGTTTAAAAAATTTTTTAGAAATTTTTATTCCAACATTGTTTTATGTTTTTTCCAGTTGTTCTTTTAATTTCTCCAATACTTTCTTCCTCCGGTTTCTAATCGTCTTTGGGCAGCACCCAAAATACTGTGCTGTTTCTTTTACTGTAAATTCTTCAAAAAACAATAGCGTTATCAGTTCCGCATCCTCTTTAGTCAAATGTCCCAGAGCTTTTTCCAGTTCCTGTATTTCTGACAGTCTGATAATGATTTCTTCCGGTGATACTACCGAAAAAGAGCAGTCATAGCCTTTTTCCTGTAATTCCTCCATACTACATACTCCATGCCTCTGCATTTTTTCAACCTGGTATCGCTCTTTTCTTCCAGCCTGATACCAAGCCAGATATACTGCCCTGGTAACTTCCATAAGCGTATCATTTACACGCAGCATATAGCGTTGTCTTTCTTTTGGCTTTTTACCAGGCATACTTCCAGTCTCCTTTTTTCAATACTCTGGCAGAGTCATCCGAATTATTCCGCATTTTCTGCATTGCCTGTGAAATGCACTTTGATACTGCCGGAACTGTAATACCCAGTTCATGCGAGACTTCTTTTTGTGTCTGCTGCTGAAAATAAATACGCTGGATCATCTGTCTCTGTCGCTCTGTCAACAGATTCATCAACTCCCTGACTGTTTCCTCTGCAATCATTCTTTCAAGCAGGCATTGCCGTTTATCTGCCAATTCGCACCATTCTTCGGAAATACAGCTATACGAAATACAATTATTATGCTCTCGTGTTTCCCTGTTTCTCCACAGCCGGTCTTCGCCTTCCAATATCAGCCTTACATACCAAGGTTGATCATCAAAAAAATTCTCCTCAACAACTGCTATTTTTCTTTCTGCTTCATACACATAATCTCGACAGGTAAATATCGGAAAAACCGTTGCATAGTCCCCCACACAATAGAGAACATATCCGGTCTGATATGCGATAATTTCCGCACAGTCCATCAACCTCTGCTTTGCAACTGCTACATCGTTTTCTCTTAAATATTTAGCGGACGGAGCCTTTCTTCTTTCTTCCCTGTTACTTACAACCTGTTTCAATTCCTGCAATGTAAGCATAATTACCACCTTTCTGCCTGCTGGCAACAGGTGCCCATCGGCAGAAAGGATAGGATTCTTACTGATCAACTGACAAAAAGGGCAGTAAAAAACAGCTTCCGGTACACCCGTTTTTTTTAACGAGAGCCTGAAACTTCCTTACTGCCCTTTCTAATAGTTACAATATTCTCTACTTTATTTTCCGTCTGATGCCAGGATCAGACTTCTTGGCATTTCTTTCTGCTTTTATGTTCTTTTCATTTTCCATCAAAACAGAATAGTCTCCCATTGCATCATAAGGACACTGCCTCCGATAAAGCAAATTTTCTTCTCTGGTCATCCATCCTATCTCCCTTCTTTATCTCTCTGTTTTCCATTTTAACAACACAGGATTCTATTATCCTTAGCATATATGGGGAGTTTTTTTATTTTGCACCCCATATATGGTGAAATTTCACCTGTATTCATTAAAACTGTCTATCAGAGAATCTATGGTCTGCATGATAATTTTCTGCTCTTTCCATTCCATCTTCTGAATCCGGCAAAGCACTTCCTGAATTGATTCCTGCTTCTCTGTACCGCCTCCCTCTTTTCCCAGCAGGATATTGGCATCTATTTCCAATATCTCAATCATCTTCCTGAAAATCTCAACAGACATTGCAGTTTGCCCGCCTTCAATCCTGCTGACCGTATTGACACTAATACCTGCTTTTTCCGCAAAAGATTCCTGTGACAACTTCATTTCCTGTCTGCGTTTTCTGATCCGTTCTCCCAATTCAATAAGTTCTGTGGAAATTGCACGATTGCTCAATACGGTGTCTCCTTTCCTACAATTTGTCCCAACTTTACGCCATTGTGTCGCAAAGTTCCCCGAAAAAAAGCAGCTAATTTTTGTCTTAGCTGCTTTTCAAAAAATCTATTTCATTTTATTCTCGGTATTTTATGTATCCCTGTAAGAACTGTAATCAGAAAAACGCAGAGATAAATGATTGCCTGTCCAATCATTGCCAGAAGAACGATGCTTCCTATCAATCCTCCGATCAGAAGATTCATTGTCCATACTGCCAGCGTGCCTCCGAGGTCAAAACCTCTTGGAACCATCCAGACACACATTTTTCCGATTCCAAACGGTATCCCCATCAGAAGTAACAGCAAGAAATAATTGCACTTCCCATCCTGGATGCAAAACGGTCTTAATACTGCAAACAATACCGCAATCACCAACACTGGTGCTATCACTTTTTTTATCATCTTCTTCATGTTCCTTTATCCTCCATACATATCGTGATTAACCTCTGCCTGATAATAGCTGTTTATCGTTGCCGGGGCATTATACAGGGCGGTCAGAACATAGGCTTTAATATTCCCGACCTTGGTTGTATTTCGATTCAGACAAAACAGCACGTATTCGATATGCGAATAGTTCAGTTTCATAAATCTGCTTTTCACCAAAGCAACTGGCTTTTCTACTCCCGCAATGCGAATCATACTGTCCTCCGGCATCATCATAACTTCAATCATCAACTCCACCAGTTCATCTACATCTTCCTTGGCATGATATTGATAATCTATGTTTTCGTGAATCACTTCACGATATGCTCTCATCTCCTCCATCACATCTTTTTTCTTTAGGAAATTATTTGATGTGATTGGATAAGATTGATTTATCTCAGTTTCACTAATATCAGTCTTGTTAATATCAGTATTATTAGATTGTGATTTCGGGCATTCTGGATTTGTGATTTCCACTATTCTTGAATGATGATTTTCACTATTTTGGAATTGTGATTCTGGAAATTCTGGATTTGTGGTTTTCACCATTCTTGAATTGTGATTTTCACTATTCTGGAATTGTGATTCCGCACAATCCTGAATTGTGGTTTTCACTACTCCTGAATGATGATTTTCACAATTCAGAAAAACGCCTGTTTTTCCCCTGTTTTGTGCTTCTTGTTGCAAATTTGCAATTTTTTTATGCTCTTCCTGCTCAGATTGCAGATCTGCACAGCTACCTGTCGGCTTTTGATCTGGAACCTCTCTAATCATAAAATTTTTCACATAAATAACATTCGGTTTTCCCAGTCCCAGACGTTTCTTCTCTATCAATCCAATCCCATTACTGCTGTCCAGCTCTTTTACCAGTTTCACTGCCTTTTGAGTTCCGCAGTTCATCAGCTCTGCAATTTCTTCCACAGTGAAGATAATGTATACTCTGTCCTCTGAATCCAGCCATCTATTTTTAATGCTCAGGCTCATACGGTCCAACATCAGACCGTATAACACCTTTGCTTCACAAGAAAGAGTTTTAAAGCAGGATTCTGTAAACAGTACTTTAGGGACACGATAGAAGCTGTATTGTTCCGCTTCCATCCCTGTAAAATAATCAAACTGTATCTTCTGCATCTGCTACTCCTTCTTTGTTTTCTTTCCATTTATCCAAAAGCATGAAAATGACTTCTTCTATCTGCTCTTTAGAATATGTCTCTGGAAAATAATTGCCGATTTTCTTTGCCGGGATCGTCACATTAATCTTACTGCTTTCCTTTTTTAATAAAACAGCATAGATATAACTCTGGTTTAATTTTCCATTTGCACTGCATTCTTTTAACTGTTCTGCCTGTTGCTTTGTCGGAAAGATGCTGCTGTTGGCAATCACTTCCAGAAGCCACTCCTGTTCCTCTGGTTTCAGATAAGACAGCTTTTCTCCCACAATCATAGGAATTTTATTATTGTCCACATATTCCAGCAGAGCATCGGATAATGCTGCCAGACGGATATATCTCTGTACAGTTCTTCCACTGTCCCCGGCAGCTTCCCCAACCATATCTGCTGTATATTTTTCGCCTTTGCTTCCCTGATGCTTCATTGCATCATATTTCATCTTATAGGCATGGGCTTTTTCACTTGGCAATAGATTTTCACGCTGAATATTGGAATCAACCATAATAATGACTGCTTCATCATCCGTATAATTTCGGACAAGAGCCGGCATGGTTGTCTTTCCGCATAGTTCACAGCCTCTTTTTCTTCTGTGCCCGGAAATCATCTCGTATCCACCCTCGGATCGAGGTCTTACCAGTGCAGGAGTCAAAACACCATAAGTTTTAATACTCTCTACGGTTTCAGCCATTTTTTCGTCATCGTTTACATGAAACGGATGATTTTTAAAGGGATAGAGCTTTGCCAGATCTATTTCCACAACCTGGTTCATACTCTTTTCCGGTGTTTCCTCTAATCCCAGTAATTCATCATAAGAGGTAAGCTGAATATCTTTTTTCGGTCTACGCATGTTTCAACACCTCCTGAACCAGTTCCAGATAGCTGTCTGCCCCCTTGCTTTTTCCATCATAGGCAAAGATGCTTACACCCTCCGATGCTGTTTCTGCAAGGCTTTCTGTTCTCGGAATTGTCTGCTCGAAAATCTTAATGTCATTTCCATATGTAGTTTTGATTGCCTGTTTGTTTCTCTTTGCATTATTGTAACGGCAATTATCCATTGTGAATAAAATGCCTTCTATCTGTAAATCCGGATTGAACCTCTGATGGATTCCCTTAACCACTTTCAATAATTCCATGAGTCCATCTGCCGCATAATATTGTGGCTGCACCGGAATCAGAACACTGTCCGCTGCACTCAGAGCATTGATTGTCAGCATTCCCAGAGATGGCATACAGTCAATCAGAATATAATCATACTCATCCTTCAGCAGTTCCAGATACTCTTTCAGCACTTTTTCTCTGTCTTCTACTGTGAATAAGGACATATCCATTCCGGCAAGCAATTTGTTGGACGGAATCAGGTCAACACCTTCTTCATGGTGGAGAATTGCTTCTTTCGGATCAAATTCCAGTCCCATGATAATATCTTCCATCATGCTCTTTAATGTTACCTTGAGATTTTTAGGGAAACCCAATCCCATTGTCAAATGCCCCTGTGGATCAGCATCTACCAGCACTACTTTTTTCCCTGACTTCACCAGTCCGGCTCCCAGATTGATTGTTGTCGTTGTTTTGGCTACTCCGCCTTTCTGGTTTGCAATAGCAATTACTTTACACATATATACTTTCCTCCGATTTATTCTTTTTCTTCTACTTCAACATAAACACGAAAATATTTGTTTGTTCCTTTATTCGCATAAGCATCCGATACTTCCAGAATATCCAATTCTTTATGCTTTTCCAAAATACGACGGAACCATTGAATATCCTTTAAAGTACCCTGTAATCTAATTTTCAGCATACATATCCTCCCAGTCTTTGTAAAAACAATACTCTGGATAACGGATTTTAATGGCTTCCCAAAAATACCGGGCATATCCGCAGCAAAACAGATCTTCTACGGTATAATACTGGCACTCTTTTAACTGATCTTCCTCTGCTTCATAATCTCCGACACTTGGTGTCCCATTGCAGTAAAGATTAAATGCCATGCGGACGATCCGTAAACTTCCACTGGTCTGCCATCCTTCCTGCAGGCATTCCGTTTTTACACATCCAGTTTTAAAATTATAGATTTTATCCACATTATTTCTCGTATCTCTGTCAATACCCAGGCAATAAACCAGAGCCTGATGGTAGACATCCTGATATCTGCATTTTTTCAGATATTCCATATAAAATTTTTCGTGTTCCTTGCTCTTGAAAGTAATTGTGCGAGAATTGCTATTCCCTGCTCTTAACGCTGTGTTTGTCATTGCTTCTTCTCCTTTAAACTGTTATTTTTTACTTTAATTTGGATTTCGACTACAACAAAAAAAGGACACTTCCCTAAAATTTCTCTTAGGAAAATGTCCTTGCGATACATTTATAAAGCTCAATTCATAAGCACAACAACGTAATATCAAGTGTTATCACGTATTATACAACAAAAATTTGTTGTACTTTTGTTGTAGTATGCAACTTTTACAAACACATTTTTTGATTTTTAGTATAACTTTGCACCTGCTGGAATATGGTCATCAACCATCAGAAGATGAAGTTTTTCTTCGCCCTCTTCCTCATGGATTGCACTAAGTAACATTCCACAAGAATCAATTCCCATCATAGCTCTTGGTGGCAGGTTTGTGATAGCGATCAGTGTTTTTCCAACCAATTCTTCTGGCTCATAATAAGCGTGAATACCGCTTAAAATGGTACGATCTGTGCCTGTTCCATCGTCCAGAGTGAACTGTAACAGCTTCTTGGATTTCTTAACTGCTTCACATGCTTTTACCTTTACAGCTCTGAAATCTGACTTGCTGAAAGTATCAAAATCAACCATTTCTTCGAATAATGGCTCAACTTTTACTTTGGAAAAATCAATCTTCTCAACTGGCTTTGTTTCCTGTGCTGCATTGTTTGCTTCGTTCTTAGCAGCTCCCTGTGACTTCATTGTCGGGAACAGCAGTACGTCACGGATTGCCTGGGAATCGGTCAGCAGCATAACCAGACGGTCGATACCGTATCCGATACCACCTGTCGGCGGCATACCGATCTCCAGTGCGTTCAGGAAGTCTTCATCCGTATGATTTGCTTCCTCATCGCCAGCAGCAAAAGCCTCTTCCTGTGCTTTGAAACGTTCTCTCTGATCGATCGGATCATTTAACTCAGAGTATGCGTTACACATCTCGCGGCCGTAGATATACATCTCGAAGCGCTCAACCAGCTCCGGATTGGACGGTTTTCTTTTGGTCAGCGGAGATACCTCAACCGGGTGATCCATAACGAAGGTCGGCTGAATCATCTTCTCCTCGCAGAACTCCTCGAAGAACAGATTGATGATATCACCCTTCTTATGGCGCTCCTCAAATACAACATTGTGCTCTCTTGCGATTGCCTTTGCTTCCTCGTCAGTTTTAACAGTGTTGAAATCAACGCCGGAGTATTTCTTAACTGCATCGATCATGGTGATGCGCTCGAACGGCTTGGACATATCAATCACAGTGCCGTTATAGCTGATGACAGAGCTTCCGCAGACTTTCTCAGCCAGGTAGCGGAACATACTCTCGGTCAGTTCCATCATGCCCTCATAGTCGGTGTATGCCTGATACAGCTCCATCAGGGTAAATTCCGGGTTGTGACGGGTATCAACACCCTCGTTACGGAATACACGACCAATCTCGTAAACACGCTCTAAGCCGCCTACGATCAGTCTCTTTAAGTAGAGTTCCAGAGAAATACGCAGTTTTACATCTTCATCCAGAGCATTATAATGGGTCTCAAACGGACGTGCAGCCGCACCGCCGGCATTAGCTACCAACATCGGGGTCTCCACTTCCATAAATCCGCGTCCATCCAGGAAATTGCGGATCTCCTTGAGGATCTGAGAACGTTTTACAAAGGTGTCTTTTACTTCCGGATTCATGATGAGATCCACATATCTCTGACGATAACGGATATCCGTGTTGGTCAGTCCGTGAAATTTCTCCGGCAGAATCTGCAGACTCTTGGACAGCAGTACGATGGACTCTGCGTGAACGGAGATCTCTCCCATCTTGGTGCGGAATACGGTACCTTTGATTCCGACAATATCACCGATATCCATCTTCTTGAAATCTCTATAAGCCTCTTCGCCTACGCTGTCTCTGGCAACATAAGACTGGATATTGCCCTTTAAATCCTGCACATTGCAGAAAGATGCCTTACCCATCACACGTTTGGACATCATACGTCCTGCGATCGTAACCTCTTTGCCATCCATCTGCTCAAAGTTATCCTTGATCTCGCTGCTGTGTGCAGTTACATCAAATTTTGTAATCTGGAACGGATCCTTTCCGTTGTCCTGAAGGTCTTTCAGTTTCTCGCGGCGCACCTTTAATAACTGATTTAAGTCCTTCTCCTCGTTCTTATTCTGCTGATTCTGCTCTGCCACTTTCTCTTTCACTCCTTCGTCTCTTTATGATACTCGCTGGATGTCCAGGATCTTGTACTGGATAACGCCCGCCTGTGTCTCTACGTCTACGGTCTCGCCAGCTTTCTTGCCAAGCAGGGCACGACCAACCGGAGACTCGTTGGAGATCTTACCATCTAAGCTGTTTGCCTCGGTGGAACCTACGATCTTAAATTCCATCTCTTCATCCTCTTCGACATCCAGTACCTTTACCTGGCATCCGATGCTGATCTTATCCAGATCGATCTCATCCTCAACAACAACCTCTGCGTTTTTCAACAGTTTCTCAAGGTCTACGATTCTTGCCTCGATGTCTCTCTGTTCATCTTTTGCTGCATCATACTCAGCGTTCTCAGACAGGTCGCCCTGCTCTCTCGCCTCTTTGATCTTCTGTGCGATCTCCTGGCGTTTATTTACTTTCAGATCATGAAGTTCATCTTCATACTTTTTCAATCCTGTGTAAGTTAAAATGTTCTTCTTTTCTGCCATGACAGCTATCCTTCCTTCTATCGATTCATCATTGAATCCCCTAATAATTGCATCGCACTATTATACATGATTCTTGGTGTAATGTCAAGAATCACAAAGTGCCATAATGGCTTTAAAAACAAGGGAAAATCCTACATTTTCGTGCTTTTTCTGTGCCTTTCGATTTCGTCCATCCATGTAACACAACCATCGTTTTGATTCCACACATTCATCCTTCTCTTAAATTCTCTCATCCACCAGCCGTTCCAGCTCCTCCAGCGTCTCCACCTGGTTTATATCATTGCGAAGCGCCGACGAATGTGGAAATCCTGCCGTATACCATGCCACGTGCTTACGCATCTCCCGCATTGCGATCTCCTCGCCGCGAAATTCCGTCTGAAGCGTCCCATGGCGGACAATCATCCTCTTTACTTCCTCCGCAGTCGGCGGCGGCAGAAGTTCTCCGGTTTCCAGATAGTGGAGAATCCGTTTAAACAGCCATGGATTTCCTTTCGCGCCGCGCGCCACCATGATGCCGTCGCAGCCGGTTTCTTCCTTCATTCTCTTGGCATCTTCCGGTGTAAATACATCACCGTTTCCCCAGACCGGGATTGAAACCGCCTCTTTGACCTGACGGATAATGTCCCAGTCCGCCTTTCCGGAATAATACTGCTCTCTCGTCCGTCCATGCACGGCTACCGCCGCCACGCCGCAGCTCTCTGCCATCTTCGCAAACTCAACCGCATTGATATTCGAATCATTAAATCCCTTGCGGAATTTGACCGTAACCGGTTTATGAAGTTTCTTTACCATCGCCGTCAAAATCTGCTCTGCCAGCTTCGGATCCTTCATCAGTGCCGAACCTTCGCCGTTATTGACAATCTTTGGCACCGGACAACCCATGTTGACGTCGATGATGGCATACGGTCCTTCCTCCAGCTGCAGCGCCATCTCGCTCATGATCTCCGGATCTGAGCCAAACAGCTGCACCGCAACCGGCTCTTCTTCCGGCCGCGTCTCTAATAACGGCTTTGTATTGCGGTTCTTATAAAGAAGCGCCTTCGCGCTGACCATCTCCGTGTACATCAAACCACATCCCTGCTCCTTACAGAGCAGACGGAACGGCAGATCCGTCACACCTGCCATCGGCGCAAGGGCGATTGCATTTTTTAATTCTACGTTTCCAATCTTCATTTTATTTCTAATCTTCCTGATACCGTTCCATCTGCTCGTCGTCTAACAGTTCGTCCGCCGGGATTCCCAGCACCTTCACCTTATAATACAGCTCCAGCGATTCCAGCAGCTCACGCTTCTCCGCCTGATACTGCTTGATTTTAAGCGCGCTTCCGATCTCGTCAAAGAGGTAATCATTCTCCTCCGCCTCAACCTTAAACTGCAGTCTGCCATCCGGCATAAACTCCAGCAAAATAATACCGCCGATGTCCTCTGTGTACATGACACACATGATCTGCAATTCCTGCTTAATTGACTCCGGCAGCCCCGAAAACTGCTCATTCAGATAATATTTTTCCACATACGAATTCGCACCGCAGAGTACGGTGGAGTCCCCATCTGTATTGGGATTCTGCATTTCTGCCATTTTCTTGCACCTCCATCTGTTTCATTTTCCATTGCCCACAAACAGGGCTGACGCACGAACGGAGAGCAGGCTCTCCCTTTATCCCTGAGAAGCCTGTTCTCCGTTCATATGCCAGCCCATCTCACAAGCAGCCATCAAATTCCTTAACGAATCAGCAGCTTACTAATCTCATACTGATCTTCCGGAATATCCTTCTTCATATTCAGCGCCTCCTGAATATCAAAATCCAGAAACTCGCCGTGCTTATACGCTACCACGCGGTTGGTCTTTCCTTTTTCCAGCAGCTCCACCGCCTTGGCGCCCATGATGGACGCATAGACACGGTCTTTACAGGTCGGCGCGCCGCCTCGCTGCATATAACCAAGGATCGTCGCACGTGTCTCGATGCCGGTTGCCGCCTCGATTCGCTTCGCCATCGACGCGGAATGTCCGATGCCCTCGGCATTAATGATAATATGATGTCTCTTGCCGCGTTTCCGGTTATCGATGATGCGGTTGATCAGCATCTGCTCATTGCCATCGTACCGCTCCGGAAGCAGAATATCCTCGGCGCCGTTAGCGATACCGCACCACAGGGCGATATATCCCGCGTGGCGTCCCATAACCTCGATGATACTGCAGCGCTCATGGGAGGTGGAAGTATCTCTTACCTTATCGATCGCCTCCATCGCCGTGTTGATCGCGGTATCAAACCCGATCGTATAATCGGTGCAGGCAATATCCAGATCGATCGTGCCCGGAAGACCTACCGTATTGATTCCCAGCGCGGATAACTTTCCGGCGCCGCGGTAGGAACCATCACCGCCGATGACGACCAGACCGTCAATGTTGTGCTTGCGGCAGATTTCTGCGCCGCGCTTCTGACCTTCCTCGGTCATAAATTCCGGACAGCGGGCTGTGTATAAGATCGTACCGCCACGGCCAATCGTATCTGCCACGCTGGTTCCGTCCATGTCCACAATCTCTTCCTGCAAAAGTCCAGCGTAACCACGCATGATACCTTTTACCTTCATGCCCTTGTTGATCGCAGTCCGGACCACCGCACGGATCGCTGCATTCATACCCGGCGCATCGCCGCCGCTTGTCAGTACACCAATCGTTTTAACCTCTTTTGCCATCGCTTATTCCTCCGTCCTAAGGCTTTCCGCTTCACATCCCCAACCGTGAACCAGCCGTTTTATTTTCGAATCTTTTGACCCTTCTGATACCAAATTGTTCTGCACTGCGTGCTACCACAATTTTCAAACAATTTTATTGTAATTCATTTTATAGGTCATTTCAAGATTTTTTATGATATTTTTTTAACATGTCGCCAAAGCGTGTTACTGTTCACACATACGTGCCCAGTTACCAAAGCTTTCAATGTCCAATGCAAATTTTAACACTTATGAAGAAATCTTCCCCAGCGGCTTCTCCACCACCTTGACGTTCTTCTCGCCCAGCATCTCGCTGAGCGTCGTCACCAGCGCCTCGCCTGCCCGCACATTCCAGTTGCGCGGCAGAACCTTTTTCGCGCGCTCACGTCCCAGGTAAATGATCACGGTGTCATTTCCATCACTTGTTTTCAGGAGGTCGAGAAGTTCTTTCTCTCCCGCCAGATACGCGTCCTTGTCCGCATACTGAATCCACAGCTCGCGCGGCACCTGCGAAAATGGGATAATCTGCTCGCAGATCAGTTTTCCGACCGGCTCATCGCCGACCGATGCGCGCCCGCGGATAAAGACTTTTTCATCCTTGATCAGCATATCGCGCCGTTTTTCATAATCCTTCGGGAATACCAGCACTTCCACACTTCCCGCCAGATCTTCCACCGTCAGGAACGCCATCATTTTGTTATTCCGGGTCGTCTTAACCGTTTTCTCGGTGATCATTCCGCCGATCGTCACATACGCGCCGTCGTGAATCACCGCCGAACCGGTCTCCTCATCCACAACAAAATCGGAGCTCTTCGCCGTCACATTTTTCTCCCAGGTGCCGATATATTCCTCCAGCGGATGCCCGCTGACGTAGACGCCCAGCATTTCTTTCTCGTATGCCAGATATTCTTCCCTCGAATACTCTCCGACATTCGGAAATGTGATCTGAAAACTCTTCTTGTCCTCTTCCGCTGCAAAATCAAAGAGTGACATCTGCCCTTCCATCGTGTTTTTCTTCTCTTTATTCTTCTGATCGACCATCGAACCGCAGACCATACATTTCTGCTTGCGGGTTCCCGGCAGCCCGTCCATCGCACCGGATTTGATAAAGCTTTCCAATGTGCGTTTGTTGACCTCCCTGCCCGACATCCGGTCAATGAAATCTTCCAGCGAGCGGAATTTTCCATGTTCGGTCCGCTCCCGCACAATCTCATCCACCACCGACTGACCGATACTCTTGATCGCCGATAAACCATAGCGGATCGCGCCGTCCGAAACAGAGAAGCCGCCCTCGCCCTCATTGATATCCGGCGGCATGATCTTCATACCCATCTGACGGCAGCTCATGATATATTCCGATACCTTCGTAACATTATCCTTGACCGAGGTCATCAGCGCCGCCATGAATTCGACCGGATGGTAATATTTCAGATATGCCGTCTGGTAGGAGACAACCGCATACGCCGCCGCGTGCGACTTGTTGAAGGCGTATTTCGCAAAATCGATCATCTCATCGTAAATATGGTTCGCCGTCTTCTCGTCGATCCCATTCGCAATACAGCCCTTTACGCCCTCTTGTGCATTGCCGTAGACGAAATTCTGGCGTTCTTTCTCCATGACTGCCGCTTTTTTCTTTGCCATCGCACGGCGCACCAGGTCGCTTCGTCCCCAGGTATAGCCAGCCAGATCGCGCACGATCTGCATAACCTGCTCCTGATAGACGATACAGCCATAGGTCGGCGCCAGAATCGGTTCTAACTGCGGGCACTCATAGGCAATCGAAGCCTTGTCATTTTTGCCTTTCAGATAACGTGGAATGAAATCCATCGGACCCGGACGATACAGGGAAATACCGGCGATCAGATCCTCCAGGTTTTCCGGCTTTAACTCTTTCATGAATCCTTTCATGCCGGTACTCTCCAGCTGGAACACACCGTCATTTTTGCCGGTTCCAATCGAATCCAGCACCTTTTTATCGTTGTAATCGATCTTATCTATATCAAGCGGTTTTCCGGTCGTTTTCTCCACCAGGCGAACCGCATTCTGGATAACCGTCAGGGTTCTAAGACCCAGGAAATCCATTTTCAGAAGTCCCAGCTCTTCCAGCGTCGTCATCGTAAACTGGGTCGTGATCGAACCGTCAGATGCCCTGGACAACGGCACATACTCATCGACCGCCGCACGGCTGATGACAACCCCCGCCGCATGCATGGAGGTATGTCTCGGCAGCCCCTCCAGACGTTTACTCATGTCGATCAGATATTTGACCGAATCATCCGACTCATACGCCTCACGCAGATCCGGACTGGCTTTGAGCGCCTTGTCTAGCGTCATGCCGAGATCACCCGGAATCATTTTTGCGATCGCATCACACTGTGCATACGGCATATCGAGCGCGCGCCCCACGTCGCGGACGACACCCTTTGCCGCCAGCGTACCGAAGGTAACAATCTGCACGACGCGGTCTTTTCCGTATTTCCGCACGACATAGTCGATCACCTCCTGACGCCGTTCGAAACAGAAATCGACGTCGATATCAGGCATGGAAACTCGTTCCGGATTCAGGAAACGCTCGAAAATCAGCTGATAGCGGATCGGGTCGATGTCCGTGATCTCCAGACTGTACGCGACGATACTGCCCGCTGCCGAACCACGTCCCGGACCGACCATGATACCGTTTGATTTTGCAAAATGGATAAAATCCCACACAATCAGGAAATAATCGACATATCCCATCGAATGGATAACGTCCAGCTCATACCTCAGGCGCTCCCGCAGCGTCCCATCGTCGTTCGGGTAGCGCTTGTGAAAGCCCTCCCCGCAGAGCTTCTGCAGATATTCCCAGGACGTATATCCGTCCGGGACATCATACTGCGGCAGCTTCGTCACGCCAAACTCGATCTCGACATTGCATCTCTCGGCGATCTTGTGCGTGTTGTCAAGTGCTTCCTGGGCATACGGAAACAGCGCACGCATCTCCTCCTCGGATTTGACATAGAACTGCCCGCCCTCATAGCGCATCCGGTTCTCGTCCATGACTTTTTTGCCCGTCTGGATACAGAGCAAAATATCGTGCGATTCCACATCTTCTTTATAAATATAGTGGCAGTCGTTCGTCGCCACCAGCGGAATCTGCAGTTCCTGGCTCATCCGCATCAAGCCCTGGTTGACCGTCCGCTGCGCCGGGATGCCATGATCCTGCAATTCCAGAAAGAAATTGTCCGGTCCAAAGATATCGCGGTATTTCTGCGCCGACTTGCACGCTTCCTCATACATGCCTCTCGACAAATACCTCGGGATCTCGCCCGCCAGACACGCGCTGAGTGCAATAATGCCTTCATGGTAGGTTCTCAGCACCTCGTCATCCACACGCGGTTTATAATAAAATCCCTCGACAAAGCCCTTGGAGACGATCTTCATCAGATTCTGATAGCCGGTATTATTTTCCGCCAGCAGAATCATATGATAATAGCGATCCTCACCGCTTCCCGCCTCCCGGTCAAAACGCGATCCGGGCGCCACATAGATCTCACAGCCGATGATCGGCTTGATCCCATTTTCTCTGGCTGCCCGGTAAAAATCGATCACGCCGTACATGACGCCGTGGTCGGTAATCGCCAGACTGTCCATCCCCAGTTCCTTCGCCCGGGCGGTCAGTTCTTTTATTTTACTCGATGCGTCAAGCAGACTGTACTCTGTATGCACATGCAGATGTGTAAATGCCACCTTTTTCCTCCCATTCAGATCTTTTAAGGGACTGCCATTTCCCGCGAAACGACACCCCCTCGTCTATCAAAGCTCTTGTTTAACTGTTGCGTCCCCTGTCTCTTTCCGAAAAACGGTCAGAAATCTGGATTTCTACTGATTGCTCAGATATTTCTCAATTCCCTCGATCGCACTCTCCTCGTCGCTGCCATCAGCCGTTACTTTTACGTGCGCGCCTTCTGCCAATCCCAGCGTCATCATGCCCATGATGCTCTTTGCATTGACGCGTTTTTCTTCGCTTTCCACATAGATACTGCTCTCATACTGGCTTGCCACCTGCACCAGCATCGCCGCCGGACGTGCCTCCAGACCTGAACTCAAACCAATTCTGATTTCCTTACTTGTCATAATATCCTCCTCATCGAGCCTCGCTCGAAAAAAACGGCAAAATCCGCTGCCACTATTGTATCGCAAGGAATCTTCCATTCGGAAAATTCCTGCCTGTGAATAATAACCTAACTTTACTCGCCCCGCTCTTCGCGGAGGCTTTCAGCTACTGCACTTATCTTTCTGAGCCTGTGATTGACCCCCGATTTTCCAACTGGATGGCTCAGATTCTCTCCTAATTCCTTCAAAGTCGCATCCGGCATCTCCAGACGAACCTGTGCTACCTCTGAAAGAAGCTCCGGCAAGTAATCCAGCCCGACCGTATCACGGATGTATGTGATATCCGCAAGCTGCTTGACTGCTGCCGAAACAGTCTTATTGATATTGGCAGTCTCGCAGTTGACCTGGCGGTTGACGCTGTTTCGCATTTCTTTCAGGATCCGGATATTTTCCAGCTCCATCAATGCCACATGCGCTTCCATCAGTCCCAGAAGTTCCACAATCTGACTGCCTTCTTTTATATATACCACATAATACTTCTTTCTGACAACTATTTTCGCATCGATGTCGAATGTCAGAATCACATTCTGAAGCTGCACCGCCTTTTCAAGCGACGCACATACGATCTCAAAATGATAAAATTTCTCCGGATCGCTTAAGGATCCGGCTGCCAGAAAAGCGCCCCGTATAAATGCCTTCTTGCAGCACGCATTCTGAATCACCAGATTCCGCACCACTGAAAGGTTTTCCCCGACATTTCCCTGCGCATCCACCATCTTGACCGCCTCCAGCACCCGGAGTGCATTCTCGTGATCGCGCACCAGAAGCGTATAAGAACGACTCTTTTTTAAAAATGCATTGCGACGGATCGAAATGTCCGCCTTAATATTAAATGTATTTTTCAATAATGTAAAGTATTTTCGTGCAACCGCTACGTTTTCCGTGTGGATCCGTATGCTGAAATGATCCTCTTCATCGATATGAATCCTGCCGCAAAGGCCCAAAATCGCCGCCAGCTCTGCAATCTGGCAGTGTCTCGCCTTGCTCAGCTGATGCGACAGTTCTTCCTTTACCCGGGCTGAAAATGACAAAGTCCTCTACCTCCGTTTACCCTTTTGTCCGGTTATCCATCTCTATGTCCCGATGTTCCAGTTTAAGCCCTATTTCCGAGTGCTCCTTGAGGCGCTCATAGAGCCGGTTCGCCACCGTAACCGAACGGTGCTTTCCACCGGTACATCCTACGGCTATGACAAGCTGATTCTTTCCTTCTTTTACATAGTACGGAAACAGGAAGTCAATCATGTCATAGAGTTTATCCAAAAATACATCTGCCGTCCCGCCGCGGCGCACAAAGTCCTGCACTGCCTTCTCATTGCCGGTATGGCTTCTTAAATTCTCATCATAATAAGGATTCGGCAGAAAACGGACGTCAAACACCAGATCCGCATCCGACGGAATCCCATATTTAAAGCCAAAGCTTAAGATCGTCACAAAGAGGCTGGAAAAGCGCTCACGCCCCATAAAAATCCGTTCCAGTTCCGCCTTGAGCTCCCGCGTCAGAAGCGTGCTGGTGTCCAGAATATAGTCCGCCCGCTTTTTCAGAAAATCGAGTTTCAGGCGCTCTTTCGCAATACCGCGGTCCAGCCGCTCTTTTCCTGCCAGCGGATGGGAACGGCGCGTTTCCTTATATCGCTTGATCAGCACCTCGTCGCTGGCATCCAGAAACAGGATCTCATACGGAAACTGGATGTTATTCCAGTCATTCAGCGTTCCCTCCAGCTGTGCCAGCTCGTCGCCGCTGCGGACATCGATTCCCAACGCTGCACAGCTTACTTCTCCGCTGCTGCTCTGCACCAGCTCCGCAAATTTTCCCACCAACGGGATCGGGAGATTATCGACACAGTAAAATCCCATATCCTCCAGCATTTTCAGTGCCGCCGTCTTTCCGGCTCCCGACATACCGGTTACGATCACAAGCCGCATGTTGTTCCTCCCTTGTCCATACTCTATATATTTTAATATCTTAAAAGCCCAGCATCTTTACTTCCGTCTCCAGTTTCACCCCAAACTGCTCATACACGCGCTTCTGCACCGTCCCGCACAGCCCCGCGATGTCCGAAGCCGTCGCATGGTCGCGGTTGATAACGAAACCACAGTGTTTCTCCGACACCTGTGCGCCGCCCTCCTGATAGCCGCGAAGTCCGGCATCTTCGATCAATTTTCCGGCGAAATAGCCCTCAGGGCGCTTGAATGTGCTTCCGGCACTCGGATATTCCAGCGGCTGTTTTTCCCGCCGTTTGGCTGCCAGTTCATCCATCCGCACCCTGATCGCTTCCGGATCACCTTTCTTCAGACAGATCCGCGCCGATAAAACGATATATCCGCGCTCCGGGATGCAGCTGTGACGGTAACCCAGATCCAGTTCTTCCGTTTTAAGCTCTTTTACCTCTCCGCCCGGCGTCATCACGCGCACAGATTCCAGCACATCCTTTAATTCTCCGCCGTAAGCGCCCGCATTCATGACCGCCGCGCCGCCCACGGTTCCAGGAATCCCGGCTGCAAACTCAAATCCGGTCATTCCATCTTTCTGCGCCTCCCTGGCGGCACGCGAAAGCAGCACACCGGCGCCCAGCTCATAGACGCCCGGTTCTCCCTCCGGACAGACCACCTCTGTAAACTGGCTTCCCAGAAGGATCATCACGCCCGGATAGCCCGCATCACTGACAAGCAGATTGCTTCCATTTCCTAATATGTAATACGCTTCCTCTGCCTCCCGGCACGCCGTCAGCACTGCCGCCAGTTCTTTTTCGCCCTCCGGGATCACAAAATAGCGGGCTGGTCCACCAGCCCGAAAGGTCGTATGTGCGCTCATCGGCTCCCGCTCCCGCACGGAAGCAGCGCCGATGGCATCACAAAGTTTCTGATAAAAATTAGACATATCTATTTTCCTTTATTCATTTCATAACGGCTTCATCCCCTGCAAATCAGGATTTCCGCACTAAATCACACGAATCTGACTGCGTGGTTCCATTAATCTCTTCTTGCCAGGTTCGCCTGTACCCGCTTGTACAGTTCTTTCGCCGCATTATATCCCATCTTCTTGGTACGGTAGTTGACCGCCGCCGACTCTACGATGATCGCCAGATTACGTCCCGGACGGATCGGGATCGAATGGCAGACAATCTTGTTGCCAAGGAACTCGGTATACTGATCTTCCATGCCAAGGCGGTCATACTCCTTGTCCTTATCCCACTCTTCCAGCTTGATTACCATGTCAATCGACTGTGTATCCTTTACGCTCTCTACACCGAACAGCGTCTTGACATCAATAATGCCGATACCGCGAAGCTCGATGAAATGACGGGTAATATCCGGAGCCGAACCGATCAGGGTTTCGTCGCTGACGCGGCGGATCTCGACCACATCATCGCTGACGAGACGGTGACCACGCTTAATCAGTTCCAGCGCTGCCTCACTCTTGCCGATACCGCTCTCGCCCATAATCAGGACACCCTCGCCAAATACATCGACCAGTACGCCGTGAATGCTGATCATCGGCGCCATCTTGACGTTCAGCCAGCGGATGATCTCCGCCATCAGATCCGAAGTCGTCTTCTCCGATACCATGCACGGAACCCCATAATGGTTACACAGCTCCAGCACTTCCTCCTCCGGTGCCATGCCGCGGCTATATACCAGACATGGTATACCCGAAGACAGCAGTTTGTCAAACATTTCCCGGCGGCGCTGCGGAGTCAGGGTCGAGATGTACGCATTTTCCACATAACCGATGATCTGCACACGGTCCTTGTCAAAATGGTCGAAAAATCCAGTCAGCTGCAATGCCGGACGGTTCACATCCGCATGCACCAGCATAACATTGTCCGTCTCCAGCTCCGGCGTCATATTGCGAAGCCCCATCTTATCGATCAGTTCTGTTATCGTCACTCCACCCATACTTTTGTCTCCTTTTATTTTTACTATTGTCTACATCCTATCACATCTTCCCCTGCTTGTCATCACGGAAAAATATATAGACTGCCTCAGCGGCTGCCCGGTTCATCTGTGGCGCAGCTTCCAGCTCCTCCACGCTCGCCTCCCGGACTGCTTCGATCGTCTTGAACATCCGCATCAGAGACTTACGGCGCGCTGGTCCGATGCCCTTGATATCATCCAGCACGGAGCGCACCTGCTCCTTGCCCCGGAGACTCCGGTGGTACTCGATCGCAAACCGGTGCGCCTCGTCCTGAATCCGGGTGATCAGCTGAAATCCTTCCGAATGGCGATCGATTGGAATTTCCACATTCTGATAATACAATCCCCTCGTCCGGTGGTTATCATCCTTTACCATGCCACAGACCGGGATTTCCAGCTGAAGCTCTCTTAATACCTCCAGCGCGATATTAACCTGTCCGCGTCCGCCATCCATCATCAGCAGATCTGGAAAACGCGTAAAACTTCCCATCGCCAGATCGCCGCCCTCGGCTTGCATTTTCTTCGTCTCCTCCAGACCATGGGAAAACCGCCGCAGCAGCACCTCGCGCATCGAAGCGTAATCGTTCGGTCCCTGAACCGTCCGGATACGGAATTTGCGGTAATCATTGCGTTTCGGACGTCCATTTTCGTAGACAATCATCGAACCGACCGACTCAAAACCGCTGATATTGGAAATATCGTAGGCTTCTACCCGCTTGATTCCCGAAAGCCCGATCCACGAGCCAATCTGATTCATCGCCCCGATCGTCCGGAGCTCCTCGCGCTTGATCTTCTCCTTATCCTGGGAGAGCACCATCTTCGCATTCTTCTCTGCCAGCTCGACCAGCCGCTCTTTCTCGCCCATCTTTGGCACGACAAAGCGCACCTTCTGTCCCCGGCGCGCCGTCAGGAAGCTGGCGATAACCTCCGCGTCCTCTAACTCCTCCTGCACCCAGATCTCATGCGGCACAAACGGCGTTCCCGCGTAAAACTGTTTGACGAAGCTGTTTAAGATTTCTGCCTTGCTCTCCGAGCCGGTCAGATTCATATGGAAATGTTCCCGCCCAATAAGCTTGCCATCGCGCACGAAAAACACCTGCACAACCGCATCGCGCTCATCCTTCGCCATCGCGATAATATCCCGATCTTCCATGCTCTGGCTCGTAATCTTCTGCTTCTGCGCCACCTTTCTGACACTGTCAAGCAGATCCCGGTACTCAATCGCCTTCTCAAACTCCATCGTCTCGGACGCCGTCCTCATCTTTTCTTCCAGATATTTCATGACCGGCTCATACTGTCCATTTAAAAACCCGACCGCCTGCTTCACCGATTTCTGATAATCTGCCTGTGAAATATACCCCTGACATGGCGCGTCGCACTGGTGAATATGGTAATAAAGGCACGGACGGTCCTTTCCCATATCCTGCGGCAGCTTCCGGCTGCACGCCCGGATCCGGTATATCTTCCGAATCAGCTCGATTGTGTCTTTGACTGCTCCCGCGCTCGTAAAAGGACCAAAATACTTATTTTTATCCTTTTTCATCTGGCGTGAAAACAAGATCCGCGGGTACTCCTCCGAAGCCGTCACCTTGATGTACGGGTACGTCTTGTCATCCTTGAGCATCGTATTGTAGCGTGGGCGGTGCTCTTTGATCAGGTTGCACTCCAGCACCAGCGCTTCCAGCTCCGAATCCGTCACGATATACTCAAAACGTGCTATCTTCGAGACCATCTGCTTGATCTTCGCCGTCTTATCCCGGCTGCTCTGGAAATATTGACGGACTCGGTTTTTCAGGCTGATCGCCTTGCCGACATAGATGATCGCGTCCTTCGCATCGTGCATAATATAAACACCCGGCTGCCCCGGCAGTTTTTTCAGTTCTTCTTCTATTTGAAACATCTCAAACCATCCTGTTTTCTAATCTGCTGCCACCACGTTTTCTTACGGCACTTTCGGTTCCAAAAGTGCCTACCCGTGAACAGTCACCCAGACTCTTCTGCCAGACAGCCGCTCACTTTCCATACCGCAGGCGCGGTGCATCGTACCTCTGCTGCATCCGGATGCACTGACGGATCGCGTCCAGCTCTTCCTCCACGCTTCCACCGACCGGATTCATATCCAGACAGAAGCAGAGACTGTCGAGATCCCGCTTGGCCACCTTGCCGCTCATTCTCTGGAGCACTTCCAGCCTGCCCTCGGTCGTTTCCTGATCTAGAAATTCTGCCACAAGCGGATGCAGCTCCGGTTCCTCCTGCGGTGTGTCCCAGGAATGAGTGGCTGCGTCAGCCATTTTCGAACGGCGTACACCTTCATTTACGACATGAGTCGTTCTGGTTGTCCTTATTTCCTGCTGTTTCGAATTTTCCCACGGACCCGCCGCAATCCGCTCAAACCGGTATCTCTGCGCCGCCTCCGGATATTTTATCCGATCTACCTCTTCCATAAACATAGAAAGCGGTCTAACCCAGACGCCATATTCTCCATAGAGCGCCTGATAGACAACCATCTTTTCCCCCGTTTCCGAGTGGGTTGCCACCGCCAGAATCTGATATTCTTTATTTTTAAAATGCCGGTACCGCTCGCCCGGCTTTGGAATTTCCCGCATGAATGCTGATACCTCCTTAAAACATCTCGCTACGTGTTCACATTATATCACGATTCGCATCTTCGATGCTTACCGCTGCTGACGCAGCTATCGTGATCGCCATTCGCCATTCGCCGTTCGCCTTAAATCTGCAAGCAGCTTTCTGGCTCACTTGCGCTCATTATATCATAAGAACGTATTCTCACCCGTCCACTCACGAACCCGCGCTATCGCGCTCCACCGCCCTGCTTCGCATGGCTGTTCGTTCGTTAATGGCGCAAGAAAAGAATATGTCTGCTTCGCAGCCGCATTCTTTTCTTCTGCGCTCATTATATCACATTTTGTATGCTCTTTTCTGTTTTTTATCAATTTACATCCAGATTTTCTTTCCTCCATCCCCATCGCCTGTACACAAAAATTTTCGCCAGAAAATATTACATTTCCGAAAACCAAATCCGTCATTTTTCCGATTTTAAAATTTTTTTATTTTCCCTCTACTCAAATAGACTTTTTTGTAGGATAATAGTACTAATTGTGATTCTTTGCGGTCTGCTGTGCTGCGTTCATTTCACACAAAGAGCATCGACATAAACAACTGCGAATGGCAGTCTGTGCCGGACATGGACTGTGACCTGGCGGCGCAATCATCCATACAAACATATGATTTTCATCCCACCAGATAGAAACCGGAACCTGCCCCCACCGCGATACCGGTATTCTGTGCGGGACGAAACTAAGAACGGAGGATTAGATGAAAATCGGTTTTGACAACAACAAGTACCTGAAAATGCAGTCGGAACATATCCGTGAGCGTATCAACCAGTTCGGTGATAAGCTCTACCTCGAATTTGGCGGAAAACTGTTCGATGACTACCACGCATCCCGGGTTCTTCCGGGCTTTGCACCTGACAGCAAGCTACGGATGCTTCTGCAGTTAGCGGATCAGGCGGAGATCGTCATCGTCATCAGTGCTGCGGATATCGAGAAAAACAAAGTACGTTCCGACCTCGGCATTACTTACGACGTAGACGTACTCCGTCTGATTCAATCCTTTACCGACAAGGGACTCTATGTTGGAAGCGTTGTAATCACCCACTATTCCGGGCAGAACACTGCGGATGTCTTCAAACACAAGCTCGAATCCATGGGCATCAAGGTTTACCGCCACTACACCATCGACGGTTATCCGGGCAATGTTCCGCTGATCGTCAGCGATGAAGGTTATGGTAAAAATGATTACATTGAAACCAAACGTCCACTCGTTGTTGTCACCGCGCCGGGACCGGGAAGCGGAAAAATGGCAACCTGCCTTTCCCAGCTCTACCACGAGAACAAACGCGGCGTCAAGGCTGGATATGCCAAATTTGAGACCTTCCCGATCTGGAATATCCCGTTAAAGCACCCGGTCAACCTGGCATACGAGGCAGCGACCGCTGACTTAAACGATGTCAACATGATCGATCCGTTCCATCTGGAGGCTTATGGTGTGACAACGGTCAACTACAACCGTGACATCGAGATTTTCCCGGTTCTGAGCGCTATTTTCGAGGGAATCTACGGCGAGAACCCGTACAAATCCCCGACTGATATGGGCGTCAACATGGCAGGAAACTGCATCATTGACGACGAAGCCTGCTGCGAAGCATCCCGTCAGGAAATCCTGCGCCGCTACTATCAGGCATTAAACCGCGTTGTCAAAGAGGATGTCGGCAAAGAGGAAGTTTATAAGATCGAACTTCTGATGAAGCAGGCAAAACTGACCACCGATATGCGCAAGGTTGTTCCGGCTGCCCTGAAACGCGCCGAAGAAACCGGTGCTCCGGCTGCTGCCATCGAACTTCCGGACGGAACCATCGCTACCGGAAAGACAACCAACCTGCTCGGCGCTTCCGCTGCCCTGCTTCTAAATGCTGTCAAGGTACTTGGCAATATTCCGCACGATGAGCACCTGATCTCCCCGATCGCGATCGAGCCGATCCAGAAGCTGAAAGTCGAGTACCTCGGAAGCCGCAACCCACGTCTCCACACCGATGAAGTTCTGATCGCGCTGTCCATGTGCGCCGCTACCAACAAACACGCGCAGATCGCCCTGGAACAGCTTGAAAAGCTGCGTGGCTGCCAGGTTCACACTTCCGTCATGCTGTCGGAGGTTGATATCAAGACCTTCAAACGTCTCGGCATCGAACTGACCTCCGAGCCGGTATATGAGCATAACCGCCTGTACCAATAATTGAAATAATCCCATATAAAAAAGAATGTGCCGCGGAGCGCTTTTTTGTCATAGGACGAAGTTTCCTATGGCAAAATAAATAACGGCTGTATCTCAGCAATGTGTACTCATAGATTTTTCAATATATGAATTCACATTGCTGAAATACAGCCGTTCTATTTACTGTATAAATATTTCTTTTATGCTATACATCACTTTTATTTCCGGTCGAACGAGCTTCCACCGCGCATCTCATCCTCATTTGGACTCTCTGCTGCTACAGCTTCTGCCGATTCCGGTGCTTCATCCGCCAGTTTTGCTTCCAGATTCTGCTGGTTCTGTGGGTCTTCCGCGTTCGTTTCTTCCGCAGTCTTTATCGGCTGAACCTCATCGCCTGTCTTCGCAGCCTCCGGCATCTCAATCCGGCTCTCGCCTTCCTGTTTCTTTTCCTCCAGCTCCGGGATTCCCTTTACCTCATGGAAAATCTTCATGAACTCTTTACCGGTGATCGTCTCTTTCTCAATCAGGAACGCCGCAATCTTATCAAGCGCCTCGCGGTTTTCACTCAGCAGGCGTTTCGCCTCCTCATAAGAAACCTTCAAAATATGCATGACTTCCTTGTCAATCTCTGCCGCTGTCATATCACTGCAATTCAGGACGGTTCTCCCGTTCAGGTACTGATTTTCCTGGCTTTCCAGTCCCATCAGACCGAACTTCTTGGACATACCGTACTGGGTTACCATCGCACGCGCGATCCGGGTTGCTTTTTCAATATCATTTGACGCACCTGTCGTTACCGTATCAAAAACGATCTCCTCAGCCGCACGTCCGCCTAAAAATCCGACCAGCATCGCGCGGATTTCCTTCTCAGTATTTAAGTACTTCTCTTCCTCCGGCACCTGCATGACATAGCCGAGCGCACCCATGGTACGCGGCACAATCGTGATCTTCTGTACCGGCTCCGAATCCTTCTGCAGGGCGCTGACCAGCGCATGACCAACCTCATGATACGAAACAATCCGGCGCTCTTCCTGGCTCAGGATGCGGTCTTTCTTCTCTTTGCCAACCAGAACCAGCTCAACTGCCTCAAATAAATCCTTCTGGGAAACGGCTTTCCTGCCATTCTTAACGGCTGTGATCGCCGCCTCGTTCATCATATTGGCAAGATCCGCACCTACAGCGCCGGATGTCGCCAGCGCGATCTCCTCGAAATCAACCGTCTCATCCAGTTTTACATCCTTGGAATGTACCTTTAAAATCTGCACACGCCCCTTTAAATCCGGCTTATCCACGATAATCCGGCGGTCAAAACGTCCCGGACGAAGCAGCGCCGGATCCAGAATCTCCGGGCGGTTCGTCGCCGCCATTACGAGAAGACCCTTGGAGGAATCAAATCCATCCATCTCTGAAAGGAGCTGGTTTAACGTCTGCTCACGTTCATCGTTGCCGCCCAGACGCGAATCTCGGCTTTTACCGATCGCATCCACCTCATCGATGAAAATGATACACGGAGCCGACTGCTGCGCCTGCTTGAACAGGTCACGCACACGGGATGCGCCGACGCCGACAAACATTTCCACAAAATCCGAACCGGACAGAGAGAAAAACGGAACCTTCGCCTCTCCAGCTACTGCCTTGGCAAGAAGTGTTTTACCGGTTCCTGGCGGTCCGACTAACAGCGCACCCTTTGGCAGTTTCGCACCAATCTTCGTATATTTTCCCGGGTTATGCAGGAAATCAACAATCTCCGTCAGAGACTCCTTCGCCTCATCCTCGCCTGCCACATCCTTGAACGTAACGCCGGTTTCTTTCTGTACATATACTTTGGCATTGCTCTTGCCGACACCCATGATGCCGCCTCCGCCGCCCATGCGCTTCATCATCATATTGAAAATGACGAACATCGCTGCAATCGGAAGCACCCACTCAAGCAGAAGCATGATAATACTGCCTGTCGCGTCCACTTCTGCCTGTTCATAGGTCGTAACACCAGCTTCATCCAGCTTCTTTTCTAAATCCGGATCGTTGATCGGAATCGTGTAGTACTCCATTCCTACCAGATTTCCGTATTTGCCCTGGCTGCCGCCATATTTCTTCGAATCTTCCTTCGGCGTGATCTGAATCTTTCCATTGCCAATCACAACCGATTCTACCTCGTGATCCTTAAGCATCTGATTAAACTCGCTGTACGGCATCTTGTGCGTGCGGCTGCCCTGCCAGAGGTTGTGCATCATCGCCACGCAGAGAAGCGTAAACAGCATCGTCATGATCAGCACTGCATAATTCTGACCGCGGGGATTTTTTCCATTTTTATTCTGGTTTCCCTTATTATCCATACACTTTCTCCATTCTGTGTCACTGTACATCCGGAATCTGTCACATCAGGTTACTCAAAAGCCCTCTAAATCTGCCGCATCTGCTTCTCATCCGGCTTCAGACCCGCTTTTCTTCCCCATCAGCGCGCAAATTTCTGCGTACTCTTATCCATTATAGTGGCAGATTGCCTATAAATCAAGAAGTGAAAATATTAAAAACTTGTGAACTCCTTATAAAATATAGGTGTTTTCTCTGCATATATGAAATGCCATCAAAATCATCCTCTGTGTATCTCTTCCCGATACAGTTACCTCGTCACAGTTATTCGAAAAATTGCTTTTTAAAAAGTCCCTATTTACATTTGTGTGTCTGATGTATCAACAGTATAATGATACATTTCACGAATTGCGTATGCAATTAGAAAATCAAGTAGTCCAAATTCCATAAAATGAAATTTTAGGGCAAATTACAGACATTGGCTTGGCTGTAGTATTTTTAAACAACGTGTGTTAGACTACTGTTATACAAATCGGGATTTGTGGAGAGATTTCCTGAACTTTCCTTATTTTACAGGCTTTTCAGCCCATTAAATAGTGAAATGATATGTATTTTCCCTTATTTTTGCCCTTATGCGGAATCCGCAAGGGAAATAAGGGAAATTTTTAGTTAAGCATTGCTCGCTACTTTATCAAGAAGTCTTGCGGAATCCCGTTTTGCTTTTCTTGTTGAGTGAGCGTAAATATTCATTGTGGTACTGACATCAGAGTGTCCTAACAGTTCCTGTACATCTTTCGGTGCAGCTCCATTGGAAAGCAGATTGCTGGTATAAGTGTGACGCAACTGGTGAAAATGGAAATCTTCAAATCCTTCCAGCTTCTTTGCCACTGATCTGCATACAATGCTGAGTGTACTCGGCAGTTCCAAAGAGCCATCTGGTCGCAGGCAGACAAAGGAGATTTCTTTGTAATCTGTCGGGACTTCCTGTGTTCCGTCAAGATGATAGTATTCATAATATACCCTGTTTTTCACATGCACTTCTTTGTAGTAATTGCGGTGATATAATTCGCCATACTGCATCCGGTTTTTGAGCTGTTCTTTTCTGGCAGCTTTCAGTATTTCAGTCAGCGTATCTCCAAAATCAACAATCCTTACTTTTTTCCGTTTCGTTGGTCCGATAATATTTTTGTGTTTCATGCCGTCGTAGCGGATACTGCGTTTTATGGTCAGGCATTGTTCCTCAAGGTTAATGTCCTGCCATGTAAGACCACAGGTTTCCCCGATACGGAGCCCGGCATAATACGCAATTTGAATCGGAAGAATAGCAGGTGGATTTTTCTTTTCCAGATATTGGATAAGCCGTTCATAATCCTCATGTGAAATCGGCTGTGTACCTTCTTCCACTTCATCATCGGAAAAGAGGTCAACTTCCTCTGCCTGCTTTTTCAGCTTAATATACTGCATCGGATTGAAACTGATTAACTGTTTTGGAAATACTGCAAAACGGAATGACTGCTGTAACACTGCGGAAAAAGAATGGATATAATCTTTGCTGTATCCCTTTTTTACTTTCCCGTCTGGAAACTCACCACCGAATGTAAGCAGATCAAGAAATGCCTGTAAATGTTCGGCAGTAACTGTTTTCAGTTTGCGGTCTGCAATCGGGTGTTTTTTGATACATCGGATTGCACCAAGATAATTTTCCACTGTACCGTTGCTGAGTGTCCCAGTTTTCAGTTCTTCTTCTGCCCACATATCCAGAAGTTCCCCTACGGTAAGATTATCTGCCTTTGCAACAAACTTCTTATCTTCGTAGTCTTCCAGTGCCTTGCGGAGAAGCTTTTCCGTCTCACTTTTACTTTCGGTTCCGGCGTATTCTTTCTGAACCATTTTACCGCTTGCATCTTCTACATAGAAACGATAGTACCATTTTTTTCCTTTTTTTCTAACAGATCCTTTTGCCATAATCGTATGTCTCCTTTCGATATCAGACAATCGGAACTGCTGAAATGCTTCTTGCGTGTAGGCATCTTATGGACAAGTCCATAAGCCAATTCGCCGCTCGTCAAATCTGTAAACAGCTTGACTCGCTTGCGCTCATTGTATCATAACTCCGATTATCTTACTATACCGATTCAGAATCGTCATACATAACTTCGGATAAAAGATTTGCAAGCCTTTGTTCTGCCGCTTCCGGTTTCTTTGAATAGAGCCTTACAACATCTGCCATATCATTAAATGCGTTGACAGTATGTGTGATCTCCCTGAGAAACATAATCTCATTATATTCATCTTTCGATTCAAATCCCATTACTTTGGCAATGTCCGCATCTTTGGTACTGCCTTTGTAATTTTTACAGGCGAACTGAAACGAATCCAGAAACAGTTCATATTGCTTTAACATTAACAGCAGTAAGTCTTTAGAAAAAGCGTCTTCTGTTTTATTGAGGTCAAGAGGAAACTGTTTGAGAATGTCGCCCATCGCATCACGAATCTGCAATTCTTTCTTATCCGTAATATCAGTTTCATATTCATCGGTTTCCCCTTTGAGCCATTCAATCGATACATGAAGTGCTTCCGAAAGACCTTCCAGTACCATCTTTTTGGTATTGTCAATCGAACCATTCTCATAACGCAGGATTGTGGAAGCGGTAACTCCCATCTTCTCTGCGACATAAGGCTGTGTCAGATTTAATTCCAGACGGCGCTGTTTTGCCCTGCTGCCAATCAGCTTGCGTAGTTCTTTATCTTTCATGCTGATGTGCCTCCTTTTTCGGTATGTCATTACTATACCACGCAACAAAATATATTGCAATATGCAATTTTAAGAAAAGCAGAAAAATTTCATAATGCTTGACAAAGCAATATAAACACGCTATACTGACAGCACAAATGAAATTGCATAATGCAATTCGAAAGGAGGTGGTCATATGACGCAAAGAAAGATTGCCTTATCTATTGAGGAAGCTGCTGATTATACGGGAATTGGCAGGAACACCCTGCGAAAGTTGGTAGAGTGGAAGAAACTTCCGGTATTGAAGGTTGGGAGAAAAGTCCTGATCAAAACGGATATGCTGGAACTTTTTATGGAAGCCAACGAGGGCAGGGACTTGAGGGATAAGGGAAATGTGAAAGCAGTCACAAGAAACGGTTCAACTTAAAAAAGCGGTTCCCGAAGAAACCGCCAAAGGTTCTATCAGACCGGAGTCATGATATACCTACACGCAAGCAGATTATACCATGTACTTCGTCTGACAGACAACAGGAAACTTATGTTTGGAAAAAAAGAAAGGACGATGATATTTATGGCAAGATCAACAAAGAGTTATGAGGAGCGTATGCTCCAGTTGGAAAAGAAAGAACAGGAAAGCCTTGAGAAAGCAAAACAGTATGCAGCACAGAAACGGGAACTGAAGAAACGTCAGAAAGATGTGGAAACCAAAAAACGGACACACAGGCTCTGCCAGATTGGCGGTGCAGTGGAATCGGTACTGGGTTCTGCGATTGAGGAAGATGATATCCCAAAGCTGATCGGCTTCTTAAAAAGGCAGGAAGCAAATGGGAAATTCTTCTCAAAGGCAATGCAGAAAGAGCCAGTTGCAAATACGGAGGAAGTGTAATGCCGGAGGGAGTGGAGTTTCCATTCCCTTCATTGCTTTTTTATGAAGGGCGCACTTATGGACAACCAGAGGTCGTCCGTATAAGTTTGCCACAGGTGGCAACCGGTCTGCGCTTACGCTTGCCGGGCTCGTTCCGTCGGCGGGGCTTTCAGCCAGACCTGCTCATGCCGCAGGAGGCACTCTTCGCCAGAGGGGCACATTCCATGCAGGCTGTTATGCACAGGGCACTCTTACGCAGAGGGTGCTCCGGCAGATACCATTTTCTTTTAGGAAAAACGTTACCTGCCGGAAATCAAAGCCGGATACGGCAGAATGGGGGAAACGGAGCATGGCGATTTTTCATTATACAGTAAAGATTGTTGGACGCAGCAAAGGAAAATCCATCATATCGGCGTCTGCTTATCTCAATGGCGATGTGATGAAAAATGAAGAAACAGGCAGGATCAGCTACTATACTTCAAAAAAAGAAGTCGTTTATACCAGCCTGCTGATGTGTGAAAATGCACCACAGGAATGGCAGAATGTACCTGCTGAAAATATCAGACGGTTCCAGAAATCTGTCCGATATAAAAGGGCAGATAACCAAAATGCTGCACTGGAAAAATTCAAACTTACTTTTCAGAAGCAGCGTTTATGGAATGAAGTCTTGAGGATAGAAAAAAGTTCAGATGCACAACTCGGCAGGTCATTTGAGTTCTCACTTCCGAAAGAATGGAGCCGACAGGAACAGATTGATTATACAACTGAATATATTCAAAAGACCTTTGTAGATAAGGGAATGTGTGCGGATTGGAGTATCCACGATAAAGGAGATGGTAATCCCCATGTGCATTTACTGGTGACGATGCGACCATTCAATTCAGACCACTCATGGGGTAACAAAGAAATCAAGGATTGGGAGTTTGTCAGAGATGAAAATGGAAATATTGTGGTGGATGAATCCCATCCGGACTGGTGGCAGGATAAAAAGAACCCTGACCGTCATGGAATCCGAATCCCCGTACTTGATGAAAATGGAGTCCAGAAAGTCGGGACAAGGAACCGCAAACAGTGGAAACGTGTATTAACCGATGCTACCGGGTGGAACAATCCGAAAAATTGTGAGCTATGGCGGAGCGAATGGGCAAACGTCTGTAATGCACATTTGAAAACGGAAAATCACATTGACCATCGTTCTTATGCAAGGCAGGGAAAATTAGAGATACCGACGATCCATGAGGGCGCAGATGCCAGAAAAATTGACGAGAAATTTCAAAACGGACAGACATCCTCTACTTCATGGAAAGTAGAGGAAAACCAGATCATAAAAAGACAAAATGCACTGCTGGATAAAATACAGATTTCTTTTGGAAAAGTATCCAGTGCATTAACACAATGGAAGGAGCGATTGCGTGACATTAGAAGAAAGCCGGGAAGTCATTCCCATGATGGAGACAATGATAAACCAGATCGAGGAACAGCAGAATCTTATGGCAGAGATGGTACAGGAATTGCAGGAACGGGACAGGCAGCTCCTGTCTTTTCAGGAGCAGAACCAGAGTTTAAAAAGCTTAAACAGCGAATTATCCAGGCTGCTAAATCTTTTGCCAGATACAGAAGAACTGCTCTCACAGATCGAGCAACAGAAAACCAGAATCGAACAGTTGGAAAACGAGAATCAGCAATGGCAGGAATTAACGCAGAAGCTGAACAACGAGAACAGCTTATTGCAGAAACAGAACAGCGAATTGCTGACCTTAAACAGCAGATAGAGAAAGCGAGGGAGATCGATGAGCGAATGCAGAAACTTAGAGAACGTCGGGCAGGTGGAAGAACTTCTGCTGATGACCGAACAGATGCAGGACGAACTGGATCAGAAAGACCAGACAATCCAGGAACTAAACAGGCAGCTAAGCGAATCGCTGACCTTGAACGAGAAATTGAACAGCGAAAACAGAGCCGAGAATATCGAAGCATTGCGGACAAGATTAAGGCAAACAGAGGAACGATTGACCAGCGAGACAGACAGCAGGAAAAGAGCCGACGCAGAAGCCGTGGCATGGAAATTTAAGTATGAAAAAGCAGAGCAGGAAAAACTTTATGCACAGACACACCAAAAGACGGTAGAGGTAGCTGTTGAGAAAAAAGTGCCTTATGAGAAATGTGAAAAATGTGACCGTACTGCTTACCGGAAAGCAAAAGAAAAATGCGATAGCCGTAAAAGCCAGTTAGAAAAGAAATATAAAAATATGACGATTGGTTATGAAAGTATCTTGTTTCTACTGGCATGGTACAGCATAACAACAACACTGTTTACTGCGATTCTTTCGCCGGTTTTCCTTAACGACTGTATCGTCTTTTTCGGTGCGTTAGGAAAAGGAATGGGAAGTTTATTTCGGGAGTTTGTGACAGGTGCAGACTCTTTCGGACAGTTAAGCAGTGGAATACCTAACAGTATTCTTTCCGGGATTGTGTACTGGCTGATTGCCGGTACTGTCATGGCAATTTTATTCGTAATAACCGGGTGGCTGATAATCGGGATTGGTTATCAGGTAGGAAAAATCTACCGGAAATATTGTTGGGATATCATCAGTATCGTGGTAGCGATAACGAGTACAGCTGTTGTAATTTACTTTGGAGAATGGATTAAAAACGCTAATCCGATAAATCTTATTGTATTGCTATTACTGTCGCATATTATTTATATTGGAATCAGATGTTATGTGAAAGACTGGATGGAAGAACGAGGATATTATTAAAAGAGGACAGGGAAATTTCATAATCTTCCTGTCCTTAGTAAGGGACTATTGATTGTTTATATAAAGAAAAAGTATATAAATAAATCTTGACAATTAGTACGAACTCGGACTATAATATAAAAGTCCGGATTCGTACTAATTTAAGGAGGAAAAAGATGAGAAAAGATAATAATATGATAATACAGTTGCAACGATATTATGCTTTATGGAAAGAATGTACAGCAATGTATAAGGAATGGTCAAAGGATCAGGGACTGTCTTCAAATGAAGTTTTTGCTTTGCATTCATTTTATGAAAGTAATGGAAGATGCACGCAGAAAATGATAAGTGAAAAATGGAATATACCTAAGCAAACGGTAAATACGATACTAAAAGATTTTCAGAAAAAAGGATACATCAATATGGTATCTGATGATTCAGACAAGAGAAATAAGCTGATATGCCTCACAGAATCAGGAATGGAATATACGAAAGATATCATAGAAAAACTGCACTCAAAAGAAATATATGTAATCGAAAAAATGGGATTAGAGAATATAGAAAGTCTTAATGATAATACAGAGCTGTTTATCAGACTTTTCAAGGAAGGAGATTGTAAGAAAAATGAATCATAAATCATTATTTTTTAAATATGTTATTCCATCTATTATAGCATTTGCATTATCAGGAATATATGCGATAGTGGATGGATATTTTGTAGGCAATACCATAGGAGATGCTGGACTTTCTGCTATTAATATTGCATATCCGATTGAGGCTTTGATTCAGGCTCTTGGAACAGGAATTGGTATGGGAGGAGCTGTTTATTACTCAATTAATGCAGCAGAAAAGAAAGGAAAACGGGCAGAAGAATTTATTGCTACAAGCTGGTGGCTTCTTGTAATAGTAAGTGTTATCAGTACCATAATTATTTACTCCTTTTCGTCTAAAATTTTAGGATTGCTTGGAGCAGATGGAATTATATTAACAAATGCGACAGATTATATCAAAATTATAGCACTTGGAGCAATATTGCAGATTCTTGGAACTGGAATGATGCCATTCATTAGAAATTATGGAAACTCTTTCTGGTCAATGTTTGCGATGGTTGGTGGATTCATAACCAATATTGTTCTGGATTTTATCTTTGTATGGATATATGAAATGGGCATGAAAGGTGCAGCCACAGCTACAATAGCCGGACAGGGTGTGACTGCAGCAATTACAATCATATACGCATTATATAATAAAAAGTTTTATGTGTATGTATCCTTAAAAAATGTAAAAGAAATGTGTGGCGCTATATTCAGAGTAGGTCTTGCACCATTTGGGCTAGCATTGACTCCTAATATTTCATTGGTGTTTATAAACCGATTCTCCGCTTCTTATGGGGGAGAAAAAGCTATTGCAACTTATGCATGTGTATCCTATATTATCTGTATCATATATCTCATATTGCAGGGCGTAGGTGATGGAAGTCAACCTTTAATGAGCCGTTTTTATGGTGAGAAGGATCAAGAAAGCCTGAGAGGAGTTCAGAGAATGGCATACATTTTTGCAATAATTCTTGCTGTTTGTGGTGGAATTATCATGTATGTAAACAGAGCAAATATTGGAGGGGTTTTCGGAGCTTCTTATGAAGTAAGTATTGAGATTTCTAAAATTGTACCTATATTTTTAGTGTCATTACCATTTGTTGCGATTACCAGAATAGCGACAGCTGGATTTTATGCTACTGAAAAAAGTGGATTGTCATACATTCTTACATTCATTGAACCAGTATTGATGCTGATATTTATGCTTGTTTTACCACCTTTATTTGGTGGACAGATTATGATATGGTGGAGTACGGTATTGGCACGTGTTTTTTCAGCGATTCTGGCATTCATACTAATAAAATATTGCGAAAAGGGAGATTTGCAATATGGAATACAGAAAATTTAACAATCAGATAGTAGCAAGAATAATCTAGGTTTATCTATTGTATTTTTAAGGACAGCCTCATAGCAATAGGGCTGTCCTTTTAAAATTATGAAGCTAATTTTTAATAAATTCTAGTAGATTTTGATTGGAATAATCATAACTCTAATGAATCTTCAGCATCTACCCACATCTGTAAATTCCCATCAAGATATAACCTTGCATATTCTAATGGCTCATCGATTGCAAGCGATGTCAAAGCACAATCAGATCCAGGTGTGGTTCTTAAATTTTTTTCTGCTTCCCAACAATCAATACGGAGTATATAGCCCGTATTAGTATATACATCAATGCTGTTGCACTGTGGATTGTATTCTGCAAATATTGTTCTCATCGTATCCCATCTCCTTATCATTTAATCAATCAGTAGTAGCAAAAATTAAGAAGCATTTCAATCAGTTCACCATGTCACTTTTATTTTGTGTTATACTGTCTTATAGATTTTTCTTGCCCTTGTATTTGCCCTTATCAGAGTGCATAAACACTGATGGGACGATATAACACAAGGGAAATAATAAGGGAAAGCTCACCTGCGACAAATCCAGTGTTTTCAAGGGGTTGCGAAGAATTTAATAATAAAATATAACAGTTATTAAATTTCTTAAAACAGGTGAAATCTCAATCGGAATTGACCGAACTCTTTGAGAAAAATAGGAGGAAGCAGCTTTTTATGTTGTACTTAAAATCAGCTAATTTGGAAGATATTGAAAAGGAATACGAATTTATTACTAATACCCCTTCCAATGAAAATGGATTTACGAATTTTGCATCTGGATGTTCAAGAAAGGAATTTGAAATAAAAATATTACCTGGTTATATTAATGCTGAAAAGGGAATTGATCTGGCTGATGGATGGGTTCCAGAAACGGATTTTTTCTTATGGGATGATGAGAAAATAGTAGGATTATTTCGCGTGCGTCATTACCTTACTCCTGCACTTGCAAACGGAGGAGGCCATATAGGATATGGAATAAAGAAAGAATTCAGAGGCAAGGGATACGCCTCGGAAGGGTTGAGATTGACAATCGAAAAAGCCTGGCACATTATTAAAGAAGACGAAATATATATGTCTGTTCATAGGGATAATATGGCATCTTTGCGTGTGCAGATTAAAAATGGGGCCTATATTCATCACCAAGATGAAAAAGAGTTTTATACCAGAATAAAACGATAAATTCCCGTTTATTGGGAAGTCACAGAGAACGAAAAATCGGAATTTGGAGGTGATTTAAATGGAAAACAAAATTGTAGGTGCTATTTTCTGTTTCATGTCAGCAGTTTTAATTTCTGCACGATATATTTCTGCTGCGATATTTATGAGTGGAGTAGCTTCGTGGAATGCCACTTTATTTGCAGCAGGTCTTGAATATGTAGGTCCTTTTTTAGCAATAGCGGCTGGTATTGCGTTTATTATTGGAATCCTGTTTCTGGGATATGGGCTGTATCAGGATATTAAAAAGATAAAGAAGTAGAACAATTCCAGTTTGTCAATTACAGGTGACATTGAAAGAGTCAGCCCATTCAAGGTGCTGGCTCTTTCAAAAATTCCATTCTAAATAAATTGCATGATAACTTAGAGTAAAAATGAATACCCATTAGCCGGAAATGAATAGAAAACGAATAAAAGTGTGGTGTTTCGTATAATTATGAGTTAGTATGCATCAGACACACTTTTGTAAAAAGGGAGTTTCAAAAAAACATTCTATCATTTTTGATCTATGATATAATGTGAACACTTGACGAGGTATTTTCGAGTCTAGTGAGAACATATGCCTGACCACTTAATGAGGTGTTTCACGAATTTAGTGGTCATGGTATAATGAGCCCAGAAGAAAAGAATGCGGCTGCGAAGCAGACATATTCTTTTCTTGCGCCATTACCGAACAAACAGCCATGCGAAGCAGGGCGGTAGCGCGCGATAGCGCGGGTTCGTGAGTATCATGTCCATGCACCAAATGAAGCCAGATCAAAGTCGAAAATTGATTTCGTATTTATTATAATTGACAACAATAATCCGCAAAAAGGAGGTTCCACCATGCCATCCCACATCATCCACCCAATCCCGCCTGTTTTTGACGCCGACTCCCGCATCCTGATCCTCGGTTCCTTTCCGTCGGTCAAATCCCGAGAAAGCTGTTTTTTCTACGGGCACCCACAGAATCGTTTCTGGAAGCTCTTAGCGCGCCTGCGAAAGGAAGACGTTCCATCCTCCATCGAGGAAAAGAAGGAATTTCTGCTGCGGAACCACATCGCCGTCTGGGACACCATCCATAGCTGTTCCATCGAAGGATCCAGCGACAGTTCCATCCGCGATGTTGTTCCAAACGACCTCGCCTCTATCCTGGATCACGCTTCCATCCAGGCGATTTACACAAACGGCGGGCTGTCCGGAAAAATGTACGACCGCTTCTGCCGTAAACAGACTGGCATTGAGGCAATCAAACTGCCGTCCACCAGCCCTGCCAACGCTGCCTGGAACCTCGACCGGCTGACAGATGCCTGGAAATGTATCAACCAGATCCTGGGGAAACCCGGATCTGAAACAAAAAACACTGCTTCCGATGGCAACGCACGCGAGGCAAAAACACGCATCATCTAAACAAACACCATCTGCACCAGAATCGGAACGGTTTTCGGAAATGCGTATGAGAGCGCCATTCTCACTCCCGAGCCATTTATCTTCCCGACTGCTGCCTGTTCTTTCATCGTTTGGGCTGACTCTTTTTTCTTTCTGTTTTTTCCATTTGTTCCTACTCCGCACGTGTAAATTCTTTCATTTCTTTATTTTAGGCAGCTATAACCTATCTGTCAACTAGAGAAATCTGCGTTGCTTCCTTTCCCATTCGGATTTCTTTGATTACAGCAGTATCCTTCAGTGAACTATACTCTGGCATTTGACACTGCTCATCTTTCTTAGTAGAATAAATACATTATAACGATCGATTTTTCAAATTCAACACAGATTTGAAACATGAAAAAAAGCTTTGAAGAAATTACCTTTACAAAAATTCTTATAAAAAAACTGTTGGTTGCCTCGTTATAAATTCGCACTGTAATGATTACTATATAGAAGGAAACAAAACTTATGAACACACATATTCCCATCCCTAACCCAGGTGCCGGCTTACCTGTCCAGTTCTCTGAACCAGCCGCCTATTCCTACGAAAGCTGCCATTGCTGTCCGCGAAATTGTCAGATCAACCGCACAAAAAAGCAGGGCTGGTGTCACAGCCCTGCCGGTATCCGGGCGGCACGCGCGGCGCTTCATCCATGGGAGGAACCGTGTATCAGCGGTCTTCACGGAAGCGGTACCATCTTTTTTTCCGGCTGCACGCTGCGCTGCTGTTTCTGCCAGAACTACCAGATCAGCAGCGAAGGCTTTGGAAAAGATATTTCCGAAACGCGTCTGGAGGAAATTTTTCTGGAACTGCAGACACAGGGTGCGCACAATATCAATCTGGTGACGCCGACTCAGTACCTTCCGTCGCTACTGCCCGTCTTAAAACGGGTCAAACCGCAGCTTTCCATCCCTATCGTCTACAACTGCGGCGGTTATGAGACACTGGAGGCGGTTGACGCGCTGGCTCCCTATATCGATATCTGGCTGCCGGATTTAAAATATTACTCCTCCGAGCTGTCCGCCCGCTACTCCGCCGCCCCGGACTATTTTTCGATCGCCTCCGCAGCAGTCAAACGGATGATCGCGCACACAGGTCCGCTGGTATTGGAAGATTTCTCTGAAAATGATCAGACCTGCCAGCTCATGAAGCGCGGCGTAATCCTGCGGCATATGGTTCTTCCGAAACACAAAGACGATTCCATCCGTCTGCTCCACTGGATTCACGACAACCTCCCCGAGGGGCATTTTCTGGTAAGCCTTATGAGCCAGTACACCCCCTTCTACCAGAGCAGCAAATATCCGGAAATCAACCGCCGCATCACAAGCTACGAATACCAGAAAGTCGTCGATGCCGCGATTGAGCTGGGGCTCACGCACGGCTTTATGCAGGAAAAAAGCAGCGCGAAAGAAGAATACACGCCGCCGTTTGAGTTACAGGGGATTTGATCTTTAATAATAAGAAAAGAGCCTTCTTGATGCTTTTCCATGAACCAGAAAAAGGGTATCGATAAATTGACATTTTATCGATACCCTTTAAACTATCTCGTCCATTGGATGATACCTCTTTCTTTGAACTTTTCCTTTATTCAATTTTGATTCCTTTTTTCAACAATTTCTGAATCGTTCAATCTTTCTTTTTTCTTCTCATTTATCTATCTCTCTTTTAAAAAACACTTCTTTTTAATAATACTTTCTCGTCATATTACTAAACCGAATCCTGTTTCTAAATATGTATGATAGATGATTGACTGATTTTTATTTGTTGATTTTGGTTTTCCTTTGTTCAATTTTTCTATTAAAAAATCGAACCAGTTTTATGTTTTCGGTGGAATCAGCTCCCTTCTTTTTTTGTTTTATTTCTTGTTTCTTTTGATGGTTTTATTTTAATACATATGCCTCATTTTGTCAATACTGATTTTATATTTTTTGTTATTTTTCAGTTTTATTTTTACCATGAATGACAGCTATTAGTTTTTATCTCGCAATCTTGCCATTTTATCTCTTTATTTTTCCCCTGTTATTTTTCTTGCCAATCTTCCCATTTTCCAGTATAATCATGATATCGGTGCATTTGGCACCTGCTTCTTTATATGCAGGCAATTTTTTCACATCTTACTGGTTCCTGCGATTCTCATGTTCAGTTTTTTCGATGATTTCCATGACCATTTTCATACTTACGCACTCAAAAGGTAAACGCTAAAACTCTGAACTTTTTATTTATTTTTTAATCACTAAGCAATCTTTCTTCACATCTCAAACTTCATGACTGCTTCTTGATTTGATTCCTTAAAACTTATTCACACGGGGAAACTGTTTCTCATTTTGCTGAAATTCATAACCTACATGAGCAAGCGGGCATCCCCTATCTGCAATTTTATTTCAGGAGGTACTCTATGGTCTATGAAACTTTTTTGAAAACAATCCAGTCGATGGTGCAGACGCGCCTCAACAAAAAAGCCAACGTCTCCCTGCGGCGGGTTCTGAAAAATAATGGACTAATGCTCGACGGGCTGAGCTTTACGAAACCTGGCTCACGGTTATCACCGACTGTCTATCTGAACGCCTACTATAATGAAGCGGAGGAAGGGATGCCGCTCTCCATTATTACCGATCAGATCCTGATGGTGTATGAGACAAATCCAGGATTTTCGGAGGATATCTGCGAGGAACTGCGTGATTTTGATGCCGTACGCGGCCGGATTGCCTACAAATTGATCCACGCCGCTAAAAATAAGGTGCTTCTCTCCCACATCCCACATATTCCGTATCTCGATCTGGCGATCGTTTTCTATCTGATCCTCACTGACAATGAGGAGGGGCAGATGACGACCCTGGTACACAGCGACCATCTTGCCCTGTGGGATATTTCTCTGGAAGAGCTCGGCATACTGGCGGAAGAAAATACACCTCGCATGCTGCCGTACCACATCAGCTCCATCGAATCCACTCTCAATCAGCTCGAAATGGAGGACATCGTTGAAACGGAAGCTCTTCCATCGGTCGCTCTCTACGTTCTGACAAATTCGCGCGGCATCAACGGCGCTGCCTGCATGCTCTATCCCCGCGTTTTAAAAGAGTTTGCCGAAAGCCTGGGCGAAGATCTGATTATCCTTCCATCCAGCATCCATGAAGTGCTTCTCACTCCCAGCAGCGTCTCCCTTCCGCCGGAAGAACTCAATGAAATGGTTCAGGCGATCAATCAGTCGGATGTGCCCGCTGAAGACCGCCTGTCAGATCATATTTATTATTTTAGCAGGATTCAGGGCTGTCTCTACCTGCCGCCCAGTTCCACTACGACGCTTTATTCCGGAGCAGACGGAACAGTGAATCCACAATAAAGATGGCAACCGCCATCGCCCCCGCTATCTGGATCGTCTGGATCAGATAAAAATTGTACCATTTTGTCTGTCCCTGTATCAGAAAATAGACGCTCCGGTAGATCGATGCGCCCGGCACCGTCGGCAGGATTCCTGCCACCAGAAAGATCGTGACGGGCGCTTTTAACACGCGTGCAAATACCTGGCTCAGCAGAGCCGCTGCCAGACTGGAAAAAAATGCCGCCGCCACCTGCGAAGTTCCCACCTGCATCGATACCAGGTACGCCAGCCATCCGGCACCTCCGGTAATGCCCGCATAAACCAGATATTTCCGCGGCATATCGACCAGCAGGGAAAAACCAAAAACCGCCAGAAATGCCCCCACGCTCTGGATCATCAATTCTCTTATCATCTCTGTCATACCGATCCTCCCGCCAGCCGGACTGCCACGATCGCCAGACCGACGCCCGACGCAACCGCCAGCGCCACCACGACTGCCTCCGCCATCCGCGCGACTCCCGAACTGTAATCTCCATTCAGCGTATCGCGGATTGCCGCCGTAAATGTGACCCCAGGCACCAGCGGCATGATTGCGCTGATAATCACTACATCCAGGCTCATTCCCAGAAATGCCCCACGGCGCAGCAGATACGCCGCAACCGCCAGTGCAAACGAGCCAAGTGCATTTTGACAGAAATCATTCAGCATAAGGTTGGACGCCGCCCGCAGGACAAACGCAAGAACGACTCCCACGACAGCCGCCACCAGGCATTCGCCCGGACCGCCTCCAAACATCACCGCAAAAAATCCCGTCGTTGCCGCATAGCCAATGCATTTCTTCCAGAATCCGTATAATGTCGTATTAGCAATCCGATCCAGTCGTTCCTGCGCCTCCCCGACGGACAATTTTCCGCTGCAAAATTCCCTTGAAACATTGTTTACCTGATAGATGCGGTTCAAATTCGTTGCCCGGTTTTCCACCCTTTTTACCAAGGTAAGCGGCGGAAGTGATGCATCCGCAATCGTCGCCACGATCCCCGTCGTCACGACAAACACATCTGCCCGTGAAATCCCTGAATGCTTTAAAATACGGTGAATCGTGTCCTCCACACGGTAGACCTCCGCTCCGCTCGCCAGCATGATCTCCCCCGCCCGGACCGCCATCTCCATCAGCGCGCCATATTCCATACCAACCACCCTCTGATTTACGAATTTTCCAAATCCAGCAACATTTTCTTGACCTCTACCATACGGTCACGCAACACGACCGCTTCCTCGAAATTCAGCTCGGCTGCCGCCTGATTCATCTTCTTCGTCAGTTCCTTTACAAGTTTTTCTAATTCCTGGCGATCCATCGATTCCAGATCCTTCGTTACCTTATTCGTAACCGGTTCGGCTGCCTGCGAGATCGTGATCAGATCCCGGACAGCTTTCTTGATCGTCGTCGGCGTAATGTGATGTTCCTCATTGTACGCCTGCTGAATCGCGCGTCTTCGCTCCGTCTCCTCGATCGCCGCCCGCATCGAATCCGTGATCGAATCTGCATACATGATAACATGCCCCTCAGAATTTCGCGCTGCTCGGCCGATCGTCTGAATCAGGGACGTTTCCGAACGCAGGAATCCCTCTTTATCCGCATCCAGAATCGCCACCAGCGCAATCTCCGGGATATCCAGACCCTCACGAAGCAGGTTGATGCCGACCAGCACATCGAAGACATTCAGACGCATATCCCGGATAATCTGGGCGCGTTCCAACGTGTCAATATCCGAATGCAGATATTTGACGCGGATTCCCGCATCGCGCATATAGTCGGTCAGGTCTTCTGCCATCCGCTTTGTCAGCGTCGTAACAAGCACCTTAAACCCTCGATCCACCTCCCGGTTGACCTCCGAAATCAGATCGTCGATCTGTCCCTCGACCGGTCTCACCTCAATCGGCGGATCAAGAAGTCCCGTTGGACGGATCACCTGCTCTGCCCGCAGAAGCTCATGATCTGCCTCATACTCGCCCGGTGTTGCTGAAACGCAAAGAATCTGATCCAGTTTGCTCTCAAATTCTTCAAAATTTAACGGTCGGTTATCCAGCGCCGACGGCAGGCGGAAGCCATATTCCACCAGCGTTTTCTTGCGCGACTGGTCGCCCGCGTACATACCGCGCACCTGCGGCAGCGTGATGTGCGACTCGTCCACAATCACCAGAAATTCATCCGGGAAATAATCCATCAGCGTACACGGCGGTTCTCCCGGTTTCGAACCAATCAGATGACGCGAATAATTCTCGATACCGGAACAGAAGCCTGTTTCCCGCATCATTTCCACATCAAAATTCGTCCGCTCCGCGATTCTCTGTGCCTCCAGAAGCTTATCCTCACTCTTAAAGTAAGCGACCTGCTCCTTCATTTCCTCTAAAATATTGTTTGCCGCAATCTCCATCCGCTCTTTCGGGATGACATAATGCGATGCCGGGAAAATCGCGATATGTCCTAACTGCGCCTTGATCTCGCCCGTCAGCGTGTCAATCTCTGTGATCCGGTCTACCTCATCCCCGAAAAACTCAATCCGGTACGCATCGCCGCCCGAATACGCCGGGTATACCTCCAGCACATCGCCGCGCACCCGGAACGAACCTCGCTTGAAATCCATGTCATTCCGGCTGTACTGAATGTCGATCAGCTTGTGAATGACCTCGTCGCGGTCCTTCTCCATGCCCGGACGCAGGGAAATAACCATGTTTTTGTAATCGATCGGGCTTCCCAGACCATAGATACAGGAAACCGATGCCACAATAATCACATCCTGCCGCTCCGACAGCGCCGCCGTCGCTGAATGCCGCAGCTTATCGATCTCGTCGTTGATGGAGGAATCCTTCTCGATGTATGTGTCCGTGGACGGGACGTAAGCCTCCGGCTGGTAGTAGTCATAGTAGCTGACAAAGTATTCCACCGCATTATTGGGAAAAAATTCCTTCATTTCCGAATAAAGCTGGGCTGCCAGCGTCTTATTATGTGCAATAATTAACGTCGGCTTATTCAGCTTCTGAATCACATTTGCCATCGTAAACGTCTTGCCAGAGCCCGTTACACCCAGTAATGTCTGGAACTGATTTCCTTCCTTGAAGCCCTCCACCAGCTTTTCAATCGCCTGCGGCTGGTCGCCGGTCGGGCTGTATTCTGATACCAACTCAAAATGATCCATTGCTTTCTCCTGATTTGATATAATTCACAAATAAAGAATGTGCCTTTTTGTATAATAGGGGATTCCAAGGAATTTCCTATTACACAAAAAAATCCCATTAAGTATTTCTATTATACCAAATCCACCCATGAATGTATACATAAAAGCAGAACAAATCAGCACAAACGTTCGATTTTAGATAACTGTTCACAGGTGGGAATTTTCTGAATTTTCTAAACTGAGAATTCCATACGATACAGTTCTGGTTGCAGATTTTGCCGCCATTCCTATTATTTGTTTACTGTATTATTTCTTTCTTCCCGCGACTACTATCAGAACGATTCCTAATACTCCCATCATCCCCGCATACCCCACAAACGGCACGCTCACGCCCTCACTGAATCTTCCCATCCATTTCAGCACAAACGGCGAACACGCCGCTCCCAGATTGCAGCCGACCAGCACGATTGATGTGGCTGTATTGATAGAAGACTGCGGAATCTGCTCGGAAATCTGGTGGAAGGAATAGGTAACCAGAACGGTATAGAAAAATCCAACGATACTAATGCCAATTCCAATCAGCGGCAGATTGCCCGCATATGCGGTCAGAAGCATCCCCGCTCCAAGCATCAGGCATCCAACCCCCGGCAATTTTTCCTTCCACCACATCGTCAGTTTTCCAAAATAAACACCGGCAGCTATTCCCATCAGCATCATGAGCGTGAGAATGATGCTGGCTTCCGACTCCGTTCCAAGTTTCTTCTCCAAAATCAGCATCGGGACACGCAGGGAATTGGAACAGTAGATGCAGATGACAAATCCCGCAAACAGTGCATAAGCAATGGGCAGGACTTCTTTTTTCCAGCATTCTCTTTTTCCATCTGCCTCCGCTTCCAGACTTTCTTTCTCTGCCCCTGCACTCTGTGAGCCCGCACTCTGTCCCATCTCCATATTCCCCGGAACCCATACAAGATACAGAAGTACAATCACAAATCCGAGCGCGTACACCCAAAATGCCAGATTCCACCGGATCAACACCAATTTTCCAGCAACCAGCGTCATAACCGCGCTTCCCAGCACCTCCGCCGATCCGCGGTATCCGAGCAGCGCCGCTTTTTCCCTGCCTTCATAATATTCACTGAAAATGCTGATTGCTTTCGCATTAATGAGCCCAATCCCGATCCCCAGGAAAATCCTGGACGCGAACATCACCGGATATTCCTGTACAAACACCGGTACCATGCCGCTGACCGATAAAAGAAGCAGACCGCCCACAATCATTGGACGGTCTTTCATATAACGCGACAGCCATGCATTCAGCACGATCATGACAGTGATCGCAAACGACGGTGCTGAGATCAACATCTCCACCTGTGCGGTTGTATATTCACTGAAATGCTGCAGCAGCGATGGCAGCACGATCGAAACAGAATACGCCGATGTCAGTATCAATGACAGCGATAGCAGCGCTATTTTCTTCATTTGTTCTTTCATATTAATTTCTCCCCGAATGTAAGTTTTATACTAGAATTCTGATTGCTTCTGTCCTATCCATTCACAATCGCAGGCAACACAATCCATGTATCGTTTCTTAAAACAATACTCCATTCCTTTTATCATAAATGAAATTCATTCAGAAAGAAATACTTAAAATTTTTTTATTCTAAGATTTTTATTCTAAGGTAGATGTTTCACTGTTCACACATGTGTTCCCAGTAACGGGATTTTCAGTTCAGAAAATTCCCACCTGTGAACAGTTACGTTTCTTCGTTACCTATCCCCGCGCAAACCAGTCTTTCATGCACTGAAGCACCTGCACCAGCTCTTCTTCCTTGATAATATACGGAACCATCGCGTACAGATAATTTAAGAACGGACGGCTGAACACGCCACGTTTGTACGCATATTCCTGATATCCTTTCAGGACTGCCGGATCATATACCTCGACGCAGACGCATCCGCCCATCATGCGGACCTCCTTGATTCTCGGATCGGTAAATCCCTCCATCTCCCGGCGGGTGATGGCTTCGATCTTCTTAATCTTTTCCATGTAGTTCTGTGTTTCAAACAGCTCGATCGAGGCAAGCGCTGCACTGCACGCGAGGGCATTCCCCATGAAAGTCGGTCCGTGCATCAGCGCATGTTCCGGGTTATCATCGAAAAATCCATCAAATACCTTTTTATTTGCCACAGTCGCCGCATGACCAATGTAACCGCCGGTCAATGCCTTTCCGAGAACCAGAATATCCGGAAGCACCCGATCTGCCACAAAGCGGTTTCCGGTTCTGCCAAATCCGGTTGCCACCTCATCAAAAACCAGCAGCACGCCGTATTTATCACAGAGTTCCCTTGCCTTCTCCAAAAATGAAATATCGTACATCCGCATTCCGCCAGCGCCCTGTAAAAGCGGTTCCACCAGCACGCAGTTCAACTTATCATGATACTGTTCAAATGCTTTCTCCAGCGCCGGGATCTCAGTCGGAATGTGAACCACATACGGGCTTGCACCATAGGCTTTCAGCACAAAATGGTAGTCCTCATCATCGCCTGCCTCCATCGTCTTAAAAGTATCGCCGTGGTACGCGTGTTCCAGCGCCAGAATCATCGTCCGCTTCTCATCGCCGCGGTTCATATAATACTGCAGCGCCATTTTCAGCGCTACCTCAACCGCCACGCTGCCGGAATCTGAAAAAAAGCAGTAGTCCAGATCGCCCGGCAGCCAGGACGCCAGTTTTTCTGAAAGCCTGCGCGCCGGCTCATGCGTCAGCCCGCCCAGCATCACATGAGAAAATTTTTCTACCTGTGAAATAATTGCCTGATTGATCACCGGATGTTTATATCCATGAATTACACTCCACCAGGACGAAACCGAATCAATCAGCTTCTGATCCTTCGTGTAAAGATATACCCCGTTCGCATCCACGATCTCATAAGGTGCTTTCATTGTTTTTAACTGTTCATATGGATACCAGATCATTTTTCTTCTCCTTTTTATCTTCTTTCTTACGCATACAGCCCTTTCAGCGTCTCCACATCCATGGAAAGCTCCATATCTCCATCCGCCACACAGGCAACCACCGGAACGCCCGTGTAATATTCACACATTTTCCGGTTATCCTCATGAAGCAGATTTCCCGCCTCATAATGGTTGAAAATAATTCCCTTCAAGGCAATTCCCTGTTGTTTCAGATAATAGGCAGTAAGCCCCACGCCATTGATCGTCCCAAGCCCCGCATCCGCAATCAGCAGGCAGCTAAGCCCGCACGCTTTTACTACTTCTGGAAGACGGATATCCGCTTCATCTATGCAGAGTGGACAGAGGATTCCGCCGCTTCCTTCCATCGTCACATACTCATATTTTTCACAGACTTTGCGAAAATCTTCCAAAACCCGATCCATCCGAACCGGGGTGCCCTCGAGGCGGGATGCCAGATGCGGCGATACTGCCGTCTCATACACATACGGACACATTTCCTCAAGCGGCTGCCCAATTCCCGACATTGTTTTTACCTGCAGGGCATCTCCTGGAATCAGGCTTCCATCCGCACGCCGCTCATTGCCGCTCATTGCCGCTTTATAATACACCGCATCCGCGCCGCTCTCCCGCAGTTTTTTCACAATCAAGCCTGTCACATACGTTTTTCCAATATCCGTTCCCGTACCTGTTATAAAAATCCCCTTGCTCATCTTTTATCCAAGTCTCCCTCCCTGAATCAGCGGAATCATCCGTTTTCCTATGATGGCAGCCACAATACAGAGCACGATATCGCCCGGAACTGCCAGAACAAAGCAATATAAAAACAGCGCTCCTACGCCGATCGGCGAATTCAGATAGAAATTGCTGATCACGTAGTAATAAATCATTCCAAATGCATAGACAATAAAAAGTCCCAGAAAATTAGCTCCCAGCAGGCGCCGGTAACTCGGATGCGTCTTGGCATTGGCAATTTTACCATTCACATACGCCGCAACCGCAAATCCGATGATATATCCAAAACTCGGCTGGAAAATATATCCCGGTCCGCCGCCCTGTGTGAAAATCGGAAGTCCAATTAAACCTAATACGATATAAACCACAACCGCCAGCGCCCCGTTGACCGGACCTAAAAGCAGACCTGCCAACATCGTAAATAAAAACTGCAATGTAAACGGAACCACCGGAACCGGTATCTTGATAAATGCTCCCACTGCAATCAGTGCGACAAACATCGCACACAAAACTAAATCTTTTGTCTTCATGTGTTTCAAACCTTTTTCCTCCTTGGTTATCTGAATGATTTCAGGCATCCGAAGCCATTCTATTCTCGCACATGTACATAAATTTCTCTCCGCAACCCCTGTTCCAACCATCTAAAACAGCAGCGGCCGTTCCAGATCCCGGGTAGTCGAAACAGATGCAGAACTGATTGCAAGCATAACATAGCCTTTTTCTATTGTCAACCTATTATTTTTATATAGTTAACAATTAGTTTTTTATCTGTTTTTATCTCTTTCCTTCCCATAATCTTGTTTCTTATATCCCTTGATATACATACGTTTCCCGTCCGTCCACACATTCACTGCCCCTGAATCCGCCGTTCTCCAGATCTCCGTTCCCGTCTGTTCCAGACGTTCCACCGCCTCCGGTGCCGGATGCCCGTAAGTATTTCCCTCTCCATAAGAGAGCACCGTGAAAGCTGGGGAAAAGCACTCCAAAAACTCCTCTGAGGAGGAACCGTTCGAACCATGGTGTGCGGCTTTTAACAGTGTCACTTTTTCCCTCTTTTTGTCCTCTTCCACCGCCAGAATCTTCCTTTCGTCCTCCACTCCAATATCTCCTGTCAGAAGCATACAAAACTTTCCATACGTGACATCAAACACCAGTGAATGACTATTTCGCTCCTCGGCTGGCGTTTCCCCCGCCTCCGGGTACAGGCACCGAAGCGCCAGGCTTTTCGCCCGCACCGTTTCTCCCCGATGCAGATAATAGACTTCCGCACCCCGTTTTCTGGCAAGAGTTTCCAGTTTTTTATATGCCTCCTGCCCTTTTCCCGCCGCCGGAAGTGCCAGATTCCGCACCCGGATATCTGCCTCCTCCTTCAAAAGCCATTCGATCCCGTTCGTGTGATCCGCATCCGCATGGCTGACCAGAATCCAGTCCAGCGTGCGGATTCCCTGACTTTTCAAAAATGGTTCCAGCACATTTTTCCCGATTTTTTTATCCTGGCTGCTGCCACAGTCCGAAAGAATTGCCTCATCCTGCGTCCGCAGAAAGACGCCGTCGCCCTGTCCTACATCGAGAAACCAGATCTGAAAGCCATGAACAGGCTGAACTACTAAAAAGACTACTGCCACAGCAATAAACACACTATTTTTTCCCTGTGCATTCCAGTCTTTTGGAAACCGAAAAATCCCTTTTCTCCCTAAATTATCTCTTGCTTCTCCCACACTCCATACATATCGAATCCCCAGCGCCACATAAAACACCCCTATTTTCCACATTTCCGGGCGTCCTGCCACGATGGAATGAAACGGCACGCGTTCCACCTGGATGCAAAGCCATTCATACAACTGAAAAATATAATGCCCCGGACCCGTACATGCACTTGCCGCTATTCTGAATATTTCTGGTATTTCTGATATTCCCGATGCCGCACCTCCAAAAGCCGAAAGTACTCCCGCAATGCTGCTGCCTCCGCCCATCCCCCCAATTTTTCCTCCTACAAACGCTATACTGTAAATTCCAAGCGCCAGCAGACCGCTTCCGGCTGCATACGTGAGAAGCGGAATCACGATCAGGTTCAGAAAAATTCCCAACATCGGAAATGTAAAATAGTGATACAGCTGAATCGGCATCGTATAAAACTGAATTGCCGAGCTGAGCATGAATGTTTCATATCCTTTCTTTTTTTCTTTCTCTTGTTCCTCCTCTTCCCGCTCTTTTCTCTTTTTTCCCACTTTCCGCAGCCGCTCCGTCTCCAGCCCAATCGCGGCAACCGCGCCATAGGAAAGCTGCAATCCCGCTGAAAAGAGCAGATACGGCGACTGCCACGCCTGCAAAATCAAAGACAGCGACAGCGCACTCAGCAGATCGTAACTCCGCCCCAGATATGCCGCCAGACAGGACACCTCTACCATAAATACCGCCCGGAATACCGATGCTCCAAATCCGGTTACAAAACCATAAAAGGTAAGAAGCGCTGAAGCACCCAGTCCCGCCCATCCATACGATATGCCCCAAAAACGCAGTGCGCTGTAAACGCTCATGCCAATCAAAGAGACATGAAGCCCGCTGACTGCCAGAATATGTGCAATCCCATTATCCTGAAACCGTTCGCGCAGTTCTTCCGATAACCCGGATTTATCCCCCAGCAAAATTGCCTGGAAAATCCCTGCATCTTCTGGATCACAGATTTCCTGAAAAACAGCCGTCGCGTACGCCCGGAAGCATTCTGCCTGACTTCGGAGAGGGGAACTTTTTTCTTCTGAAATAAAAATCCGATCCGCCGTCACCCGGTTCCTGATTCCTAGTCCCCGGTAATACATCCGATACGAAAACTGCCCCGGATTGCGCGCTTCTTCCAGAAACTCAGCAGTTCCCGTCAGATGAATCTGACTTCCGCAGGGTGGCAGAATTTTCTCTTCACACTTCTCCAGTAAATCGCTTTTACACGATATCAGTACCTTTCTTACACTTTCATCCTCTACCTCCACCCCCGTCAAAATCATCGTACACCACCCATTTTTTTCCGAAACAGAATCCAGTGTTCCCGATACCGCCACCTCTGCCGAACCGCCCTTCTGCGTTACCATCCGTTCCAGCGCATCCGGGCGCATTTCCACCATCATCCGTCCCCATCCTGCCAGGAAACAGAAAAACAGCAGAAAGACACGGCACATCATCGGATCTTTCCAATTCCAGACGCGTTCTGCGTCTGTCTGAAAGTCCGAATCTACCCGTCCTTCTGCTGTTTTTATGACTGCAAGCCAAAAAAACGCTGCTGCAATTATAAACCACACCGTCATGCCCATCTGGTACGCTGCGACCTCTCCAAGTACGAAAGCCACCATCATCCACATTACCGGTCGTTTGATATTCAATTCCTCTTTTCTTGTATTCTACAAAACATCAACAAAATCCCATTGCTGCTCTCTTCCAAACATGGCATATACATTCTGTCTGACAGTTACTTCACAATATACTTCTCCTCTCTCTCCAGAGGCTGCACCAGCGAAATCACATTCCGGTACGTCACATCTGCCGAGCCATTGACCGTGATCTGTACTTTATTCACCGTCTGAAGCTCTGTCAGCGAATCGACGATCGCGTAAATCGGAATATACTCCGCCACATCGATATCCCCGGAAATAAAACTGCTATCCAGGTTGACATAGCAGGTATTATCTGTCAGTGATACGTTTAATACCTTTGTATTTTTCGGCATCACTGAAAGCCCGCCATTCTGGGAACCTGCCAGCAGCTGTTCCACTACCAGGCGTTCCAGCGACGTGTTCATACTGTGAAATACTTCCCGTTTTTCTGCCACCAGACCATCTTTTTCTTCATTGGCAAAATACAGGGTCAGCTCTACTTTTTCATACGAATTGACATCCGAAATACTGTCTACAAAATCACTTCCTGCGATCGCGCCCACCGGGTTCCCATGTGTGTCCAGGAGCGGCTGTCCCTCGCAATTAATGCTGATATAATCGACTCCCTTAACCTGTGTAAAGGTCTTTGCCAGCGCCGCCCGGCACAGAATCTCCCGCGACGCTTTCGTATTCATATATTCCTGATTAAAATTCAACGTCAGCACGTTATTGTCCCGGTTAATATCCAGGAATTCAACCTTATCGCTTAAAACTGCCTGATACTCCGGGTTTTCCGGCGCCGCAAGGATCTGCCCCGCCAGCTCCCCGATCAGGATCTCAGCGTCCGCCGTCTCCGTCTGATAGGAAACACTCGCCAGCCCCGTGCGCGTCGAATTGAGATAATAAATCTGATAGACGCCGTCCTCACCCGCCGTCGGATGCACCTCTTCTTTTTTTCGGCATCCGCTCAGAAGAAGCAGACATGCCAGGCAAAGGAGCAGCCACGAACTTACGCTTCCTGCCCGTTTTCCAGAGCTTTTTTTTCTTATTTTCTCCATTTATTATTTCCTGTTGTTATTTTGCAATCTATCTCACAATAGACATTTCCCTGACCTCTCATTCGAACACTGCAACCCTCAAATACTGCAACATTCAAACACTGAAACATCCGAACACGGCAGCATTCAAACACCGAAACATTCGAACACCGCAGCACCAGCAACCCTCTCGAACCTCTAAACCGCCCAGAACCACGCTGTCTACGGAATATAATTCAACGGAATCCGCACCGTAAAGGTTGCTCCCTTGCCTTCTTCACTCTTCAGGCGGATCGCGCCCTGATGAAGAAGAATAATATTCTTCGTGATCGCAAGCCCCAGCCCGGTACCGCCTGTCTCGCGTGAGCGCGCCTTATCTACACGGTAAAAACGCTCAAATACGCGCTCCTGGAATTCTTTCGGGATTCCCACGCCATTATCCTCTACCTTCACATAAAAGAACTTGTGGTCAGCATCCAGCGTCACCCAGACTTTTCCCTCTTCGCGGTTATACTTGATCGCATTTTCCACCAGGTTCGAAAGTGCCAGGCTCAATTTTACCTCGTCCACATCCGCCGATACTTCCCGCTTGCTCTCATACGTGATCTCAATGTTCCGCCGCTTCGCGATCGGGGTCAGACGTTTTAAAATCTGTTCCAGAAGACCATTGATCGAAGTCTGGGCAATATTCAGATCCGGCGATGATTTATCCATTTTGACTAACGTCAGCAGATCATCGATAATCTTGCCCTCGCGGTCAATCTCCGCCGAAATATCCTGCATAAACTCCTGATATAACTCCGCCGGGGCGTTCTCCATCCCCATCAGAGAATCCGCCAGCACCCTTATCGAAGTCAGCGGTGTTTTCAGCTCATGCGACACGTTGGAAACAAACTCCTGACGCGACTGATCCAGGTTTTTCAGCTTCCGGATGGTCTGCATGACTGCCTCCGAAATGTCCCGCGTCTCCCGGTACGTTTTTACATCAATATCCTGATCCAGATTTCCCTCTGCCACCATATCGAGCTGCTGCTGCAGGCGGCGGAATGGTTTCAGCAGGCAAGCCGCCGCCAATAAATCTGCGATCAGAATAAAACAGAACATAACGAGCTGCAAAAATCCCGTCTTCTGCACAATTTTCTCCTGCAAAAGCGCCGAATTTTCCGTGGACGCCATCAGAAGAAGGACTCCCTGCACGCCTGCCGTATTTTTCCCATTTCCGACTGCCACATCCGAATCGATCGGCGCTGCATCCGTGCTTTTTGCCTGAATCGGCTGCGCTACATAGAAATACTTTTTCTTCTGGTTCAGATAGCTGGAAGTTTCCCCGTCAAATGCCTTTAACACATCCGATACAACCAGCGTTTTCCCTCTGGAAAGACCAAATGTGTCTTTCAAAATTTTAAAGCTGTCGTCCACCAGCACGATTCTTCCGTTCATCAGATCCGCCGTTGTACTAAGTTCCGCATCCAGCGCCAGATTTGGATTTCCCGACAGCAGTACATTGATATAATCACTGCTGCGTATCTTGTTTGCTAAAATCAGACACCGGTTCTGCGCTTCCGCCATCCGTTCTTCCACGTGGCTCTGGTAAAAATACCCCGATGTAAAACGAACCTGTACCAGAAGCGGAACCAGCGTCAGGATCAGAAAGGCAAGGAACAGCGGGATTCGCATCCCAATCGTGTGCTCCATCGCTTTCCATATCTTTCTTTTATGTTCTGCTATTCTTCTCATGTTCCTGTCCTGAACGATTACAGTTCACACGCTCTTTGCGTTGCTTAACTTACTGACATTGGCTGTGAACTTTAACCCCGAAATGCTGCTCCGTAACTGCGTTTCTCACAACAACGATCCGATTTCAAGCTTCTTCGTTGCCGCAATCGCCAGCGCTCCCGGTCCGATATGGCAGGCTACACTTAAGGACAGCGGCTCTACACGGACTTCCGTCTCCGGGAAAAGTTCCCGAAGCTCGGCTGCCAGCTCCTGCGCCATCTCATCATTGGCGGTATGCGCTACATCAATATACGTTTTTTCTCCCGTCATATCATCAAACCGATTTTCCAGATCGCGGGTGATCGCCGTGATCATCATGGAACGCGCCTGTTTCATCGTCCGCGCCTTCGCAAATGCGTCCAGCTTCTCGCCCTGTATCGTCAGAACCGGTTTTAAACGGAGAAGTGTTCCGAGCGCTGCTGCCGCTGGTGTGATTCTACCGCCCTTTTTCAGATATTTTAATGTGTCAACTGTGATATAAATAGTTGAATCCAAACCTGTCTCTTCCAGCTTTTTGCAGATCGCCTCCGCGTCCATGCCGGCTGCCGCCATGTCAAGCGCATCCTGCACCGAACGGCGCTGGGTCACGGAAATCCTGTGATTATCCGCCACCTGCACTTTTCCGTCGAAATCATCTGCCAGCATCTTTGCCGTCTGGCAGGAGCTCGAAAGCCCGCTGGACATCGGAATGTGCACAACTGCATCGTATTCCTCCAAAAGTTTTTCCCAGAGATTTAAGATCGTCTCCGGGGACGGCTGGGATGTGCTCACATCGTGATCCCCGCTCAGATGCTCGTAAAATTCCTTCTGTGTCAAATTTATATCTTCCAGATACTCGGTTCCATCAATCATAAACGGCATCGGCAGGACATATACGCCCATCTCTTTCGCCTGTGCCTGTGTAATTCCGCTGTTGCTGTCTGTAACAACCGCTACCTTCATGCTTGTTTCCTCCTGTTTCCCTGTAAATCCGCTGCCATCCTATTTTCCGCATAACACTTTCTTTTCTAAAAATGTCTGCCCTGGAACAGCCTCCGAGCGGTTCACATAGATGATTTTATTTTATCCTATTTTCTTATGAAATGGAAGAGAGAAGTAACGGGATTTTCACGGGATTTTCAGTTCAGAAAATTCCCACCTGTGAACAAAAAACTGCCACAAAACAAGCCCCGACCAGTCCTCTGTTCATGATCTTTTCTTGCTTTATGGCAGTTTTCCCGATTCTTATTGACGGTTATATTTATACTTTCCTAATATATTCGAAAATTCTCCCTATTTCACCAACAGCGACTCTCCCGTCATCTCCTTCGGCTTCTCAAGTCCCATCAGTTCAATCAGCGTCGGCACAATATCGCAGAGGCGTCCGCCCTCGCGCAGCTTGTACTCCGGGTCAGCGCCGACCAGGACAAACGGTACCTGATTGGTCGTATGAGCGGTCCACGGCTCGCCGGTTGCCTCATCGACCATCACCTCTGCATTACCGTGATCGGCGCAGATAAAGAGAACACCTCCGGCTGCCTTGATGGCTTCAACTGCACGTCCTACGCAGGCATCGACGGTCTCAATCGCCTTGATCGCAGCCGACTCCACGCCCGTGTGGCCTACCATATCCGGGTTTGCAAAATTGATGATGATGACATCATATTTGCCGGACTCAATCGCCTCCACCAGCTTATCGCACACGATCGGTGCGCTCATCTCCGGTTTCAGGTCGTAGGTCGGAACCTCCTTCGGAGACGGAACCAGAATGCGATCCTCGCCCTCGTTCGGCTCTTCCACGCCGCCGTTGAAGAAAAATGTTACGTGTGCATATTTCTCGGTCTCGGCGATACGTGCCTGCGTCATATGGTGCGCCGCCAGGAACTCTCCAAACGTGTTCTTAATCTCTTCCTTCTTGAACGCAATCAGCTTGTTCCCGATCGTCTCATCGTAATCGGTAAAGCATACAAACGTCAGGTCAAGCTTCTTCTCTCTCGCAAATCCGGTAAATCCCTCATCGCAGAATGCGCGGGTGATCTCTCTTGCACGGTCCGGACGGAAGTTGAAGAAAATGACGGAATCGCCATCCTGAATCGTGGCAACCGGCTTGCCGTCCTTCTCTACATAGAACGGTACGACGAACTCATCGTTTACTTCTTTATCATAGGATTCCTGAATACCTGCACACGCGCCTTCTGCCTTCTCGCCCTCTGCCTTTGTCAGCACATTGTAAGCCTTCTGGACACGATCCCAGTTTTTATCACGGTCCATCGCATAGTAGCGTCCCATCACGGAAGCCACCTCGCCGACGCCAAGCTGCTGCATCTTCTTCTCTAATTCTGCTACGAACTCCTTGCCGGAGGTCGGCGGTGTATCACGTCCGTCCAGGAAGCAGTGCACATACACTTTTTTTAGTCCCTGACGTTTTGCAAACTCCAGAAGTCCGAATAAATGAGTCAGGTGGCTGTGAACGCCGCCGTCTGATACCAGTCCAAACAGATGCAGGGCGGAATCATTTTTCTTGCAGGTGTCTGCGGCTGCCAGAAATTCCGGATTTTCAAAGAAATCGCCATCCTCGATTGATTTCGTGATACGGGTCAGCTCCTGGTATACGATACGTCCGGCGCCCATATTTAAATGTCCCACCTCCGAGTTACCCATCTGTCCGTCCGGTAGACCGACCGCCAGACCGCTGGCATTGCCGCGCACAAACGGGCACTGGCTCATCAGCTGATCCATGATCGGTGTCTTCGCCTCACACACGGCATTGTGCTCACAGGTATCTCTCATGCCGTATCCATCGAGAATCATTAATACGGTTGGCTTTTTTTTCATCTCTTTCTTCTTCCTTTCCTTCCATGAAATGAACCGTTTTTTCTGAAACAACCGGATGAACCAACAATTTTGATTGTTTCAGGTCAAAACTTTCACCTTCTTTTTTTACTGGCAAAAAGGGGACTGCCACGCCTCACACGTGCGACAGCCCCCTTTTGCTCATCTCTTATTTATAATTTACAATCTTTCCAAAATCTGCCTTTAAGGACGCGCCGCCTACCAGACCGCCATCGATATCCGGCTGTGCAAACAGCTCCGGAGCCGATGCTGCGGATACGGAACCGCCGTACTGGATGCGGATCGCCTCTGCGGTCGCCTCATCGTACACTTCCTTGATGCACGCACGGATCGCGCCGCACACTTCCTCAGCCTGCTCGGTGGTCGCTACCTTGCCGGTACCGATCGCCCAGATTGGCTCGTATGCAATCACAGCTGTCTTTGCCTGCTCTGCGGTCACATTCTGGAATGCGATCTTGATCTGCTGGCGGATCCAGTCAAGCGTGATGCCCTGCTCTCTCTGGGTCAGAGTCTCGCCGCAGCAAATGATCGGGGTCAGACCGTGCTCAAATGCTTTCAGCACCTTCTTATTGACCGTCTCATCGGTCTCTGCAAAGTATTCTCTGCGCTCGGAATGTCCGATAATCACGTATTTAACGCCTGCATCGGTCAGCATATTCGGGGAAATCTCGCCGGTGTAAGCACCTTTCTCCTCGAAATACATATTTTCAGCGCCGACTGCGATGTTGGTTCCCTCGCACGCTTTTACAACCGGGATAATATCAATCGCCGGTACGCAGAATACAACGTCTACATCTTCCGAAACAACGAGCGGCTTCAGAAGCTCTACCAGAGCTACTGCCTCCGACGGCGTCATGTTCATTTTCCAGTTGCCTGCTACGATCTTTCTTCTAGCCATGACTATTCTATTCCTCTTTTCTATTTATTTATTATTCGCTGCCGCTACGCCCGGAAGCTCTTTTCCCTCTAAGAATTCCAGAGAAGCGCCGCCGCCGGTAGAAATATGGGTCATCTTGTCGCCAAATCCAAGCTGGTTGACCGCTGCTGCAGAATCGCCGCCACCGATGATCGTGGTCGCTTCGGTGTCTGCCAGTGCTTTTGCAACTGCGATTGTACCCTGTGCCAGAGTCGGGTTCTCAAATACACCCATCGGTCCGTTCCATACAACTGTCTTAGCAGATTTTACGGTGTCTGCATACAGCTTTGCAGTTTCCGGTCCTATGTCAAGTCCCATCGTATCAGCCGGGATAGCGTCAACCGATACATTCTGTACCTCGATCGGTGCATCGATCGGATCCGGGAAGGATGCTGCTACAGCTGCGTCAACCGGAAGAAGCAGTTTCTTGCCAAGCTTCGCCGCCTTCTCTACCATCTCACGGCAATAATCTAACTTTGTATCATCGACTAAGGATTTACCAATCTCCTTGCCCTGTGCTTTTAAGAAGGTAAATGCCATGCCGCCGCCGATGATCAGCGTGTCGCACTTCTCCAGCAGGTTGGAGATAACGTTTAATTTATCGGCTACCTTCGCGCCGCCTAAAATGGCAACGAACGGGCGGACCGGGTTATCTACTGCATTTCCAAGGAAATCTATCTCTTTCTGCATCAGGTAACCAACTACTGCGGTGTCCACATACTGGGTCACGCCTACGTTTGAGCAGTGTGCGCGGTGTGCAGTACCAAATGCATCGTCCACATAGACATCACACAGGGATGCCAGATCCTTGCTGAACGCCTCACCGTTCTTGGTTTCCTCGGCACGGTAACGGGTGTTCTCAAGCAGAACAACCTCGCCATCCTTCATCGCCTCAACGGCTGCCTTTGCGTTCGGTCCAACCACTTCCGGATCGGCTGCAAATTTCACTTCCTGTCCCAGAAGTTCAGACAGACGAACGGCTACCGGTGCCAGAGACAGCTCCGGCTTCGGCTCTCCCTTCGGTTTGCCAAGATGGGAGCAGAGAATTACCTTTCCGCCGTCCGCAATCAGTTTTTTGATCGTCGGAAGCGCTGCCACCAGACGGTTTTCATCGGTGATCTTTCCTTCTTTTAACGGTACGTTGAAATCACAGCGTACCAGAACGCGTTTGCCCTTTACATTGATATCATCCACGGATTTTTTATTCAGCATATCCTGTCTCCTTTACATTATAAAAGAATAAAAAACAGGTCCGGTCCCGACCGAGGACCGGACCCATCTTGAATCCTTATGATTTTCTATCGAATCGATAAAATTATGCCAGCTCTGCGAAGTATTTGATTGTACGAACCATCTGGCTTGTGTAGGAGTTCTCGTTGTCATACCAGGAAACAACCTGTACCTGATATAAGTCATCACCGATCGGAGATACCATAGTCTGTGTAGAATCAAACAGGGAACCATAGCGGATACCTACGATATCGGAAGAAACGATCTCATCCTCGTTGTAGCCGAAGGACTCAGTCTGAGCTGCCTTCATAGCCTCGTTGATAGCTTCCTTAGTAACGTCAGCTTTCTTAACAACGGCTGTCAGAATAGTAGTGGAACCAGTCGGAACCGGAACACGCTGTGCGGAACCGATGAGCTTGCCGTTTAATTCCGGAATAACCAGACCAATCGCTTTTGCAGCACCGGTGGAGTTCGGAACGATGTTGACAGCGCCTGCTCTTGCTCTTCTTAAATCGCCTTTTCTGTGCGGTCCGTCCAGAATCATCTGATCGCCTGTGTAAGCGTGGATGGTGGACATGATACCGGACTGAATCGGAGCATAATCGTTTAATGCCTTAGCCATCGGAGCCAGGCAGTTAGTTGTACAGGATGCTGCGGAGATAATCTTATCTTCTGGTTTCAGTGTCTTGTGGTTTACATTGTATACAATAGTCGGAAGGTCATTGCCTGCCGGTGCGGAGATAACGACTTTCTTAGCGCCTGCATCGATATGTGCCTGTGCTTTTGCCTTGGATGTATAGAATCCGGTACACTCCAGAACTACGTCTACACCAATCTCGCCCCACGGAAGTTCAGCAGCGTTTGCCTTTGCGTAGATAGTAATCTTCTTGCCATCTACTACAATATAATCTTCGCCAGCTTCTACCGTATGTCCATCGTATCTGCCCTGAGCAGAATCATACTTTAACAGGTGAGCTAACATTTTCGGATTTGTCAGATCGTTGATAGCTACGACTTCGTAACCCTCAGCGCCAAACATCTGTCTGAAAGCCAGACGACCAATACGACCAAAACCATTAATTGCAACTTTTACTGCCATGATCTCATTCCTCCTAGAAATTCATCTTCATGATTGTTAAATATTAATCAACCCTGCTTGTATTGTACCCAACTTTTCCTAAAATAGCAAGTGGTTTTTTGTAAATTTTACAGCAAATATTCAGTATTCTCTCTCTTGCTGCGCACAACTTCGACGGATTGTCATATCTTAAATGGAATTTTGTGCTGACAGCCTTAATTTTGCATAATTTTTTAACCAAATGCTCTAATTCGAACTATTTTCATTTTAATCGATCTCTTCTTGTTTTTCAACCTTTTTCCGTGGCTTCGCATTTGAATACGGCAAATTCCTGCTGCCACCACGTTTTCTTACGGCACTTTCGGTTCCAAAAGTGCCTACCCGTGAACAATAACCCGGCCACTTTGCAATTCGCCATCCGGCGTCTTGTAAACCTCCACACTTTCTTGCAGATCGTTTCTTTTTTTACTATAATAACTTTAATCATCGTTTTGGTTTACACATTTTGCAGACCGGATCAACTCATTTCCTACATCAAATAAATTCCGGAGGTTTTATATATGAAGATAAAGGAAGGAAAATCAGCGCTGGAACAGAATCTGTACCGATCCTTTCTGCTCCTTTCCGCTACCCTGGTGCTCATCTCACTTGGTTTTACTCTGTTTTTTGATATTTCCAGGCAGCGAAAGGATATGGACAAGCTGATCAGCGGTACTGCTTCTTATATTGCTGCAATTCCGGATGTCGCCGCCATGCTGGAAAACGGCTATCCTGATTCCACCGTGACCCGCGACCTGGATTCTCTTTCTTCGAATATACCAGATATCAATGTCATCCTCATCAGTGATAAAAACGGACTGCGCTTTTACCACACGAACCGTCTGAAAACCGGCGATTCCTACGTGGCAGGTGACGAGGACGCTATTCTGGCAGGAAGCGATCCATATATCACAACCGGCTACGGCACGCACGGCATGCAGCGGCGCGCCTTTCACGCAGTAAAAAACAGCGGCGGAGAGATCGTCGGTTTTGTGATGGTTTCCCTGTTCACCGCTACCCTGTCCGCCCAGCACCGCAGTCTGCTGTTCTTTTATATAATTATATTCCTGATCATGATGATCGTCAGCATTTCCCTGACGCACACAATGTTCTCCCTGCTGCGCGACTCCCTGTTGGGATATGACCCGGAAGAACTCGTCAATATTTATACCCGCCAGGATGAGGTCATGAATATGATCGACGAGGGACTTGCCGCAACCGATCTGGACGGCAGAATTCTCTTTGCCAACCAGAAAGTTTCCACAATACTCGGTCGTCCTGCAAACGACCCTCCGATCACCCACCTCACGATTCAGGAATTGTTTCCACAGACCGCTTTCGATCAGGTCATAAAAACCGGCGAAAGTGTAACGCACGAGAGCATCAGCTTCGCCGGACGCCAGCTCATCGTCAAGGAGGTGCCGATCCATGGACGCGGTAAACAGGTGCGCCGGGGTGTCCTGATCGTTTTATTTGACCGCACCGACCTCCTGCGTCTCTCCGACGAGCTTTCCGGCGCCCACAATATGTTGGACACGCTGCGCGCGTTCAACCATGAATTTTTAAATAAGCTGCACATCATTCTCGGCTACCTGCAGACCGGGGAGATTCAGCAGGCGATGAATTTTATCACCAACAGCAGCCTTGTCTCCAGCCAGTCCGTCCGTGAGACAGCCAACTGCATCCGCGTTCCGAAAATCTGTGCGCTTGTGATCGGGAAAATGATGCACGCCGCCGAGCTTGGCATCCGCCTGCAGGTCAGCGCCGACAGCACCTGCCGCGACCATGATCTGCTGATCCCGGTGGAAGGATTTGTCACCATTCTCGGCAATCTGATGGAAAATGCCATTGAAGAGCTAAGCCACGATCACACCGCCAGTCCGGATGTCATTAACGCATCTGAAAGCCCGCGCGAGATCCACATCGGCATCTACTGCCGCCCAGACGTCAACATCATCACCTGCGAGGACACCGGGCACGGCATACAGCCACAGCTGCTCGATCATATTTTCGAAAAAGGTGTTTCCTCCAAGGGCGAGAACCGCGGAACCGGGCTTTTCCTGGTTCATGAGCTGATGGAGGAGTACGGCGGAACCATTGATATCGACACAGAGCCTGGCGAGGGCACCTGCTTCACCCTGACATTTACCCGAAAGGAGACAGAATCTAATGTATAAAGTCATTATTATAGAAGATGATCCGATGGTTGCATCCATCAATAAACAGTATGTCGAGCTGACCTCCTCTTTTCACGTGGAGGCAACTTTCAAAAACGGCATCCTTGCCCTGCAGTATCTGCAGAACTGCACGGTTGACCTGATTATTCTCGACTACTACACGCCTCAGATGAACGGCGACGAATTTATCGACCAGCTCCACGCGGCTGGCATGACCCCTGCAATCATCATGGTAACCTCTGCCAACGACGCAGAGACCGTCCGCCGGCTTATTTCCCGCGGCGTCACCGATTATCTCGTCAAACCATTTGAATATGACCGTTTCAAAGCTGCCCTGGAACGATTTGCGAAACGTCAGGAGGAATTGAAAACATCGGCGTCCGCTTCTGACCTGGGACAGGCGGAGATCGACCGCCTCTTCTCCGTCCCGGATGTCTCCTCCCAGAGCGCTCCGCTGACAAAGGGCCTAAATGAACGCACCCTTGGACTGATCCGTCTCTTTCTCTCCGAACATCCGGAGGAGGTCTGGTCCAGCGAACAGATTTCGGAACAGGTTCATTTGTCCCGTATTACAGTCCGGCGGTACTTAAATTACTTAGTCGAAACCAACGAACTGGTCAGCATGATCGATTACCAGACCGGTGGACGCCCTTCTATTAAATATCGATATTCTGGGAAATAAGAACCACTTCGTTTTCCAGCAATATTCAGGTTTTTCCTGCCTGTTCGCGGCTGCAGCTGTACAGATTCATCATAGAACCGTATCTATACTGCAGTCGCTTTCTTATAGTCATTTTTATTTACAATACTTACAAAACTGTATTTAAAATTACATAAATTGACTTCCCTTTTTCAATCTTATAAACTGTTTATAAAAGAAATAAACAAATTCTTAAAAAAGAATGGAGGGAAGTTCTATGTTAGAACACATTATGGGATACTTTGGAACTTACACACCGGCAGCCGACGGTGCCATCGCAACATTCCAGTTCGAGTATCTGACCACACTTGGTTTCGCAGCCATCGTTATCTTCTTAGGACGCGCGATTGTCGCTCACAGCGCCCTGCTCAGAAAATATGCTATACCGGCTCCGGTTATCTCCGGTATCATCTTTTCTGTTGTTGTATCTATCATCAAGGGTTCCGGAATCATCGGTTTTTCCTTTGATGCAAAAATCGTGAAAGACTTATGCCAGAACTTATTCTTCCTGTGCGTAGGTTTCGGCTTCAGCTACAAGATGTTAAAGCACGCAGGCGGAAAGCTTTGTATCGCAATCGCAGTTGCAGCCTGTGTCCTGATTACCTTACAGGATGTCGTTGGTTACCTGGTAGGCAGCGCCATCGGTCTTCATCCGCTTCTGGCTCTGCAGTGTTCTTCCTCAGCTATGTCCGGCGGTGTTGGTACTGCTTCTGCATTTGGTCCTATCTTCGAGAACATGGGTGCTCCGGATGCAACCACAGTCGGTGTAGCAGCCGGTACTATGGGCAACATCATGGGTTCCTTAATCGGTGGTCCGGTTGCAGCTTTCCTGATTTCCCGTCACGGTCTGAAATCTGACCCGAACGACAGACCAGAATCCGCAAAAGCAGGTTCAGCAGCTGTTCTTAACAACACCCGTATGATCAAAGCATTTGCCCTGTCTCTGCTTGTAGCAGCACTTGGTATGCCGATCTACTGCCTGTTAGACAACATCCCGATGATCGAGATGCCGAAATTCATCGGCTGTCTGTTCGCAGGTGCTATCGCAAGAAACATCATGGATGCAGCTGGTATCGAATTCCCGGTTCCGGAGATCGACGCTATCGAGCATATGTTCCTGGAACTCTACCTGGCACTGGTTCTGATGACCATCGATATCACAAAGCTGGCTCCGGTAGCTGGTCAGATGGGTATCATCCTCCTTGCACAGGCTATCCTGATGGCACTCTTTGCAATCTTCGTATCCTTCAACGTATTTGGCCGCGATTACGGTGCAGCTGTTATGGCAGCTGGTAACTGTGGATGGGGCTGTGGTTCAGGTCCGAACGCAGTAGCAAACGAGAAAGCCGTTATGGATCAGTATGGATGGCACACCGTTGCTTGGGTTCTGTATCCGTCCTTCGCAGTTATCATCGACGATATTTACAACCCGATTTTCCTTTCCATCTTCTCCAGCCTGATTACAAAATAATCACTGAGACGAGATAGGAACACTTCATATAAGACATCTTTTATATAACAACATACCTAAAGCTCAATTGAAAATGTAACCTGAAAGAAGAGCGTCCGGTTCCCCCACATAAACCGGACGCTCTTTTTTGTTACTGTTCACGCATACGTGCCCAGTAACGGAATTTGCCGTGGCTTCGCATTTAAATACGGCAAATTCCTGCTGCCACCACGTTTTCTTACGGCACTTTCGGTTCCAAAAGTGCCTACCTGTGAACAGTTACATTTATATTTTCCTCTTCCTTGGTCTTGTCTTATCAATGTTTTTTGTGTTATACTTTTTATAGAGTTTTAATATTCTTTTAATCGCTAAGGCAGCATTCGACAGAACCGCTGCGTTTTTTTCTATATACTGATAAACTACGAAAAGGTGAGATCTATGAAAATAAAAAAACTGGTAAAATTGGCACCAATGATGCTTCTTACCTTCCTGCTCGGACTTTCCGGCTGTTCCGGCAGCACCGCCGCAGATGCGCGGGTCAACGACCATCCCAGCGAAGCAGATGAAGAGCTGCACGTTCTGACCATCGGAACTGCCGACAGCGGCGGAACCATGTACCCGATTGGCAGTGCCATCGCCTCTGTTTTAAGCGGACATGATGAACAGCTCAAGGTCAATTTAAGCGCCTCCAACGGTTCCTACACGAACGTGGAAAATATCAAAAACGGACAATTTGATATGGGACTGGTCAGCGGCGATGTGGCATTTTCCGCCTATCAGGGAACGGACGAATTTTCCGGTCATCCGGTCGAATCCCTGCGGGCGATCGGGGCCGTCTATTCAAGTCTGTCCACCTGGATGGCGCCGGAATCCGAGCATATCTCCTACGTTCATGAACTCGCCGGACACCACATTGCCGTCGGACCAGAAGGATCCACCACGGAGCTTTCCGCCCGCACCGCTCTCAAGGCAGCCGGGCTCAATATTGCCAACACTGCCCTTGAAAACTACAGCTTCTCCGCCAGCGTGGACTCTGTCTTAAACGGTAAACTCGACGCCGTCCACAGCTTCGCCGGAATCCCGGTCCACAGCCTGACCGACCTGGCCAGCCAGACGCCCTGCCGCCTGCTGGAGTACACTGACGAAGAACTGCAAAAAATTCTTGCAGCCAGCCCCTTCTACGTCCGCGCCACTGTCCCAGCCGGTACCTATCCGGGACAAACCGAGACACTGAAAACCTTCGGAATCAAATGCCTTCTCTGCGTGGACGCATCCATGGACGAACAGCTGGTCTACACCATCACCAAGATTCTCGACGAATCCCGTGAAGAACTGATCAGCGCCCACCCATCCTTAAGTAACTTATCTGATCCGGAATATATATGCAGCCAGCTTCCTATTCCGCTGCATCCGGGAGCTGAGAAATATTATACGGAACAGGGGCTGTTGAAAACAGAGTAACATGATAGCAAACAAAAACAGGTAACACCAAAACCTGGCGCATGGACGAATTTTCCTAAGACAAAAAAGCCAGGACTGCAGCATTCCGCAGTCCTGGCTTTTTCGATGCCCGATTACCTGATTATTTTTACTTCCGGATCTCCCGCAGCAAATTCACCATCTCGATTGCTCCCGTCGCGCAGTCAAATCCCTTATTTCCGCTCTTTGTTCCCGCTCTCTCGATCGCCTGCTCGATCGTATCCGTCGTCAGCACACCGAACATAACCGGCACGCTGCTTGCCAGAGAAACCTGGGCGATTCCTTTCGAAACCTCGCTGCACACATAATCATAATGGCTTGTGCTTCCACGGATAACTGCACCCACGCAGATCACCGCATCATACTTTCCGCACTTCGCCATCTCCGACGCAATCAGCGGAATCTCAAAAGCACCTGGAACCCACGCAACATCTACGTCCTCCTCCGAGACATTGTGACGGCGCAGCGCATCCTGCGCGCCTGCGACCAGTTTCGAAGTAATAAACTCATTGAATCGTGCCGCCACAATTCCGATCCTCATATTATTTTCCGCTACTACGTTTCCTTCAAATGTACGCATAAGTACCATCCTTTCCGACGATCTATTTTCGCCTGTCACTTTTTCTATTTAAAATTCAAAATATGTCCCATCCGCGCCTGCTTCGTTTTCAGGTAAAATCCATCATACGGCGTTGCCTCCATCTGAATCGGCACGCGCTCCTTGATTTCCATGCCAAAATCCGAAAGCTGATATACCTTATCCGGGTTATTGGTCAGAAGACGCAGCGTCTTGATTCCCAGATCCTTTAAAATCTGCGCCCCAATGTAGTATTCCCGCAGATCGCCCTTAAATCCCAGCGCCAGGTTCGCATCCAGCGTATCCATGCCGCCATCCTGCAGCTTGTAGGCGCGCAACTTATTTAAAAGCCCGATGCCGCGTCCCTCCTGCCGCATATAAAGGAGAACGCCTCGTCCCTCTTTCTCAATCTGGGTCATCGCCGACGCAAGCTGCTGTCCACAGTCGCACCGCAGGGAACCAAATGCATCGCCGGTCAGGCACTCCGAATGCACGCGGCAGAGTACATCTTTCCCATCTCCGATATCGCCCTTGACGAGTGCCACATGGTGTTCTCCATTTAAGAGATTCAGGTAGCCATACGCGCGGAATTCGCCGTATTTCGTCGGCATCCGCGTCTCTGCCACACACTCGACCAGCTTTTCATGTCTCTTGCGGTACTCCTGCAGCTGTTTAATGGAAATCATCGCCAGACCCCATTGTTCTGCCATCGCAAATAATTCTTCCGACCGCATCATCGTTCCATCCTCGCGCATGATCTCGCAGCACAGACCGCATTCCGGCAGCCCTGCAAGCCGCATCAGGTCTACCGTCGCCTCTGTGTGGCCGTTGCGCTCCAGAATGCCGTTTTTCTTCGCCATCAGCGGAAACATATGTCCCGGGCGGCGGAAATCCTCTGGCTTTGTGTCCGGATCCACGCACGCGCGCGCCGTAATACCGCGCTCCTCGGCAGAAATACCGGTGGTCGTCGTTTTATGGTCGATCGATACGGTAAACGCCGTCTCATGGTTATCCGTGTTATCCATCACCATCTGTGGGAATTGCAGCTTCCGGCAGATTTCTGCGCTCATCGGCATACAGATTAAGCCCTTCGCATGCGTCGCCATGAAATTGACATTTTCTGTCGTGGCAAAACTTGCCGCGCAGATAAGATCGCCTTCGTTTTCGCGATCCTCGTCATCCGTAACCAGGATTAAATGTCCCTGTTTCAGCTCGTCCAGAGCCTTTTCAACTGTATCAAACTGCTTCATTTTTCTCCTCCTCTATTAAAATCCATACCGCTGCAGAAATTCTCTTGTCATGCCCTTTCCTGCCTTATCCTCTTCTTCCGCTCCTATCAGCTTCGCCACATACTTTCCAATGCAGTCATTTTCCAGATTGACGATGTCGCCTGCCCGCTTAAACGCAAGCGCTGTCTCCTGCAACGTATGCGGGATGATGGAAACGGAAAATGATACGTGATCCACCCGTGCGACCGTCAGGCTGATTCCGTCGATCGCGATCGATCCTTTTTCCACAATCAGCCGCAGAATCGGTTCTGGGGCCTGAATCGTATACCAGACGGCATTTCCGTCCCGGCGCACATCCCGGATGGTTCCAGTTCCATCGATGTGACCGGAGACGATATGTCCGCCAAACCGTCCGCCCGCCAGCATCGCCCGCTCCAGATTGACCGGGCTTTTGACACCCAGCGCCCCCAGGGACGAACGGTTCAGCGTCTCATGCATTACATCCGCACAGAAATAATCTCTCCCAAATGACGTGACCGTCAGACACACACCGTTGACCGCAATGCTGTCGCCCAGATGAACATCCGAGAGCACCTTGGACGCAGCAACCGTCAGCCGTGCCGAGACTGCCTGGCGCTCAATCGCACGGATCCTTCCCACTTCCTCTATGATTCCTGTGAACATCTTTTCTCCTTTTCAAATCAGCGATTTTTTCCCGTTCTAACACCGCCTCATGCATCTTGACCGGACACCTCATATTCCAGCAGCAGATCCTCTCCCAGCCACACTGCCTCCGGCTTTTTAAGAAGAAATGCCTCCGGCGGCGCATCCACACCGGTTCCCCTCACCGGGGTCGGGGCGCCTGCCCCTCCGAAAATCTTCGGTGCAATGTAGGCCTGCACCCGGTTCACAAGCCCTGCCTTTAAAAACGACCATGCCAGCGTCCCGCCGCTCTCGACCATCACGCTGTCCACTTTTTCCTCGCCCAGCCGCTGCATCATCGCCTGCAAATCCAGTTCTCCCTCTTTTGCCGGGACACTTAAAACACGACAGCCGGCGTCCTCATATGCTTTCTTTCTTCCGGCATCCGATACCGCCGTCACAATCCAGGTCGGTGTCTCCCGCGCGGTCTGTACCACGGTCGATGAAAGCGGCGTCCGAAGCTTCGTATCTGCAATCACCCGGATCGGATTTTTCCCTCCCGGAATCCGGCAGGTCAGCTGCGGATTGTCCGCCAGCACCGTCGAAACGCCAGTCAGAATCGCCATATAACGCCCGCGGTCCTCATGCACCCGCTTCCGCGCCGCCTCGCCCGTGATCCACTGGGATTTACCCAACACCGTCGCTGTCTTTCCGTCGAGTGTCATCGCGTATTTCAGCACCGTAAACGGAAGTTTCGTCCGCATGAAATGGAAGAACACCTCATTCTGCCGTTCACACTCTCCGCGTAAAACTCCGGCCACCACTTCCAGCCCTTTTTCCCTCAGAAGCCGGATGCCGCGCCCTGCCACCACCGGATTCGGATCCGTGCAGCCGACAATCACGCGCTTCACCCCGGATGCCAGCACCGCTTCCGTACACGGCGGCTGTTTTCCGGTGTGACAGCAGGGTTCCAGCGTCACATACAAATCTGCTCCCGCCGTCTCTTCGCCTCGCTCTGCCGCATTCTTAAATGCCTCCCGTTCTGCATGAAGCTGTCCATATCGTGTATGATATCCCTCGCCGATGATGCGTCCATCCTTTACCAGCACCGCGCCGACCATCGGATTCGGATTGACCCATCCGTGCCCTTTTTCTGCCAGTGCTAACGCCTGCTTCATATATTCCCGATCCTGTAGCTGCTCACCGGGAACCTTTACATGGATTCGTTCCATCTTTTTCCCCACCTTTCCATGCAAAAAGCCCTGAAATGTGAAACACTTTTATTTTCACATCTCAGGGCTTATAATTTTTATTCCATAATATCTTTTATGATATTAATTATCGTAAATATTTTTTTCTATGCATCCTTTCTCGATGACCTTTTTCCCTTTTTTGCCATAGCGATATATATCCGCCATATCCATCATCCGGAGACCTCGTATCTGGAAGCTCTTCGGCACCGCCGTTTTTATTTACGTTTTCTCTTCTTTCATCCAGACTATACAGTCGGTTTTGGAATTGCACCAAATCATGCGCCATGCGCTCGCGGACTTTACCGCCGGTCGGGAATTACACCCTGCCCTGAAGATATCGTTATTTTGTTGTCATTCATTATCTGTATTGCATTATAGATCCAGAGAATCCGTTTGTCAATCCATTATTTTTTTCATTTATTGATTGATGACAACGTTATCTGACACACATTTTCAGCCATTTTAAGCGCCGCTTCAAGTGTCTGCTTCCACTGCTTTCCCGTTCAATTTCGCGCGCTCTACACAGCGCCCCATAATGCGCCCAATCAAAAGAAGATACACGATCACCGACACCGTCGTTCCGCCGAAATCCGATACCACTTCTGCGTAGAAAACATTTTCAACTCCCGCAAACACCGGAATCAGGAACACGCTGACCAAGTACAGCAGCTTCCGGAACATTGACAGCGAGATCGCCACCGACGGCACACCCATTCCGGTAAATCCATCCACGACCTCATACTGGACTGCCAGCGGAATAATCCCCATCGTGTAGACCCGGATCGCCCAGACGGTTAATTCCACATAGGAATCATTGCGCGTAAAGAGATAGACAAAATACCTCGCCAGCGTCCGGGAAAACAGGAACATGATGCTGCACTGCACCACCGCCAGCAATGTGATATACCTCTGTGCGCTCCGGATCCGATCCGGGCGTCCCGCGCCGAAATTGAAGCCCAGGATCGCCCCCGTTCCCGATGTAATGCCTCCGAGCGGCATCGTCACGATCAGCATAAAGCTCTGCACGATTGTCGTACAGGTCAAAAGCATATCCGACTCCGCGCCGCCATGCATCTGAATCACTGTATTAAGCGAAATGATCAGCACATTATCAAATGCGATGATCAAAAATGGCGACAGTCCCATCAACGCAATCTTACAGACTGTCTTCACCTGCGGACATTCAAATTCAAGACGCAGAAGCACGCGGTTTCCACGCAGAAAACGAAGGACAAAGACCGCCGACGCAAGCTGTGACAAAACCGTGGCAAACGCTGCCCCCGCCACGCCCATGTCAAGCACAAAAATAAACACCGGATCCAGCACAATATTCGTTACCGCGCCGAGCGCCACCGAAATCATTCCAATCCGCGCAAATCCCTGGCAGATAATAAACTGGTTCATTCCGATGGAAAGCAGTGCAAAGACCGTTCCCAGCAGATAGATCGTAAAATACGATTCCGCATACGGCAGAATCGCCTCACTCGCACCAAACCGCGTCAAAATTTCTCGTTTAAATACAAACAGAACCAACGTCAGAACCGACGACAACCCGACAATCATCCAGAAGCTGTTTGCCAGAATCTTTTTCGCTTTCTCATCCTGCCCCTCGCCCATACGGATGCTCATGAGCGGCGAGCCGCCCAGACCGACCAGATAGGCAAACGCGGAGATCAGCGTCACAATCGGTCCGCTGACGCCGACGCCCGCAAGCGCCGTCTCCCCGATCACCGGGATATTTCCAATATAGATTCGATCGACCACGCTGTAGAGCACATTGATAAACTGCGCCAGCATCGAAGGAATCGCCAGACGGAGCACCAGCCGCCGGATATCGTCCCGCCCCAAATCATTTTCTATCTTCATATGTATCCCACCTCCGTATGAAACCCGCCCTGCTGTTTTGTTTTCATGTTTTCTTAACTTTTCCTCCCAGAACTGGTTCCATGCGTGTTTCTATCGCCAGAGTCTACTCTCTCTTCTGTCGTTACTGTTCACACACGTGTGCCCAGCAACGGGATTTTGCCGATGCTGCGCATTCCAAATCGGCAAAATCTGCTGCCAGAACTGTATCGTACGGAATTTTCAGTTCAGAAAATTCCTACCTGTGAACAGTTACCCTCTGTCCTTTATACCGTCTGCCCGCCAAAATGTCAATGAGATATTCCTGATAAAAATTACCCCTTTTTTGTACAGTAAAAAGCGCCGGCACTGCAAGCAGGTCCGGCGCTTTTTACCCAATATCGGTTGCTGGTTGTCAACCGATACCGAAAAGATCCCAGCAGAAAATCTTGGACAGTTCGTAACGGAGTGTAATGCATCAAGGAATTTCGAGTAACTTGATTTGTTTTTGTTCGTCTCTGTCCGCGTTCTTCCGCGCGGGAATGATTTTCATCCGTTCAATAAGTTAATGCGCTGCATACGCATTTTATTGCACGTTAATCAAAAAAATTTTAAAAACTTTTTTTGATATAGACTATTTTATTATGAAAACCTGTTTTCGTCAAGTTTTCAGGGGTTAAATTATTACAAGTTGTTACAGGAAAATGTATTTGAGAACGAAGAGCACCGCCAGCACATACATAAGCGGAGTGATCTTCTTTGCTTTTCCTGCTGCCACATTCAAAAGCACATAAGAGATAATTCCCATGGAAATACCCTCGGAAATGCTGTAGAACAACGGCATGGCGATGATTGCCAGATATGCCGGGATTGCCTCGGTGATATTGTCCTCATCGAAACGAATTTCGGTTACAGTTCCCACCATCAGGAAGCCAACCATGATTAATGCCGGAGCCGTCGCAAAGGACGGGATCGCCGTAAAAATCGGTGCAAACAGGGTGGAAAGCAGGAACAGGAGTGCCGATACCAGGGCAGTCAGACCGGTACGTCCTCCGACTGCAACACCCGATGCAGACTCAACGAAGGTAGTCGTTGTGGAAGTACCTAATACCGCACCAAAGGAAGTTGCGATCGCATCTGCCATCAGCGCCGGACGGATACCCGGAAGACGGCCTTCCTCGTCCAGCATGTCTGCCTTGGTTGCTACACCAATTAATGTACCAAGTGTATCAAAAATATCTACAAACAGGAATGAGAAAATAACTACGATAAAATTGATAATTCCAACTGCATCGAAGTCAACGGTAAAGCATTTACCAAATGTCTCTCCCAGTTTGGAGAAATCGGTGATTCCCAGGGTCGGGAACAGGGTGTAGAAACCATTCTCTACGTCCGGTGTGTAAATGCCGGTTACCTGGCACAGCATACCGAGAATCCAGGTTCCCAGAATGCCGTACAGAATCGCGCCCTTTACACGGTAGGTGTATAAAACCGCCATGATAAACAGACCGATCAGCGCCAGCAGCGCGCAGATACCTGCGGTATGGAAATTTTCCGGGAAGCTGATGATCGTTACCAGTGTGGAAGAGTCTACTGAAAGTCCCGCATTCTGAAGACCGATAAATGCGATGAACAGACCGATACCGACGGACACACCGCGCTTTAAAGTCAACGGAATCGCATTGAATATCGCCTCGCGCACGTTTGTCAGAGACAGCACGATGAAGATCAGACCTTCTGCAAATACAGCCAGCAGTGCAACATGCCAGCTATAGCCATAGCCCGCGCACACCGTATACGCCATATACGCGTTGAGTCCCATGCCTGCGGACAGAACGAACGGCAGGTTCGCCATAAATGCCATGCAGGCAGTACCGATGAATGATGCCAGAGCCGTAGCCAGAAGCACCGCAGTCGGGTCCATGCCGGTCGATCCGAGGATGCTCGGATTAACTGCCAGAATGTACGCCATCGTCATAAAGGTCGTAATTCCAGCCATGACTTCCGTCTTTACGGTCGTCTGATGCTCGGATAGCTTAAATACTTTTTCAAACATCTTTTCTTCTCCTTGTATGTTTCATTCTATGATTCAACCGCTACAAAATCTCATGAAGCGGACGACGCACCTTTTTGCGGGTGATCTCCACCAGCCCAAGCCGCGTCATATCCACCAGGATCGTTTTGACCGGGTCACGGGAAAGCTCTTCCCCGAGCGTCCGCATCAGCGTCTCCTGATCTTCTTTCGATTCCATATCGATAAAATCCACAATAATAATACCGGAAAGATTCCTCAAGGAAAGCTGGCACGCCACCTCATGCGCCGCCTCCAGGTTGATCCTTAAGATCGTCTCGGCCGGTGTCTTCTTGCCGGTGTATTTCCCCGTATTGACATCGATAACTGTCAACGCTTCCGTAGGTTCAATCACAAGATATCCACCGGATTTCATCCAGACACGGCGATCCGATGCACTTTTAAGCACCGATTCCAGGCGGTACAGCTTCATTAATGGAAGGTTCTCATCTGTATATAGGGACAATTTCGGAACCGCCTGTTTTATGCTTTCATTTTTATCTGCCTGGGTCTGATTTTCTTTTTGTTCCTTGTCCTCTTCCTTCTCTTCCTCCAGCCATGCCTCAATCTTCTTCGCATACTCCGGCACATCTGTGATGATCTCCGAAAGGGTTCCTTTCTTCGCATCCCTAAGACTCTGGATATAGGGCGGCGTACCCTGCTCTAAAAGGCTGTAACAGGTGCGGCAGGCTGCCCGGGCAAAAAGTTCTTCCATCTGCTGTTTCAGCTTCTCCGTCTCGGCACAGAGTGTTTCGATGGAAGCCGACGCCCCGTTCGTCCGGACAATCAGTCCAAAACGCTCATCCTTATGTGTCAGAAGTTCCTCCCGCACCTTCTCTTTCCAGGCATTATCCTTGATTTTTGCCGAAAATCCGATCTGCGGTTTTCCAACCGTCAGAACCATATAGGTACCCGGAAAATTCAGACAGCAGGTCACGGACGGATCCTTGGTTTTCAGGGCGTCGCGGGACACCTGGACGAGAAGCTCGTCTCCAGCTTTTAGTTTCCGTGGACTTACTTTCTTCTCAGAATTTCCAGAATATCCGAATGAACATAGCTGGTTCAGCTCATCTGTATAAAGCGGAACCAGGTTTTCCGCCAGGCTGAAATATCCGGTTTTTCCACCGCCGAGGTCAATAAACGCGGCGTTGATGTTTTTTACCACATTTTTTACCTTGCCGATGTAAATATTCCCCAGCAGGCTTTCATCGCCAGATTCCAGCGTCAGCGACCGGCAGTGCCCGTCCGAGAGGAGCGCCGTCAGGCTTCGATCCTTCCATTTTGTCACTATTAACTGATCCAAACTCTTCGTCTCCTCTCTTTTTTACTGCCGTTCACACTTTGCGCTACCTGCAGCCGGATTTTGCTGGCGCTTCGCATTTCATCTCTTAATGAACATTGAAGCATTTACACAATCTCGCTTCCATATGCCTCCAGCGGCACATACTCCGGTGCACCCTCGGCGCCCTCGTCCGCATACAGCTCCTCGCGCTCGACCTGAATGGCAAACGGGCGGTAGGTCAGCCCCAGGCTCTCATAGAATGCCTGCAATACCTGCTCCGGCTTTCCGTTTGCCGCACTGCCCGATAAGAGACGCAGGAAGACACAGATTCCTTCCGCCTGTTTTTCCTCCTCAACCGTCTCATTTTCCAGATCCGGATACCAGTCTGCGACCATCGCCGGAACATACTCTTTCCGCTCTGCGATTCGCGCCTCACAGATCAGCGGACGCAGATCCACGGTTCTCTCGCCCTTTTTCGTCTGCTTCACAAACGGAATTGTCTCGTTTTTGCAGAATGTCAGGAATTTCCCGAAAAATTCTTCTACACTGCTGCCGTCCTCCGGTGCAAATCCCTCTTTAAACCAGAATGTGTAATCAGCAGCTGCCACCAGCGACATCGCATTCTTTGCCGTCTCCGGAAGCTCGCGGTAGCTGAGCACCTCCAGCCCCTCGGCGCTGACCTCATTTAAGCGGCGCACCATCCCGGTCGAATTTCCGCTGGAATTGACATCAATATCCACATACTCCGCATGGCTGATAAGCCCCACGCTGAGCGGAGACGCAAACGACATGATCTGGTGCGGGCTGAATCCTTCGCTATAACGGATATCCACTTCCGCCCGGCGCATCACCTTCTGGAAGTAACGCATCACGTCCAGATGACCGATAAAACGCACCGTTCCCTGTTTTTGAAATTTAATTCGTATCTTCATGACCGCTCCTTCCTCATGCCCGTTCTTCGAAACAGACTCCGCCGCCGTACTTACGGACACCACATCCCGAACAGCGCATCCGGCAGTTCGGCGTTACCGTTTCCGCCTGTGCGTTCGCCCACTCGCGTTTCAAGAAATCCTTCGTCACACCCGCGTCGATAAAATCCCACGGGAACACTTCATCAAGGCTTCGCTCACGCGTCGTATAGAAATCAATGTCCACGCCGCAGGTCTCAAACGCCTTCATCCAGATATCATTGTTGAAATACTCTGACCAGGAATCGTAGATTGCACCCTGACGGTACGCCTCTTCGATCACAGCTGCCACCCGGCGGTCGCCGCGCGCCAGAACACCTTCCAGCACGGTCACATCCGCCTCATGCCAGTTATAGCGCAGACTCTTCTTATTTAACATCTCTTTCATGCGGTGGTTGACGATGCTCGCGCGCTCCAAGAACTGCTCTTTCGTGCACATCGGCGCCCACTGGAACGGGGTAAATGGCTTCGGCACAAAGAACGAGGTGCTGGCGGTTACCTGCACCTTGCCGTGGCGCTGCTCCTTCGGAACCGTGTCATAGTACACTTCCGCCACCTTCTCCGAAAGCTCGGCAATGCCCTGCATATCTTCCACGGTCTCAGTCGGAAGTCCCAGCATGAAGTAGAGCTTTACGCGGTTCCAGCCGCCCTTGAACGCCTCGGCAGAACCATTTAAAATGTTTTCCTCGGTCAGACCCTTGTTGATAACGTTACGCAGACGCTGGGATCCCGCCTCCGGTGCAAAGGTCAGGCTGCTCTTCTTCACGTCCTGCACCTTGCTCATGACGTCGAGGGAAAATGCGTCAATACGCAGGGACGGCAGGGACACATTGACGCCCTTTCCGTCAAACTCGTCAATCAGAAAATTGACGATTCCCTCCAGCTTCGTGTAATCACTGGAGCTCAACGAACTCAGCGAAATTTCCTCATGTCCGGTGCTCTTTAACATCGTCCGGGCCAGACGTTTCAGTTCCTCCAGGCTGCGCTCGCGCACCGGGCGGTATACCATGCCCGCCTGGCAGAAACGGCATCCGCGAATACAGCCGCGCATGATCTCAAGAACCACACGATCCTGCGTCGCGCGCAGATACGGAACCACCGGCTTCTCCGGATACCAGGTATCGCTCATATCCATGACAAGCTGCTTGGAAACGGTCTGCGGCGCGTGCGGGTTGTTCGGCGTCATCGCCTCGATCGTGCCGTCCTCTTTGTATGTCACATCATAAAATCCCGGCACATAGATACCCGGAATCTGCGCCGCCTGCTCCAGAAATTCCTTCCGGCTGCCGCCGCGCGCCTTGATCTCCTTGTAGCGGTCGATCAGGTCAAAATAAACCACTTCGCCCTCGCCCATATAGAAGAGATCAAAAAACGGCGCGATCGGCTCCGGATTGTAGGTACACGGACCGCCGCCGATAACGATCGGATCCTCCTCGGTACGATCTTCTGCATGGAGCGGAATCTGTGATAATTCCAGCACCTGCAAAATATTGGTGTAGCACATTTCGTACTGGATTGTAATTCCAAGGAAGTCAAAATTTTTGATCGGATCCTGGCTTTCAACAGCAAACAGCGGAATCTTCTGCTCCCGCATGATCGGATCTAAGTCCATCCACGGGGAATAAACGCGCTCACAGTAAACGTCATCCCGGCGGTTGAACATATCATAAAGAATCTGGATGCCCAGATGGGACATACCGATCTCATACACGTCCGGAAAGCACATGGCAAACCGGACTGCTACCTTCGACGGATCCTTCTTCACCATATTCACCTCGCCGCCAATATAACGCGCCGGCTGGGAGATCTTGAGAAGGATTTCATCACTTAATGCTAATTTTCTCATAAAATTATTTTTACCTACATTTCTCATTTTTTGCGATGTGTTCATCGCTGTTTTTTAGTTCTTTTTTTGTTCTTCTCCGTAAGCGTAAAAACACAAATTCTTGTCAAGTATTTTTTTGCAGACAGTTTACATAACTTTTTTTCACTCTTACAGCAAAAAATTGTTTCTGAAATACGCACAATTCTGATTTTTCATTTTTTTACGGACAAATCTGTTGCATATGTGCAGATCAGACCGCATTATTATACGGTATTTCCCGCGTTTCCGCAACAGATTCTTTCCCGAAAGAAATTTTTCAAACTCCTATCATCGAACTTTTTATCAAGTTTTCCGAATATTCATCAAATCCAGGAACCTCAAATAACATCGGCTCGATGAGCTTTGCCGTTCCCATGACCAGTACGCTTTTCAGCGCACCAAAGTCCGGGGGCTTTTCAAAGACAGCAAGACTGACATTTTTATTCCTCTCAAGTCCTATGAACTTCTCGCCGCCTTCTGTAAAAATCCAAAACTGGCCATCATGATAGCTATATTCCAAGAGAGTACATCGCACATAGTCACCGATTCCGGCAGCTAATGCACATACTACATTGCCGTGAAGGGACTCCAGAACCTCCATTTCATTAGTTCGCTTAGCGCGAACTTCTGTATTGTCTGATTCAGAACAAAAAATACCCCGTTGGTTTTGAGGTAAATTGTTATCAGCTTACCACATATATTGTTCTTTTCAAATATTCCGCAAGCATATATAACGGAACATTTGTCAGCCAGTCTTCCTGCTTATAATTTGACATACTGCTACGAATCGCCATGCCCGGCTTATATTTATCGCAAAATGCCCTCAAACTCCTGGCACGGAGATTCTGTTCTGCCTTCACCTCAATCGGAACGCAGTCTAAATCTCCCTGCAACATAAAATCTATCTCTCCAGTTGATCGTGCTGTTGCAAAATAATAAAGCGGATATCCTGCAGCATGTAACTCCTGTGCAACATACTGTTCCGTAAGTGCCCCCTTGAATTCTTCAAAGATCCGGCTTCCCTCCAATAGAAGTCTTGCTGATAGTCCGGCCTTTGCTGTTAACAATCCCACATCGAACATGAACATTTTAAAACTGTTCATTTCCATGTACGCAATCAGTGGAATATCTGGCTTTGATACTCTATAGCTTTTCAGGATTAACCCTGCATCTTCCAACCCCTGAATTGCAAGTTCAAAATCTTTTGCCCGTGCACCCTCTCGTAGTGCTCCATACATAAACTTACGATTTTCCTTAGCCAATTGGGAAGGAATCGAATTCCAGACCATCATGATGCGCGGAACAACTTCCTTTGGCGCATGTTTGCTAAAATCCTCTTCATAGTACTGCAGAAGATTGTTTTGGATCTCACGTACCTCAAATAGATCATCGGAATCAATATATGTCTGGACTACTTCTGGCATTCCGCCCACATAATAATACTTTTTTAACAAATCCGTATATTTCCCGGCATATGCATTGATCAGTTCATAATCTTGGGACCTCAACGCTTCATGCAACCCCTTTTCACCAACTGCCAAAATGAATTCTTTGAAGCTCATAGGGCATAATTTTAAAAAATCAACTTTCCCAACAGGAAAGGATGTTCCCTGATGTAATGCAACACCGAGCAGGGAACCAGCTGCAATGATAGAATACTGCGGTGCATTCTCATAGAAATATTTTAAAGATGCCAGCGCCTTTGGTGCTTCCTGGATCTCATCAAAAATAATCAATGTATTTTCAGCCTGAAAACTCTTTCCGTACTCAATTTTGATTGCAGAAAGGATCCGCTTTAAGTCAAAGTCTAGGTCAAATACATCCTTCATTGCTTTATTATTATCAAAATTGATATAGACTGTATTTTCATAGAACCTGGCTCCAAATTCCTTCATAATCCAGGTTTTTCCGACCTGGCGCGCTCCTTGTATGATCAGCGGCTTTCTGTTCTTTTTATTCATCCATCGTTCCAGTTTCGTAAACAGCTCTCTTTCCATTAAGAAACCTCCTGCGCAACATATACATCCAAAAGCATCTGTATTCTATCTTAACACTTTTCAGGGCATATTTCCATTGCTAAACAGCATTTTTGCGGACATTATTTTATTATAAATCACATTTTTTCGATTAATATTATTATAATTCCAACATTTTTTCGGACATATTCATTCTTCCAGAAGCGCCCATTTGACGGCCTCCAGATAGACCGAAAGCGTTTCTTCTTTTTCGTGTTCCAGAAAATGGGGGAAGGTTCCGCTTGGAATACAGTTGATTTTTATAGCCATATGTAAAGTCTTTTTGTATTGCAAAAAGCTATACCATAGATATAAGGATTCCAATCAGTATGCTTCCCGCACCGTCCAAAAAACATCAAAAATAACGTTTAATTCTTGCCCATTGTTTTGAAATTTCCAAAATGGGGCGATTTTAAAAAAGTAGGTTTTGAGGTGTCCTATACAGCCTGATTGGGTAAAAAAATACCCCGTTGGCTTCCCAACGAGGCATCGAAGATTATAATGTTTTAATTTGATTTCTGATTTCAGAATGTAGATGCATTCTTGGATTTTTATTCACTTTACAGTCCAATCATATAAAATTATCCCTGGTATCACTCCAGGAATCACTGAATCAGAAACAGGCAGAATACACCGAAGATGAATTATTCTTCCATACAGAAAATAAAAATGGTCGTATTTTTCTCGAGACGACACCGGAAGAATATCTGATTCTCAGCGATCCGATTCATACAGATGACCATCAGAAAATCATCCAGGCTCTTTGCCGCCACATCGGTTACTGCAATGCCCACTCTCTAAATGCCGGTCATCCCTATGGTGCCATGCTTGATGTGGCAGATTTACGAAAAAATCATCTGGATACCTATGCTTATTTTTTCACAAAAGTTATAACAAAACCGAAAAATCACCCCTATCACTTAAAACCGGCCGGAACCTATGCAGTTGCTTACTTAATGGGAAATTACTATGACTCGAAAGACACCTACGAAAAACTCTTTGATTGGATCGATAAACACAAGTTTAAAACCGGCAAATACTCTTATAAAGAGGCTGTGATCGACGAATTGGCCACAGCCTCTCCCAGTGAATATCTGACGAAAATATCGATACAAGTGTTTTAACCCTGCCGCTTCATCGCGTTTCCTCCGCACTGCCTTTACATTTCTCATAAGCAAATAGCGCCGCTCCCAGCGCACCGCAGAGCTGCGCCTCATCACAGATATAAAGTTTAGCACCAAGCTTCTCTTCCAATGCCTGGATGATACCCTGGTTCTTCGCCACACCGCCGGTCATCATATATTCGCCTGGATGATCCTTTCCAAGGCGGGCTGCCAACGCGCCGACTTTTGAGGCAACTGACACATTTAAACCGTGGATAATATCTGCCACATCCTTATTCTGTGCCACCAGCGACACGACCTCCGACTCTGCAAACACCGTACACATGCTGGAAATCACGATATTATGCTTCCATTCCAGCCCTTTCACACTCATTTCCTCCAGGGAAAGTCCCAGCGTTTTCGCCATCATTTCCAGAAAACGTCCCGTTCCGGCGGCACATTTGTCATTCATCAGGAAATTTTTCACGGCTCCCTGCCCGTCGATGCTGATCGCCTTGATATCCTGCCCGCCAATGTCGATGATAGTGCGGACATTCGGATTCAGATAATTTGCGCCCTTGGCATGGCAGGTAATCTCCGTGATGCTGTCATCCCCGCTGTCAATGTAGGATCGTCCATATCCGGTCGTATCGATCCGCACGATCTCCTCTTTCTTAATTCCCGCTTTCTCAATCGCCAGATCCAGACTCTTCTCGGCGCTCATCATCGCACCGCCGCCGGTCGGAATAATCATCGTCGATTTAATTTTTCCATCCTGATCCAGTATGACCACATCCGTACTTGTCGAACCGCTGTCAATTCCCGCTACATAAAAAATGCCCGACTCCATCTTCTTTCTTGCCTCCTCACTGATACCTTTTCCCGGATCCATATCCTCTGATCCCTCGATTGTCTCCTCAAATGCCTGAATGCGCGTCAAAAGCTGCCCCGCGCTCTGGCTCGTAAAATCAGTCTCAATCTTAAGGAGCGGAACCTTGATATCCCGCTTGATACTCGCATACTCAAATCCATAATAATCACAGAACTTGATCGTGTGATAAATAATTCCCTTTAAATTCGGATCCAGATACAGACGGTTTCTGCGGATCGAACGGTTCATGCGGAAACACGGCATCTGTCCCAGCAGGACGTCCGCGTAAGAAAGAAACAGCTCCTCTTCCTCCATATTCCACATTTCATCCTGTACGACCGACAGTTTCCGACCACCCGTACAGGTCAGATTTTCCACATCCATCTGGATATTGTCCCGGATCATATCCTCCAGAATGCCGCTGACCCGCACGCCCAGCACACCAATGTACGGCTCCGTGTTCATTTCCGGCGTAATAAAGGACTTGATAAAAGCGCGTTTATCAAACACTTTCCCGGAATATGCCTCATATGCCTTTTTAAGCCTCCGGATCGTACCCGCAAATTTCACTTTTTCACATTCATTATCATCATGCGGCAGATCCAGCATATATAAAAACTTACATTTTCCCGTGCTCTCCACGATATCGTAAACGCGCCGCATCGAATCGCAGCAGTTTACCAGCACCAGCTGTTCAACCTTTCCTTCCAGCACTGCCTGAATGACCGATTTTCCAAAGCCGCACAGATTTGCATGTGCAATCTGATCCGACTGTTCGAAATTTTCCGGCATTTCCTCCAAAACAGAACATTCTTCTCCAAACCCCCGGAACAGCTCGATCGGGGTGTACTTACAGACGTAATAAATCATGCGTGTTTCTCCTCCTTGCCCTTTTCCAGCATTTCCACAAACGCCTGAAGCCGCGTCGATACCTGACCGTCGCTGGTATTGGCGGGGTTGCAGCCGTCACCGTCGAGAATCATCGTCGGAAGTCCTGTCTTTTCTAAGGACTGCTTAATCAGGCTGGATGCACCGATCGTTCCCTTACAGCCCCAGTGGGCAAATAAAACAGCACCATCCGATTCCGTGATTCTGGCAAGTCGTTCCGCTTTCTCAATTCTCTGTTTCACACTGCCGTTGTAAATGCAGTAGACCATTTTCTCTGCCATCGCCTCATACGGGTCTTCCGCATGCATCTCCTGAAAACCATCTGCGATGAAATCACAAGCGCGGATGTGCATTTTCTTACTATAATTAAAAATATCCTTAACCGGCTCCTGTAAAAATGGCATGATGTGCATCCAGATTACCGAAAGACCATCTCCCCTCGGTGACATCCGCACATCGCGCAGAAGTTTTTCCGTATAGGTAACCGCCGTCTCTGAGCCAGCCATCAGATGGCACATAAAAAGCGCATACAATTCATTCGTCAGAGAGGTCACCGGGTCATGCGCACACCGCAGGGCAAGCTGTTTTTTATAATTCGCCGCCGCTTTCCGGCTGTTATCTACCGCACTCCGCACTGTTTCCTCCGAAATCCGTCTGTCCGTCGTCTCCTCCAGAAACCGTTTCAATTTCCGCAGCTGATCCGCCACATACAGAACCGATTCCCGGTTTTTCTCATACGGAACATCAATATAAAAGCCTGGACATTCAAATTTATCCTTTAAATACGGAAACGTCATCATATTTCCATCACACGCAAGGTTCGTATAAATCATGCAGTTCGGTTTTGGCAGAATCCCCGTCAGCGCCGCCCCCAGAAACACCCTGTGGTACGAACACATCGTCTCCGGAAATCCTTCTTCCTCCGTTTTCCGAAGAAACGTCTGCTCACACTTCGTTCCCGCCATAAAACAGGACATCGCCTCCACTGAGTACGGCGTCAGCCCTGCCGCCATCACCAGCTCTCCCGGCACAAATATGCTGACCATCGCCGCATTCTCCGGTTCCGACAGCGACTGAATGATATTTTTCATAACCACCCGCGCCACATACTGTCCCGACGACGGCAGTCCCCGATCCGGCAAAAACTGAAGCTTCTTTTCCTGCAGGCGGTATCCCGCAAGAAGCAGCCGACGCGCTTTTTCCGGATCCTTAAGCGCCTGGCTGCTCACCCTATTTCCAAATTTTTCAATTACATCCATTGTTCTTTCTTCCATTCTTTTAAGTTCATTTTTCTGTCATATCGCCCTGATGCAGATGGATATGGTTCCGCGCCTTTGCAGACAAACGGGCATTCTTTATTATAGTCAGTTGGATGGGAATTGTAAATATATCGGATATGAAACGCGAAACAGAGGGGGGAAGAACTTTACACCTGTGATAAAATCATCTATATTTCAAAAAACTGAGCAAACAACCACCTATCATTTCCCACAAATTCTGGTGACCTTCAAGATGCAGCAGTGAAGTTTTCTATACGAAAAAACAACCTTATGGCTTCATATGTTGAAATCATAAGGTTGTTCTTATCTTCCCAAACTTTAGATTTTAGGAAAAACACCCCCGCTTACGCGGGGAATACATCTGATCCATCGTCAACCATTCCGGTTTTTCGGGATCACCCCCGCTTGCGCGGGGAATACGGCAAACTTCCGGTTCCGCTGATTGTACCGGTAGGATCACCCCCGCTTGCGCGGGGAATACTCATGGTCGGCGCCTTGACGTCCTTGTAATAGGGGATCACCCCCGCTTGCGCGGGGAATACGCCGTGATATCCAGACGTTAAAGAATCTCGGAAGGATCGCCCCCGCTTGCGCGGGGAATACAACTCCTGTTTGTATAAATCTATGTCTCCCACAGGATCACCCCCGCTTGCGCAGGGAATACCGTGTGTCCGTTGTCTCCTCTGTCCTGTCGTAGGGATTACCCCCGCTTGCGCGGGGAATACTTTTGCCTTTTAAAATCAAGGTATCCGGAGCAGGGATCACCCCCGCTTGCGCGGGGAATACCCCTTTATCGTTCCCAGTAATAGCCGCCGTCCGGGATCACCCCCGCTTGCGCGGGGAATACCTCAATTTATTGAAGATAAAAACGTTTCATTAAGGATCACCCCCGCTTGCGCGGGGAATACTACTACGATCTGACCCTCGGAGAGGGCGGTGTAGGATCACCCCCGCTTGCGCGGGGAATACCGGCATCCAGTAACGTATCCCGCGTGCTGTGTAGGATCACCCCCGCTTGCGCGGGGAATACCTACTCTGAGTTTATTTTTTTACATGCAAAATGGGATCACCCCCGCTTGCGCGGGGAATACTCCGGTCTGTTTGCTTTGTGCGGCTGCCCTCAAGGATCACCCCCGCTTGCGCGGGGAATACTATTGATTTCTTCAATAACCATTGCAGTATTAGGGATCACCCCCGCTTGCGCGGGGAATACAAATCTGTGCGATCCAACCATACCCGGATTCAGGGATCACCCCCGCTTGCGCGGGGAATACGGGTATTGTGCTGCCAATGTCGGATACAGTACAGGATCACCCCCGCTTGCGCGGGGAATACCTCCTATGCTCTACGGCAAAGTTATAATTAAAGGGATCACCCCCGCTTGCGCGGGGAATACGCCATTACATACAGTGACGACCTCACCGGGACAGGATCACCCCCGCTTGCGCGGGGAATACTATGAGTGCCAACTGCAAATTGCCAGTGATACAGGATCACCCCCGCTTGCGCGGGGAATACTTCTAACTACACCGCTATTAGTTGTGTAAACAAGGATCACCCCCGCTTGCGCGGGGAATACAACGTGTACGATTGGACGATATTCCTTTAACGGGGATCACCCCCGCTTGCGCGGGGAATACCTGCTTTCTTTAAATTTAAGTTTAAAACTAATAGGATCACCCCCGCTTGCGCGGGGAATACAACACTCACTGTTGATATTAACGGTAATGTTTAGGATCACCCCCGCTTGCGCGGGGAATACGTAAACTTTCAATCGTTGTGGCTGCTAAGTTTGGGATCACCCCCGCTTGCGCGGGGAATACGGCGTAAATTACTATTACTTTACTAAATCACAGGGATCACCCCCGCTTGCGCGGGGAATACCAAACTGTAATTAAAAAACGCTGTCTAAACTCAGGATCACCCCCGCTTGCGCGGGGAATACACTAAAAAAATCCCTTATTTACAACCTTTTCCCGATCTCCATCTCTAAATTTCATTTAGTTTCTCAAACACCTGAAATGTTGTGATGCAATCACTTAATGCCCTATGTTCCTCCTCAACTTTTATCTGGAAATAGTCTGCTAGTGCATGCAGCTTATAATCATCAATATCATCGATTCGTCTTCTCGCAAGATCTAATGTATCTTTTGCCGGATTTTTTAGATTCATACGATTGGTCTTTCGACAAGCTTCCTTTAAAAAGCTGCGATCAAATGCGATGTTATGACCCACTATTGTACTTTGTCCAATAAATTCACAAAACTTCTCTATCGCTGAAGAAAGAACCATCCCCTTTTCCTCAAGAATCTCCTCTGTAATCCCCGTAAGTTCAGTAATTACTTTTGGAACACCTTTTTCTGCTTTCACTAGAATCTCCAATTGGTCTGCAATTTTGTGGTTAATGATTCTAATCGCCGCCAACTCAATAATCTCATCTGATGAACTATTTAATCCTGTTGTCTCTAAATCAATTACCACATAACCTTCATGTCGTTCTTTATATGTTTGAGATTGCTTTTTCTTAAGCAACATCTGTTGTACTTCTGCCCGACTTGAACGCGCTTTTGTTTCACATCGTCCCTGCTCTGGCCGCATAACCAATTGTATTCCATCAAAATCCACAGGTTTCCAGGATGAGTTGTGCACACAGAATTCCATTCCCTGTTCATTATTAGTACTATATACCATTGTTGCCCGTCCCTGCGACAGATTCTCACAGATTCGCGTCCAAAGCATTTCTCGAATTCTTGCGCTCACCTTTCCAACATATACTCCTGTATTGATCTCCATAAGCCACTTCGTAAGATCTCCGCGCAATTTAGATGGGCAATCAGTCAGCGTTACAACTACCATTATTCACCTTCTTCAAGATCGTCTCCATACGAATGCCCATTCTCAACTTCCCCGACTTTGTTATCCCACAAATATACTGCATCTGAATCCTCTGCTTCTCCTTCTTTGGCAAACAAAGATTTGATATCATGCACCATTTGTTTCAGAATATTCATTTTTACCATTTTATCTCTGGTTTTTCTCCGCATTACAGACGGAATTTCTTCCTTGGAAATCGTTGCAGCCACCTCAAACGCTAACGGAATCGTGATATCTGCCTTATATAAATCTGCAATATCATATACAAATGAGTTTTCATGTCCAACATGTACAAATCCCAATCCCGGAGAGCACCCTAACGCAACAATTACCGCATGTGCCAAGCCATAAAGACATGCATGGCCGGCAGATAATGCCTGGTTAACAGAATCTCCACTTGTAAAATCATCTGGATCGTATTCACGCCCATTCCAAGGCACATTCCACTCTTTTGATGCTTTTTTATATACGGCGCGAATTCGCGCTCCCTCCCGCCCTCTTAACTGCTGAAGTGTAAGGCGGGAAACATCTTCTTTGGGAAATCGCATGGAATACATCTGCCTCACAATATTTAAATGCATTCTTGTATTACCGACTAATTCTGCCTGTCTCTGCAATAAAGCTGCACGGTGGGTAAGTGGGCGGCCCGATGCGTAATAACGCACCCCATGTTCTCCCACCCATATCACTGTGACCCCAGCGTCTCCGATTAACTCCATTGCCCGATGAGTAATCTTTGTTCCAGGTCCCAGCATAATCACACTGATTGCTGCTGCCGGTACAAAAACGGTTCCTCTATCATCTGCGACTGTAATTGCACTATCCTGTCGATTTAGGACACATCTTTCCAGATAAAGGAACGTCAGACGATCTGCAACCTGCGGCAGCATCTGGATTTCCGGCCGTATCATTCCAGGAATATTTGTCATACTGTTCCCTTCTCCATATGTACCAATGTCATAAGACCTACTCCATATGCCTTTTCACGTCCAATACCGTCTATCAGCATTTTTCGTACTTTCTCTTCATCCACTATTTTTAAAATACCTTCATATGTTACAGACAGCATACTAACCTGATTCTTTCCAGAAGCCTTATTAAAATGGTACCATTTAGATTCCCTAATCTCAAAAGAATCTTCACTCACTGCAAAACCATGCAGTTTACCCTGTTTTATAAGCCATTTTCGCTGATTATCTGCTGTAGTATGTGCACAAATTCTACCTCTTTGATCCTTTCCCACAGCTTTCTGGTATGTTGGATTTGCCGTCAAACGAAAATGCCACCATGTATCAGCTTTGATTTTTTCCAGAAAAGGATCATACCCTTTTGTCACACATTCTTCACCTTCTGGTGCAAATTGACTTACTGCTTCTGAGAGATCCGGTTTTTCCCGGCTTAGAATAAGCAAATAATACTTACTATTAAGCCGATCGATTCTCCATAGCTTTCTATGACGAACTGCTTCTGTCATATCAAACGAAGCCTCAACGGCTCCATGAAACAGGTTTGGCGAGCTCAATGCCCGCAATGTTTTCCTTTTAGTCACATCCAATGTCATTCTACTTAAATACAAACCAATCACCCCAATTCTGCCATTGGATCATGGCATTGAAGCGGTTCTCGCACCGCCCGATATTTCTCCGTCACTTTTCGAAACGTATATTTTCTGTGCTCTGGATTGTAGGATATCGGAAGATCCTTAACAATATTTCCGTCTTCTCCTTCTTTTGCATCCATTACTATGCGTACTGTTTCAGTTGATTCATTCCGAAATGCTTCTTCAAGCAAAGCTTCTTCCAATTCCAATTTTCTGATACCAAGGCATAATCTTCCGGTCGGCGGACACGATCTTCGTCCCAGATATAACGGAAACACTGGATTCAATAATGCATATTCGATCTTTTTCAAAAGTTCTTCATCCACACTTTCAAAACCTACCAGAAATTCTGCATCCGCAAGATAATAGCGATTTGTGACATATGGTTCTCCCTTTTTTGGTCGTACCATGTGAAAATCACGCACAAAATGCCCCTCTTTATCCACACGCACACCAAATCGCAGTGTTGCTAACTGGCTCACCATATCATCATCATCTCTCTTAATTCCAAGTGCTGCACAGATAAGTCCGATCACCCCGCTTTTACTGGGTTCCCGCCCTGTCCGACGAATATCAAACTTTGAATCAATTCCCCATGATTGAAGTGGTGCTGCCAACCGAAGCAGCAATGTACTCATTATTTCGTCACCTCTTCCAGAGCATTCAAAACCTGTTTTTCTAGTTCATCTAATAATTTTGTCAGATTCATTGTTGTCGCAAGCGACTCCAACTCTCTTCCCACTGCAAATGCCATTTCCGGCTCATTTACATAATCTTCATAAGATTCTTTTGCATAATCAACCAATGCCTTTATTGACTGCTCCACATATCCACCCTTTGTGGTAACTGGTTTTTCAAAAGCGCCTGCCATATTAACCGGCTGATCTCTGCGAACCGTCACATAAACAGCATCCGGACGTGTTCTGTTTGCAAATGTATTTTGTTTTCCTGTCGGCATACTGGTGATAAATGCCTCTGCAAAATTTTTAACCGCTTTCGGAGTATCTCCTCCCAAATAGTTTGCAAGTTCTGCCGCATTCACAGTCGCATAACGATATAAGGTAGATGAATTATACTCTACTGTACCAAGATGTCCTGCCCCGGAATTATCTTCCGATGTACAATCATCAACAGCTGTAAAGTAATCATACTCATTATGTACAGCATGTGTTGATATGGCATGGGCCACTTGTGCCGTTGCGTCGTAATTCAAGGATGGTTCATCTGCCACCATGCGGCCAAACAAAGCAAGATCAACTGACGGGTAGTTTTTTAATGCCTCCTGCAATTCCTTTTTATCCTCTTTTTCAAATTTTCCATCCGGATGAGCAATTGCCAGTTCTGCCAATTTTTCAATTTGTTTTGCACTAATAAAAAACAGAGCTCCTGTTTCTGCTTTTCCATTTTTTTCTGTTAATTTAATTCCGGCTGCTTCTAATACCTTTTTTGCCAATTTTTCAGCACTCTGAATTTCCGAATCCAACTCAGATATTTTCTTTGCAAGCAGATCTACAATTTTCTTTGTTCGAATTCCCTTTTCTTCTTCTGTATACATATCAGCAAACATAAGGCGCATTGCACGTTTCCAGGATTGACTTGAAACTCTTGCTCTGGTTACACCACCATAAATCGCTGTCTTGGGGCTGCCTGTATCATCACGATTTACGCAGCTCGGCGGAAGTGTTTGAATTACATGAAGATCAATATACAAATTTTTACTCATTTTCTTTTTCCTCCTCTTCCTGTTTTACTACTCGATAAAAATCCTGTCCCCAGCGAAGCTTAACCTTCTGGGCGCCATTCTCCGTTTGAAATTGATATAGGTCATATGCTAGCTGAATATAATCCATCGGCACTCCCTTTGCCCGCAGAAGCTGCACTAATCCTCGAAGATAATACGCACATTCTTCAATATCCGCCGATGTTGCAAAAACGGTAAATCGTTTTCGAATTCGTGTCAGTTCTGATTCATCCTGCAAAGCCGCCAATTTTCTAACTGCCTTTCCTAATGGTTGCTGTTCGCTATGCATGTTTTTTTGGTGAATATCACTTCCCTGCTGATGCAGAGCATACATACATAACGAAAGAGATACCGCCCACTCAGCCCAACTAGGCTCTCCATTTCTGCTCATCAATTCTTCCGGAAATCTGTTAAATAAAAGTTCCCACATTTCTGGAACCTCTCCGGGCTTTTTTCCGATTCCATGACGAAGCTGTGCCAATTCTCCTTTGACGCGTGCATCATTTGGCTCATTCTCCCATTGTTTCAGGCGCATGGCCATACACTTTCTGACCATCTGTCCCTGGTTTCCCATATAATCCCTCCTTGCTACTGCTCAAAGCATTTTTTCAATGACACCTTAAATATATTAAAAGCGCTTGAAGATGAATAATAAACTTTTCTTTCAACTCCATCCTTTTTTTCTTGTATTTCCCGCCCAACAAAAGCCTTATCTCCTGCTTGTTCAACATAGTTCATCCCAAGCTTTTCCGCTATCCGATATGCCTGAACTCTCCAGTCGTTTCGAATGTTCTCATAATATTCAGAATCACTCTCACCTATCGGATCCAATTCCTTTAACCATCTACGGAATGGTATATCTATCTGGTAAAAGTACTCTTCTTTTCCATATTGAGTTTTTTCACCTGAACAATCTCCTGCAGCCTTCTTTAAGTCTTCTGTTAAATGATTAACTATATTTGCTGCTTTTTCACATTTTTCAATCTCTTCTCGTATGATTCTTACCAATATTTTTCCATTTGCAGTTAATAATTCTGTATGAAATTCCAGGTAATCGCCAAGAACATCTTTTACAAAAAAGTCTTTGTCCCCATATTGTACCGAGGCTGTCTTAAAGCAAATGATATTCTTTTTATCAATCATTTTCTTATCTTTCAGCCAAGCGACCCACCTAAGCACACCCGGTGTTCTGTTTTCCTGATCTGACATAACAAGGTTTGAAAAGTCGCGCCACATCTGTTTTTCTGGCAAATGCCTTCTTGGCTGATAATACGGAACGGCATTTCCTTTCGGTTCATATTTTTTCCATACAGTCATTTGTTCCATATATGCTGCTTCTTTTGGAAAAAAATCACCTCCCAACACATAATAACCACTGACCCCTTGCACCTCTTTTTTTAGAAGAATTCTTCTGGATTGTACTGTCAGTAGCTCTGCCTGATTTGATGGGACCACAATTTCGGTTCTCTCCGCACTCTTAACTGTTTCTGCTTCCCACACAGGTTTTGGACTGTCCCAACATTCTTTATCTGAAATATTGACCACTACAAGGTTCAACATCAAGGTTTCAAATAAATTGCTTCCATCTGCATAAATTAATCCCAGTTTTCCAAGCCATCCGGTTCCGGGTGATGGAAGCCCCTTTTGCTTTGGCTTTGCAGATGTATCATCATATCCATTCAGATACAACAGCCATCTAGCTGCTTCTGAATCACTTAAAAATTTCTTTTCTTTTCCTGCACGATTTGAAAATAAGCGCAGTTTATTACTGCTCTCTGAGATTTCACCATTTAGCTTTGCTGCTTTACATTCTGTTCCAATAGCAGCCTTCGGCACCTGATAAAAGGGTCTGTTACTATCGTATAGATAAAAGCGTTCCTTCCACTTTGCTAAATATTCCCGAATCGGTTTCTCCGGAAGTTTTCCTTCATTCCAAATTTCTTCCCACCGTTCATATGCATCCTCTGTTTCTACAAGTTCGTCTTCATTTCCATCTGCATCATATCGATAAACAACTGTTTGCAATACTGCCAGAAGTAATCTTAATACTGCAACATCCTGCGTTGGCAACTCTCCAGATAATCTTCGATACTGGTGTGCATGGATCAGTGCATCTATCAATGATAGTTCCTTTACTTCTCCATTTTCCTGCATAACACAAACCCATGGTTCTTCTAAAAGATTGAATTTTTTATCATCCACGTTTCTCAACCTCCCATTCTAGACCCTTCTTTTCATCGTAAAACAGCTGGATTTCATCTAAACTCACGTGATTTGTCGTATCTAAAAATAATATTAACTCACCTTCCAGCATGGGACTGTTTTTCCACTCTTCTGTATGCCGTTCCATATCTATCCGTAATTGTTCTATCACACGTCCCACGCACCATGATTGCGCAAATCTTTGAGGAAGGCGGAGTTTTTGCTCTGATATTTCTCTGGCTTCCTCTATCGATAAAGTTTCCTTGAGATTGTATTTTTTCCCCTTTGATTTCCCAGCAATTATAGATGCAAAACCAGATTCTGCTTCTTTTACAACTATCACTTCTATTGATGGATTTCCATCCCTCACTGCTGCCTGTGCTTTTATATCGTCTAAGCCAACCGACTTATCCAGAAGCCCTACTAAAGTCCCTCCACATTTTCCTATCTCTGGTTTCTCCAGACAATATGGTTTCGCATTCTGTTTCCTAAGCATGCACTTCTTCTTATAATCTTCATATGCATTCTGAAAGCGTTGATTATCATCTGTTTCGCAATAAGTCTTCTGTACCAATGAGCAGATATCCGATGGAATCATAATCTTTTCCGGAAGAAGTGCTGATGTCTGCAGCAGCAGATATTCTCCATAAACCTCTGTCGCTCCCTTTTCCAGATTGTCTAACTCTGAATTCAATACTATGCATCTGGCACTTTCAAACATTTCTGGTCTTTTCCTCTCATGACGATGAAGACGACCAATTCTTTGCAATAAAAGATCCATTGGGCATAAATCTGTTATCAGTACATCAAAATCAAGATCCAATGATTGCTCCAACACCTGACTTCCAACTACAATCACCTCTCTTCTCTGCTCATTCGCCGAATGTTTTCCAACACAGTTCAAAATTTCTTTCTCATGTTCAAGTCGATCCGGAAGTATAAACTGCGAATGATCAATCAATACTTTTGCTTCCGGAAATTTATCCTGTATGAATTTTGCAATTTTCTGCACTCTTGAAACAGTATTTAATATAATTCCCATACACCCGCCATGTTTCAATACATTGCGGACTTCTTCTTCCAGTTGTTCTTCATTCTCTCTAACAATCTGAACAACCCTGTCTTTTTTATCATAAGGAATTGGTATTAATTGTACTCGTTCGTGATCTGACCATGAAATCAACGGGTATGAAGTTGTTTCCTTAATCAAGACATTTTTACATTTTTTCTTTCCGGCATATGCCTGCATCAAAGCCAATCGTTTATCCCCAGGGAGCGTAGCTGACAAAAGAATTACCGGAATATGATAAATCCCCAGCCACTGCAAAATACGTTCCAAATATGTATTCATATAAGGATCAAATGAATGGCACTCATCAATCACTGCAACTTTTCCTGCAAGCCCCAGATGACGAAGCATCACATGTTTCTGCATCAATGCTGCCATCAGAAGCTGATCGATTGTGCCAACCACAATATCGGATAACATTCTTGTTTTCTTTCCTCTAAAAAAGCTATGAACTATCAAAGCATCCTGATCATCGTCTTCTATGCAGACATCCCCATATTCCAGTTTTCTAAAATCTTCATTTAATTCCGCATTGGAATGATAAAGCTGGATCGAAACCTGATTAACATCTGACTGACCTGTTAGCCAGGAACTGATTCTTGTAAACATGGCATTTGTTGTTGCCTGTGATGGGAGAAAAAAGGCAATTCCTTTTAAATCGAAACGATTCATAAGAATCTCAGCTGCTGCCAGAGCCGCCTCCGTTTTTCCTTCTCCCATTGGTGCCTCCAGAATGATCAATCCTGGTTTTTCCATTCTGGCTGCAACACCATACATTTCCTTCTGTACTCGATTTGCAGTAAAATGGAACCTCTCTTCAAAAAAATCCTCCTGTTTCCACGCAGAACCCATCAAACATCCATCCGATAGGTTAAGATGTCTCATTGCATTCCTTGACCGATTATTATCATATGGTTCTGGATCATCTGTTACAGATAACAACGGAAAATAATAGCTGTTGCTTGCAATCCAGTCTGCCATAATCAAAAGTCCACAAAAAAGCATCTGAGCTGCTTCCGAAATACCTGAAATTTCTTCCTTTTCCGAATATCCCGCCTCTTCTAATGCCCATTTCAAGAGTTCCTCTTGCATTTTCCGCCATATAGATTTTTTATCTCCGTATTTTTTTCGCTCTAATGTTAATTCATCGATTGCGTCATCATCCATATTATTGGGTTCGGGAGATCCATGGTGTGCACCTACAATTGCTGCCACTGATTCCGGATATCCCATTGCTCGAAGAAGGACAGCCCCTGCATGTGCATGTTTAATATCCATCTGTGTTTTATTCAAGTTTGTTTCAATTCCGGCCGATTCTTGAAAACACCTGATGTCTGGAAGCTGTTCCAATATTCTTGTCTGGAATGCCGGAATACCTTTCCCTATATCATGCAGCAATGCGAGCAGTTTTGCTAATCGTATTCCCTCTTTTCTCGAGATCTCCATCTCATCATACACAGACCCCGGTAGCCATCTGCTCGCCAGGTATTCTATAACTCCAGCTGTGTCTTTTAAGTGGTCTAACAGCGGAAGCCACAAATTATCATTCTCTTTGCTGGCTTTTGCTGCAAGCAAGCGAATTTCAGGAATCATATATTCCCTCCTCACCAACATACATTTTTAAATTAACCATTCTTATTATATATTAGCACTCTGACCATCATTTATAAATCATTATTTATATTTTGCAAACTACTATTTGTTTTTCCTTTTTGCATAAATATGCTCACTTCTCTGTTCTTCACGTTCCTATCCGTTTTGCCATCTACAGATTATCAATCTTCACAGTGAGATAGTTTTTTGCAAAATCATCTGAACTTCCATAAATCAATCATATCATACTTTCCCATATATAGTAACCGCCAATCCGACAGATGTCGTATATATAGCCCACATAAAATCATCCATACAGTGATACTCTTTTCCAAAAAAGAAAAGCGGCTGCCCCCCGCTCAACCGCTTTAAATAATTCTTTTACCTATTATCTTCCTGCTTCTTCATCCCAGCTGCCGTTGACTTTTTCCATCTTTCTTCTGCATAGTAATTTTTTACAATACCAATTTTGCTATCAGCCAAACTCCGGCAATTCCCAAAAGCACCACCGAAAATGCCGCCGACAGTCCAAACACCAGTGTTCCAACTGCCAGTGAAATGATAAATCCAGCCAGACTCAGAACAGCTCCAAGGAGTCTTCCGCAGACACTTAAAAGCAGACCGACCACTTTAAAAACGACTACTAAAAATATAATTGCAAACAAAATCGGCGTACAACCGCCTCCTACCTATTTTCTTTTTCACCTTACGTTATGCTTCACGATAAACATATGCCAGAGTGCATCTCTGACTGACGATAGTATAGCTATTTTTCTGCCATTTGTAAATCTTATTATTCTCCCGTTTTCCGAATTTTTCTCTACGACTCCCGCCCCAGATACTCCCACACAAACCGCGATACTTCCGCCTTTTTATGGTACCTCTCCCGCACCGCATATACATGCAGCCGGGTCTTTGCACGCGTCATTGCCACATAGAACAGACGTCGTTCTTCCTCCATATCCTCGTCCAGCATCGCGCGGCTGTGCGGCGTGATACCTTCATTGGCATCGAGAATATAGACAATGGGAAATTCCAGCCCCTTGGCACTGTGCATCGTCGCGAGCGTGATCGCATCCGTCTCCGTCCGCCGCTGCGCCGCCTGCCGGAGCAGTTCCTCCTTGTATGCCTCGATGTGTGCAAACCACTCGTCAAAGGTCTTGAAACCCGCCGCACTTTCTTTTAACTCATCGGCAGTCTCTAAAAGTTCCTCCGGCCGCATCCGCCGGAATGCCGCATACTCGATCAGATATTCATCGTATCCCATGCCCTGGCGGATATAATTGACGGCTGCCAGAGGTGACATCCGGGCGATGGCCCGCAGATCCCCTTCCAAACTCTCGATCCGCTCGGCAATCCAGTCTTTCTCCGCATAGAATGCCTTCATCTTCTCGAACGAAACCGTCTCATCCGGCATCGCATCCCGGCTGATATAACGCTTCGGACGGTTGATGACCTGCAAAATATCTTCCCGCGCCCGGCTTCCCAGGGCGATCCGGATATAGGTCAGGATATTTCGCGAAATCCAGTGTTCATAGAGGTTCGGCACCGTATCCCGTGTCCGGAAGGGAAGGTTGTATTCCATCAGCTTTTCCATCAGAAAACGAGGACCAGCATTGGTCCGGTATAAAACTGCGATATCCCCCGGCCGCACTCCCGACTGCAGATACAGCTGTATCTCCCTGGCAATGGCCAGATTTTCTTCCCCCGGATCCTGCCAGAGCTTCGTAATCACATTTTTTCCATGCCGTCCCGCTGTATGGATGGCCTTCGAAAAACGTTTCTGATTTTCCCCGATCAAGCGCAGAGCCGGTGCCACGATCTCCTCGGTGCTTCGGTAATTCACATCCAGAAGAATCCGTCCGGCACCCGGATAATCCCGCTCAAATCCCAGCATAATCTCCGGTTTGGCTCCCCGGAACCGGTAAATCGACTGGTCATCATCGCCCACGATAAAAAGATTATCTTCCGGCTTGGCTAACATCCGCACGATCTCATATTGAAGCCGGTTGATGTCCTGAAACTCATCGATCAGGATGTACCGATACCTCCTCTGCCAGGCAGACAGGATATCTTTTCTTTCCGTAAAAAGTTCCAGACATAGCACCATCATGTCATCGAAATCGATGAGTCCGGCCCGTCGCATTTTCTCTTCATAGCCTGCATAGAGCTGACGGAAAACTGCATCCGGACAGTTTTTGGAATAGTAATGTTCCAGTGCAATCCTCTCTCCCTTGACAGAGCTTATCTCACTTAAAATGGAGGCTGCAAACTCATTTTCATCCTCCGGCTCCAGACCTCCGGCCTGAGCCAGCTCCCGGACAAACTGCATCTGCTGCTCTTCCCGGACAATATTGTCAGCGGTATATCGGTATGCCAGCTTTAAGATCCTAAAAAAGATCGAATGAAACGTGCCAAAGGTGACTCTGGAGCCGCCGCCGGTCAATGCTTCATACCGCTCCCGCATCTCCTCGGCTGCTGCCCGGGTAAAGGTAATCACAAGAATATCCCCCGGATCGATTCCGTACTCCTTCGTCAGATACTGGACCCGATGGGTGATCACCGTTGTTTTCCCTGATCCCGGTCCCGCCAGAACCATCATGGGACCATCTTTATGCATGATTGCCTGTGTCTGTGCTTTACTGAATGCCATTTCCTGTTTCCTTACTCCACAATTCAAGAATATCTCGGCATATTTGCTTCGAAATTCGCATTTTGACGTGCAAGACATCCTTCTGCCGCGCATCTGAAGCAAATCTGTCAAGTACAAATGTAAGAAAAGTGCGCCTTGGAATGTATTTCTCACAAAGCGCACCTTTTCACTGCTTTTCATGCATCTACGATACATGAAAAAGCAGTTGTTTATTTACTACCTACTGATTTAATCTGCGAAGCCAAACTTGCTTCAAGTCGAACATCGACGGTTACGACAGCCTACTGCTGTGCCTCCAGAAGTTCAATCCCCTTCTTGATACGGCTGATCGACTCTTCCTTGCCAAGCACTTCCATGATCTCGGTCGCGCCTGCCGGCGTCATCTGCTTGCCGGATACAGCAGTACGGATCGGCCACATTACAAAGCCGGTCTTAACGCCCTCTTTGGATACATACTCGGACAGCGCCGCGTACAGGGCGTCGTTGGAGTAATCTTCCTGTGCTTCCAGAATCGGCAGAACATCTTTTAATACCTTTAAGGATGTCTCCAGATTGGTCTTCATCTTCTTGTGAACATACATCTGCGGATCATACTCCGGCAGTGTCTCAAAGAAATCGATGTGTCCCTCGATATCCGGGAAAATCTCGATTCTCGTCTTAACCATCGCCGCGATCTTCTTCAGATCCAGATCCTTGGTGATTACTTTCTTGATGTACGGCTCTGCCATCTCATAGAACTTATCAAAATCCATCGCCTTGATGTACTCGCCGTTCATCCATTTCAGTTTTACCATATCGAAAACAGCCGGAGATTTGCTGATATTCTTGTAGTTGAACTCTTTTACCAGCTCGTCTAAGGAGAAAATCTCCTGATTATTTTCCGGTGACCAGCCAAGCAGGGCAACGAAGTTGACAACTGCCTCGGAAATGAAGCCCTGATCGATCAGATCCTGATAAGAAGAATGACCGCTTCGCTTGCTCAGCTTCTTGTGCTCCTCGTTCGTGATGGTCGGACAGTGCACATAAACCGGAACCTCCCATCCGAATGCGTCGTACAGACGGTTGTACTTCGGTGACGAAGACAGGTACTCGTTACCGCGGACTACATGGGTGATCTGCTGTAAATGATCGTCCACCACATTTGCGAAGTTGTAGGTCGGGAATCCATCCGATTTGATTAAAACCATATCGTCCAGCTCGGAGTTATCTACGGAAATATCCCCGTAAATCTCATCGTGGAAGGTAGTCTTTCCCTCGGTCGGGTTGTTCTGACGGATGACAAACGGCTTTCCTGCCTTTAAGTTTGCCTCTACCTCTTCCTTGGAAAGGTGCAGACAGTGCTTATCATAGGTCATGATCTCTTCGCCGTTTACTTCTCTCTTTAAGCTGTTTAAGCGTTCCTGATCGCAGAAACAGTAATAAGCTTCGCCTTTATCGATCAGCTTCTTCGCATATTCCATGTAGATGCCCTGTTTCTGACGGTCGCTCTGTACATACGGGCCAACCGGACCTCCGATGTCCGGACCTTCGTCATGCTTCAGTCCGGTATCGCGCATCGTATTGTAAATGATCTCGGTCGCGCCTTCAACGAAACGCTCCTGATCGGTATCCTCGATTCGCAGGATAAAATCGCCGCCCTCATGTTTTGCAATCAGGTATGCGTATAATGCAGTTCTTAAGTTTCCTACATGCATTTTGCCTGTCGGGCTCGGTGCGTATCTGGTTCTGATCTTTGTCATACTTTTCACACGGCTGTCTGGAAGCTTATGTTCCAAACAGTTTTTCCTTTCCTAGAAATAATTAAAATATTGGAATTATAAAATAAAGTAACTGTTCCGTAGGTCCGCGCATTTACTGCGCTGACCGTACGAAAACATGGGCCAGCAGGCAGGTAATTTATATCACGCCTTCATATTCAGCAGATGGCACGCCAGCTGGAAATAAATCATCAGGCTGCACGCATCCACGATCGTCGTGATCATCGGCGACGCCATGATCGCCGGGTCGAGATGGATCGTCTTCGCCGCAATCGGAAGCACACATCCGATCGTCTTCGCGATGATAACCGTGCAGAACAGGCTGATAACTACCGTCAGGCAGATGAGTACCTGCCCCGGATACTGGATCATCAGGCGCACGAAATTGACAAGCGCCAGAGAAAGTCCACAGAGCATTCCCACGCGGATTTCTTTCCACATAACTTTCAGAATATCCGCCGGTTCTACCTCGCCGACCGCCATACCACGGATGATCATCGTGCTCGCCTGGCTGCCGGAGTTTCCGCCCGTATCCATCAGCATCGGAATAAACGTAACCAAAAGTGGAATTACCGAAAAGGCATTCTCATATTTTAACAAAATACCGCCGGTCACCATACTGCTCAACATCAGGATCATCAGCCACGGAATACGGTTTCTCGCGAGCTGGAACACGCCCGTCTTCAGGTACGGCTTCTCACTCGGCAGCATCGCCGCCATCTTCTCGAAGTCCTCCGTCGCCTCCTGCTCCATGACATCCATGACATCATCGACCGTGATGATGCCGACCAGACGGTCTTCGCCGTCCACAACCGGTAAACTCAAGAGGTTGTACTCATTGAACGTCTCCACGACCTTTTCCTGGTCTTCCGTCGTATACGCCTTGATCACATGCGGATCCATGATATCGCCCATGAGCGCCGCATAATCATTCATCAGAAGATCCTTGACCGTCACAACGCCCTCTAAGCGGCGTTTTTCATCCATGACGTAGCAGGTGTAAATCGTCTCCTTGTCCACGCCATATTTCCGAATATAATCAAATGCCTGCTCCACCGTCATATTTTTCTTGAGTCCCACGTACTCCGCCGTCATGACGCTTCCGGCGCTGTTTTCCGGGTAATTGAGGAACTGGTTGATCAGTTTTCTCGTATCCGGGCTGGAGTTCTGAAGTACGCGCCGCACGATCGTCGCCGGCAGCTCCTCCAGCATATCGACCGCATCATCGACATACAGGTCGTCAATGATGGCACGCAGCTCATTATCCGTGATACTGGTAATGATGTGCTGCTGCTGTTCGACTTCCAGACAGGCAAATACCTCCGATGCCAGCTCTTTCGGCAGCATACGGAATACAACGACCGTCTTCTCTGAATCCAATTCTTCGATAAATGAGGCAATATCCACCTCATTCATCTCGACCAGCTGGCTTTTCAGCTCCCGGTACTTCTTCCCGGTCAGCAGAGCCAGCAGCTCTTCTTTCTTCTCTTCTTCTAACATTCCCGTCTCCTTCCAAAATATTGTCATTTTGGAAATCGGACAGGCTGCTCCCTTCCTGCTCCTGCACACAGGCAGAATGCCGGAAACTTATCCACAGATGCGGCAGTGTACACAAGGAATCCGCTGTTTGCAGCTGTCATTCCTGCAAATGCATGTGTACGCTGCCTTCGGTTCTGGGTAGCTGCCGTCTGATTCCGCCTTATGACTCCGGCTTTCCATTGTGTTCACTCCTCTCCTGATTTTCTCGCATGAAAACATCCGGCAGATTGATGCTCGATACCGGATGTCTCTTTTTATTATAATAATTGAATGAAAAAATAGCAATCTTTTTATCGAAGTTATCCAAAAAAACGTTGTAAAAAAGTAATTGTTCACGGGTAGACACTTTGGGAACCGAAAATGCCGCTCAGATACCACCACGGCGGCAGCAGCTTTCGCACACCCGCGGCTCCCGGCAAAAAGACCGAAGCGTCAAAAAAGATCGGACAGAGCAGGAGGCTCGCAAGGATAAACACCGGAATCAGCGCCGCCAGAAATCCCGGCTTCCGGCAGACTGCCAGGCATCCAAAGGCATACATGGTCACGAAGAAGAGATAAAAAAGCAGCTTTCCCGCCTCTAAAAGCGGCTCTGCCCCATTTCCCGACGCCAGAAGCGCCGCATAGGCCGAAATGGATGCTAAAAAGACAAACGCCGCGATCTCCGCCGTCTGCAGCAGCCAGCGCTCCCGGCTCCGGACCGCCGCATAAAGCCCGCGCTCTGCATCCTCGCCCGCCATGACAGCTGCCGCCAGCCCCATGATAAAAAGGAAAACCGCCGTCAGCCCGCGCACTGGAAAGACCACCTTCATCGCCCCTGTCTGCAGTGCCGTTCCTCCCTGTAAGGTCTGATAATCAAAGGTAAAGGTGCTTCCGTTGCTGCGGTATTTTTCATAAAGTTCCATCAGCACGCTGCACGCCTTTTCCCGCGCCTCCGTCGTCTGGCAGCGCGCCATCACCGTCTGGAATGCCGCTCCATTTTTCCCATAGTCTGCCAGCAGTTCCCGCCCGTACACCTCGAACAGTTCAGAAAATATCTTTTCTGATATAATTTTCTCTGCCACTGTGGATGGCGACACCAGCACGCGGACCGCACGGGTATAACGCCCCTCGTCCAGCCGTTCTTTTAATCTCTCTGGAAACAGGTAGGCGCACTCCGCCCGTCCGGTCATAACCGCCTTCTTTGCCTCTTCCTCCGTCCCGCACGGATAAAAGAAAAATGAACGGCTCTCTTCCGATTCCAGTCTTTCTGCAAGCGCCTGATTCCACGCATCCGTTCCCGGGCAGAGAGCCACCGCGATCCGCCCGGAATCCCGTTTTTCCACCTGATGGAACACGCCCATTCCCAATGGAAAAATCAGAAGAAACAGGAGGAACACCGGGCGGTAAAGAGCCCGCCGCAGCGTCATTCCAAACATACAGAACCACCACGCCAGCTTCCGCATCCGTCAATCCCTCCTTTTTCCGGCGGCAAGCGCCAGTGCAAAGCATGCCAATGCAGCCGCTGCCAGTTTCCACAGCACCGAAACCGCCCCTGTCTCCTCGCCCGAAGCAATAAAGCGGATTCCATCCATCCAGAGCGCCGTCACCGTCATATTTCCGACTTTCTGAACCAGTTCCGGCAGAAAGACGGACGGGATGATGCCGCCCGCCAGAAAGAGAAATACCACACTGACCGCAAACAACGTCAAAATCGCCGCTGCCGAACTTCTGCACACCTCATAAAACAGCAGAATCCACGCCGAAACTGCCGCGCAGGTCAGCCCCCACGCCGCGAGTTCTTCCCGCCCCGCCAGCGCATATCCCTTCTGCACCGCCCAGCCATAGCCGCCCGCCGTGACTGCCATCAGAAGAAGCGTCATGCACAAGCATTTGCAGAAAAGCGGATACCACCGCCGGATCCCGATGCGCCGAAGCCCCTGTTCCAGCGCCTCCGTCTGGGGAGCCAGAAACGGCGCTGCCGGGATTCCGGTAAGAATCATCAGAAATACAATCCCCGAAATTCCATAAAAGACCGCCGTCGATACATTCCCTGCAGCGCTGACCGTTTTCTTCCGGAAAAGTGCCTCGCGGTTCATCGCATATTTTAAAAAGATACGGTTCAAATCCTGTTCAGACACCGAAATCTGTTCCGGCACTCCCTGGATATTTAAACATTCATTTGCCGCGTAGATCGCCGCCTGCGAAGTGCCAAGCATCGAACTGCCCGACTCTGCCAGTTCCCGGAAAACAGCGCCCTCCAGCCCGCTCTCATCCGGAAACCAGATCGTGGCTGGCTGGTTCGTACCGTCCAAAATGCCGCGCGCCATGCCGGACGGCACCTCGAAAACCGCTTGAAGCTCCCCGCTTTTCATCTTTTGGAACGCTTCATCGTGTTCCAGATACGAAAAGTCGCAGAGACTTTCCACGCTGTCCAGCGAGGCAATCATTTTGGTTATCTTTTCCGAAAGCGCATCGTCCTCCGGAAGCACCACACCCACCTCGATTTTCTTTAAAGATGTTTCCCCATATAAAACCTTAGACGCCGAAAATGCCGCCATGCCGACGAGCAGCACCATCACCGCCAGCCCTGCCAGAAAATACGGCAGCTGGCGGAGCAGGCGCTTTCCGGTCAGCAGCAGATATATCATATATGTTCGCATTTTCCGCCGCCTATGACATGACTTTCAGGAGAATTGCGAACAGGTTGCCTGTTATCTCCGTTGTGACCTGGTTATAATCCTCCTCGGAGGAAGCCAGCACATCAAAGGGAACGCCGTCCGGCTGCACGATCTCATCCTCCAGCGGGTTGACATAATAGGAACCGGCAAATTCAACATAAGAACTGCTTCCATTTAACAATGTAGTTTCCAGACGCAGGGAATCCATATCGATATGGACGCTCTCGCCCTTCGAAAGCTCGCTGACCGCGCCATTCGCCGTGATCGACGCCTGAGACGCACCGTTACTCTGCAGATCCATCTTTACCTCATAGCTGCCGTCCGCGATCTGATAGTCGCCATCCAGGATAAACTGATATTTCTCTTCGTCGCCTTGCAGGGTCGCAATTACCTGACCACTCCAGCTCTTTCCAGCCTCGTAAGCGCCTGTTTTATCCAGGGAAACCGTGATAATCTGACCGTCCGAATCCTCAATATTTAACGCCCCATTCACATTCGACAGCATGTTGTAACCGCCGCCAAAGGAAACATCGCCGTAAAAACGGACATTTTCTTCGTCAACCGTTGCATCCGTCTCATAGGAAAATCCAGCCATTTTGCCATCTTTTCTCACATAGACATCCATCGTCACATCCCCGATGGTATTTTCCATTTCCTCTACCAGATTGTCCAGCACCGCTTCCGCCTGCGCCCAGAGTTCCTTCTGCTGTTCCTCCGGATCCACGCTCTCTCCGTCCCCGTCCGCTGCATAGATGCTGCTTGCGTCGCCTGCCAGTTCCAGATAGCGCACCACATCCTGTTTGAGTGTCTCATCATTCAGGAAAAATTCTCTCGTCGTCTTTGCAAAGCGAATCAGCGCATCCTTCGGCAAAGTCACATGGTAACCGCGGCAGTTCTCGCTCTGTCCGTCGATCGTAAACTCTTTTTTGTCATTCTTAGTGACGGTCATAGCCGTTTTGAGGTCATCAATCGCCTTACTTCCCTCTTTGTAGCGGTTCCAGAGTGCTTTCAGATCCATCATCGGCTCCTCGTCCGAAAGCGCTTCCTTGTACTGTCCCAGATAATTTGCCAGCCCCTCAATATCAATCCCCTGCTCTTCGAGCTTCTGAGCCGCATACGGAGAATTAATGAGCTGTCCTTCCAGATCATTGACATAGTCAAGGGTAAACATACGGCTGGAAAGTGCCGGAATCGCCGCCATGATCTGTGTATCATCCATGTAAAGCTGTGCGTCCGCCAATTCTCCGCCGCCATACTGCAAGGAAAGATTTAGCAGCTGCCGTCCGCTGTCCACATCGCGCTTCACATCCAGACCGATGCCCGCACCGCTCATCTGGTTCAGGGATTCATCGGAAATACCTGTCATGCTTAACTCCATCCCCGTCTGCGCGGATCCCTTCTGTAAAAGGTCTTCCAGCTCTTTCGTCCCAAAGATCTCCTCAGACGGATTTAACTGCCCTTCCGCCGTGATGCTCTTGAACGCATCGATCACTGTGTCCTTCGGATCTGCCTGATGGCTGAGCATCACACCGCCGCCGATCACGGCCACCGCTGCGGCTGCTCCGGCTGGAATGAGCCATTTCTTCCTGCCGGAACCATTTCCGCCCGTTCTGCCACCGTCACTGCCGCCTGCAGCATTTCCACCGATTCCGCCGCCAGCACCAGCAGATCCGCCTGCACTGGTTCCATCCGCTGTGTCAGATGCGGCCGTAAGCGCCTGCGCCGCTGCCTCTGCCGGGTTTAGCGGGGTTGAATTGCTTGACATGTTTGCATTGTTTGTATTGTTTGCATTATTTCCCTCTTCCATCTTGTACCTCCTCCTGTTTTCTCACTCTTAAAACGTTACTGTTCACGCATACGTGCCCAGTAACCTTAAAACCTCTGTATCAGCTCCCGCGCCGAAAGCCCTGCCTCCGTCGGAACCAGCACACCGTCCTTTAATACATAAAGGGTTGTACACGCCCCTATCTCTCCCATCTCATGGGACGTTAAAAGAACTGTTCCCCCTGCTTTCACATAGCTCCTGATATAAGTCAAGATCTGCTCCTTGGCCTCCAGGTCAAGCGCTGCCCCCGGTTCATCGAGAATCAGGATATCCGCGCGTCCGGAGAGTGCCGCCGCGATGCTCAGCCTCTTTTTCTCTCCGCCTGAAAGCCGTCCCGCCTGCGTTTTCAAGAATCGGTCCACGCCCAGCACATGACCGACGCCGCATTCCAGATCCCGCTCCATCTCCCGCCGTTTCCCCCGGAACCAGAGACGGTAATTATCAAATGCCGTCAGCTCCGGGATCAATGGATTTTCCTGAGGCACATAGGCGATTTTTTCTTCTAATAGACGATGTCTTCCAAGCGCCTCCTGCCCGTCAATCCGAATACTCCCCCGATCCGGCTTGCGGATCCCCGCGAGGATCGAGAGCAGCGTCGTCTTGCCGCATCCATTTCCGCCGACAATCCCGATGCATTCCCCTGGATTTGCCCGAAAAGAGACATTTTTTAGGATCGTCCTTCCGCGGTACCGTTTTTCTATCCCTGTTACCTCTAACATATTTTTCCTCTTTGTAAAGTAAAAAGGAACACCGCAAAGCAGAAGCGAACCGCTTCTCTGCCTTGCAGCATTCCTTACTTTATCTGGTCTGCGCCGCAGTGATGCAGGCACATTGATTTTATGATGGATGATTGCAGCACATCGTGTGCATTTGCAATCTATTTATTATTTATTTTCAGCCAGATCGCCTGGTTTCATGCTCAGGTTGATACGACCCATCTTATCGACCTCGATTACCTTTACAGTAACTTCATCGCCGATGTTGACAACATCCTCTACCTTCGCTACGCGCTTGTCCGAAAGCTTGGAAATATGAACCATACCATCTTTGTTCGGAGCCAGCTCTACGAATGCACCAAAATTCATGATACGGACAACGGTACCTGTCAGAATCTGACCCGGCTCGATGTCGGTCACGATGCCCTTGATGATGGAAACTGCCTTGTCGATCATTGCCTGATCGGTGCCGCATACAGCTACGCTGCCATCGTCCTCGATATCGATCTTAACGCCGGTCTGCTCGATGATCTTGTTGATTACCTTGCCCTGTTTGCCGACTACATCGCCGATCTTCTGCGGATCGATGGAGATCTGAACGATCTTCGGAGCATACTGGCTGACGGTCTTTCTCGGCTCGGAGATAACCGGCGCCATAACTTCATCCAGAATGTAGATTCTTGCCTCTCTCGTCTTAGCGATTGCCTCCTCGATGATCGGGCGGGTCAGACCGTGGATCTTGATATCCATCTGGATGGAAGTAATACCCTTGTGAGTGCCGCCTACCTTGAAGTCCATATCGCCGAAGAAGTCTTCCAGACCCTGGATATCGGTCAGAACGATGTAATCATCATCGGTGTCGCCTGTTACCAGACCGCAGGAAATACCAGCTACCGGAGCTTTGATCGGTACACCTGCTGCCATCAGGGACAGAGTGGATGCACAGATACTTGCCTGGGAGGTAGAACCATTGGATTCCATCGTCTCAGATACGGTACGGATTGCATACGGGAACTCTTCCGCAGTCGGAAGTACCGGCACAAGCGCACGCTCCGCCAACGCACCATGACCGATCTCACGGCGTCCCGGTCCTCTGGACGGTTTGGTTTCGCCTACGGAGTAGGACGGGAAGTTGTAATGATGCATATATCTCTTGGATGTCTCGTTCTCATCCAGTCCGTCGATCTTCTGTGCCTCGGACAGCGGAGCCAGTGTACAGATATTTAAAATCTGTGTCTGTCCACGGGTGAACATACCGGAACCGTGTACACGCGGCAGAATGTCGATCTCTGCTGCCAGCGGACGGATCTCGGTGATACCGCGGCCATCCGGACGCTTGTGATCTTTGAGGATCATCTTGCGGACAGTCTTCTTCTGGTACTGATATACAGCCTCACCCAGAACAGCCAGCCACTCCTCGTTATCAGCGAATGCCTCTTCCAGGCGCTCGGTGATTGCGCGGATATTCTCTTCTCTCTTCTGTTTCTCGTCTGTAAATACAGCCTCTTCCATCTCTTCCTGCGGAACCAGCTCACGAATCGCTGCAAACAGCTCTTCCGGAACTGCACAGCTCTCGTAGGAATGTTTCGGCTTGCCGCACTCTGCTACGATGGTGTCGATGAATTTGATGATCTCCTGGTTTACTTCGTGTGCCTTGAAGATCGCATCGATCATGATGTTCTCTGGAACTTCCTTTGCGCCAGCCTCGATCATGATAACCTTCTCGCGGGTGGAAGCAACGGTCAGAGCCATATCAGATACTTTCTTCTGTGCGTTAGTCGGGTTTACGATAAACTCGCCGTCGATCATGCCGATCTGGGTGGTCGCACACGGACCATCAAACGGGATATCGGAAATGCAGGTTGCGATTGCAGAACCTAACATCGCGGTATACTCCGGGCTGCAGTCCTGGTCAACGGATAATACGAGGTTATTTAAGGTAACATCGTTGCGGTAATCCTTCGGGAACAGCGGACGCATCGGACGGTCGATAACACGTGCAGTCAGAACTGCGTTCTCAGATGCCTTTCCCTCTCTCTTGTTAAATCCGCCCGGAATCTTTCCGACCGAATACATCTTCTCCTCAAACTCAACGCTTAACGGGAAGAAATCAATACCGTCACGCGGCTTGTCAGAAGCTGTCGCGGTTGATAATACGGTTGTATCTCCATAATGCATAAATGCAGCACCATTTGCCTGAGCTGCTACACGGCCAACATCCACTGTTAAAGTTCTGCCAGCCAGTTCCATCGAAAAACTCTTGTACATCTCATATCTCCTTTCATCTTGTTTTGCAGAAGAACCTTCACATTCTCATACGCCGCTTTCGGTTCCAAAAGTGCCTTTCTGTGAAAAGTAATACCGAAACTACTGCTCTGCCCGCAAATATGTTTTTCTGCTTTACGGGTACAGCAGCGGTCTCGGACTTTTCTTCTACATAAACAACTAGGGTGGATTGCTCCACCCTATACGTTTTAATCTTAATTACTTTCTGATGCCTAACTTCTCGATCAGTGCACGGTATCCTTCCAGATCGGATTTCTTTAAGTAATCCAGAAGACCACGTCTCTGTCCTACCATCTTCAGAAGTCCGCGGCGGGAATGATGATCCTTCTGATTGGATTTTAAATGCTCTGTAAGCTCAGCGATTCTAGCGGTCAGAATTGCGATCTGAACCTCCGGTGAACCTGTATCGCCTGCTTTTCTTCCGTACTGTTCGATAATAGCTGCTTTCTTTTCCTTTGAAATCATTGTGATTTCCTCCTTAAAATAATTATTCTTACCGTATGCTAAGTTTATGTCGGAGTCGTCAAAAAACTGAGCACCGGCGGACTCATACGTATTTAGTATAACACAATATGTTTTCGGTGTAAATCATTTTATGCAGGTTTTTTCTCGATTTTTATTCCCAATTCAAAGAAACGGGCACTGGAACTCTGTGCCAAAGGCTTTTCCCTTATCCAGTTGTACGCATCTTGAACACATCTGTCCGAATGTGGCGGACCGTGGTCCGTCACAGGCGAACAGATGTTGTGAAAGCAAGCGAACAACGATAAGGGAAGAAGCCGGAGGTGCAGAGTTCCAGTGCCCGTTTCTTCCTATGCTCCTGGTCCCACTGCAATATTTCCACCATTATCCCCCGAAGGACCTCCCGGTCCTGCCTGGGTCGGTGCCGCAGTCTCCGGCGCTTTCGTCTCCGCCTGCGTCGGCGCTGTGGTCGGTGCCGGACCCGGTGCCTGTGTTTCTGCCGGTGCTGGCGCCTGCGTCTCTGCCGGAGCTGGTGTTTCTGCTGGCGCCGTGGTCTCTACCGGCTTCGTCTCCGCCGGTTTTGCCGTACCGCTCGTCGTACTCTTCTCCGTACCAGGCAGATTGTAGCAGATCACCGGAGTTCCTGCCGAAATATTGTCAAAGATCGTCTTTGCAACACTCGGCGGCAGATTGATACAGCCGTGGGAACCGCCCGTCTTGTAAATCGCACCGCCAAAACTGCTTCTCCACTTCGCATCATGCATACCGATACCATTATTGAACGGCATCCAGTAATTAACCGGCGTCCGGTAATTCTCACCCTTCAGGACCGCATTTTTCTGCTTATATGCCAGCGGATACGAGCCTGCCGGGGTTCCCCAGCCTTTCGCCAGGTTTCCAGATACGAAATCCGACTCTACCACCAGCTTTCCTTCTTTATAGAAGAAAAGGTGCTGTCCGGTCAGGTTGATCTCCACGTAAGTGTCGCCGTAGTCATTTGCCCCATGGCTCGCCGCCTTCTGGGAATACTCCGGCTCACGCGTCGTACTCTCGCCGGAGGCAATAATCGATGCCAGCGCTTCCGTCTCTGCCGTCTGGTTGATCTTCCAGCCATATGTTCCGCCGCTTACCTGAATCGTGGAACCATACGATGTTTTCAATGTTTTCGCTTTGTTTGAAGTATTGTGTGCTTTCGCCATCTCAGACACGTACTCCGACACTTTGGAGGAATCTACCGAAACACTTCCGTCTGCATTGGCAATCAGCCACCCATGAATCTGATCTCCATTTAAGGTCTCCGTCGAATCGCCAAACTGGTATGTCACGCTCATTTTCGCGTATTTATTCATCTTATCCAGCTGTTCTGCCAGAGATGCATCGTCTTTCAATACCGTCGGCTTCTTATAGACATCTGCTTCCTCCAGCGATAAATGATCCTGCAGATTCTCGATCGCACCCGTTACCGCCTGTGTCAGCTTCTCCGCCTCGACTGCCGTTCCTTCCTGTTCGGGCTCAATCGAATATCCCTGTCCGGACACATACTCAGAAATCTTTGCATTGACCGGTTCTACCGCTTTCTCCGGGTCTAAACACGATAAATTCCGGATCTGGCTTTCCAGCGCCGCATCGTCATACGCCACCATGGTTCCGATCGTATATTCTTCCTGTTTCATATGCCACAGCCATGCGAACGGGTTCTGCGCCGCTACCATCTTTTCCAAACTGCCGTCAAACTCCGCATGCAGCTTGATATCGGTTCCGGCAATGGTTTCTGTCTGATTATTTCTCTCAGTGATCGTCAGTGTGTAACCATTCACACCTTCCGCAATCCGTTCCTGCACCTCTGCCGCTGTCTTTCCGGACGCGTCAACACCGTTGATCTGCGTATTCGGAAAGAAACGGGTCTTATATTTCTGGGACATTCCCACATAGACGCCTCCGGCTGCCACGAGCAGAATGCCCGCCGTACAGGCAACGATCCACGCCGCCTTTTTACCGTTTTTTCTATGCTCAGCTTTCAGAGCTGCCTTTTCCGGGGTGGCTTCCGTCCAGGATGCCGTCTTTCCGGAATCCTGTCCCCGCTGCGGCGCCGCATGGGCTGCCTCCCGCCCTGTACCCGCGCTCTGATTTCCACGGGCGCGGCTGCGCTTTCGACTGGCTGTCTCCTCCGGCTCTTTCTCCGGCAGGCGTTCCGGCTCTTCCCACCGGTTCTGATCCTGACGCTCTGGCTGGTGTATGTTTTCCATGTCCAGCTCTGCTTCCCTTAGGATCCGTTCTTCCATATCCCGGTCGAAATAATCATCATCCAAATAGCCCTCATCCGGCTCATCCAGATAATCTTCATCTTCCAGCATAATCTCCCGGCTGTTCATCGCCGTATTTCGTCTCACCGGCTCCCGCCCATCTTCGCGGCTGCCGGAACGTGAATTTTCATTCAAATTCCCGTTTCTATCTGTCATCGTCCTATTCTCCCTTTAAAAATCCAATACGGGTTCCTATTCCCGGAAGGATCTGCCATTCAAGTAATGGTTTTATCATTTGGCATATTTTTCTGACAAAAATCCATTCTATCTGTGTTGCTAGTCCTCCATCGTCCTATTGTATATAAGTTTTAAACGGAAGTCAACTTACAAAACTCTGTCTTTTTCTGGTATATTCTGTTACGTTTCTGTTCACGGGTAGGCACTTTTGGAACCGAAAGTGCCGTAAGAAAACGTGGTGGCAGCAGGAATTTGCCGTATTTAAATGCGAAGCCACGGCAAATTCCGTTACTGGGCACGTATGCGTGAACAGTAACTATATTCTGTTACAGAACGCGTAATGGGACGTAATTTTCTATGAAACAGAAACAAAGAGCTGCCGAGCCGCATTTTTATGTCAGCCCGACAGCTCTTTTCTATTTTTGTCCTGTCCGTATTCTATTTCTCCAGCTTTCCGAACAGTCCTTTCTTCTTATGTTTCTCGCCCTCCGGTGCAATTCCGTTCATGGCATCGTCAAACTTGCGAAGCGCTTCCTTCTGTGCCTCGGTCATGCGCTCCGGAACCTGTACCACCAGCGTCACGAAATGGTCGCCGCGCACGTTGCGGTTACGCAGAGACGGAACACCTTTTCCTTTCAGACGGACTCTCGTATCTGTCTGGGTTCCCGGTTTGACCTCATACTCTACCTCGCCGTCCACCGTCTTGATGCGGATCGGACCACCGAGTGCTGCTTTCACGAAGGAGATCGGCACGGTTGAGTAGATCGTTGTATCCTGACGCTTGAAGATCGGGTGCTGGGATACCACTACTTCTACCAGCAGATCTCCGCGCGGACCGCCGTTGGTACCCGGTTCACCATTGCCGCGGTCACGTAGCATCTGACCGTTGTCGATACCTGCCGGGATCGTCACTTTGATCTTCTTTCTCTTCGCTACATAGCCGGTTCCGTAGCAATCCGGGCATTTATCCTTGATGATCTTTCCGGTTCCGTTGCAATCCGGACAGGTCTGTACATTCTGAATCTGACCAAAGAACGACTGCTGCGTGTACATGATCTTGCCTTTACCGTTACATTTCGGACAGGTCTGCGGCTGGGTTCCCGGTTTTGCACCCGTTCCATGACATTTCTCACAGGTTTCCTTTAAGTTTAACTCCAGCTCTTTTTCACATCCAAAGATCGCTTCTTCAAAAGTAACCCGCACACTGGTACGCACATCCGCGCCGCGCATCGGTCCGTTGCTTCTGCCGCCGCGGCTGCGTCCGCCGCCAAAAATATCTCCGAAGATATCTCCGAAAATGTCTCCCATATCGCCGCCGTTGAAATCAAAACCACCGAATCCGCCAGCGCCGCCTGCACCGCCGTCAAAAGCCGCATGGCCGAACTGATCATACTGACGTCTCTTCTCCGGATCACTCAGTACGCTGTACGCCTCTGATGCCTCCTTAAATTTATCGGCTGCCGCCTGATCGCCCGGATTTGCATCCGGATGATACTTTTTGGCCAGGGTTCTGTATGCTTTTTTGAGTGTCGCATCGTCCGCATCCTTCGGGACGCCTAAGACCTCATAGTAATCTCTCTTACTCTCTGCCATTTCAGCTCTTCCTTCCCAAAATCCGCCGGTACATTTGACCGCATCCGGCAGAGTTTCTATCGTATCTATTTATCTTCCCACAACGTAACTGTTCAGTACCTTCACAGTCACGCGCAAAAATCCATTAAAAATTGCCTACGGCAATGGGATTTTTGCCTGCTGGCCCATGTTTTCGTACGGTCAGCGCAGTAAATGCGCAGACCTACTGAACAGTTACCCCACAACCTACAAATGGGGGTCTGCCGCAGATTCCTGCGACAGCCCCTCACTGCGTTTTTCTATTGATACCCCGATGTCCCGGATTGCTCCGCACTGCGTGCTCCCGCAATCCTCAAAAACATTCGTAATCCGCTCATTTTTCTTTGAAAAATGGCTGCTTATTATATTATACCTCTTTAAAGTCTCCGTCAACTACATTATCGTCGTGCGGTGCACTTCCTGCATCAGCTGCACCCTGAGCTCCGCCCTGTGCTCCTGCTGCGCCAGCTGCCTGTGCCTGCTCGTAAACCTTGCTGAAGAGTGCCTGTGCGCTGTTCATCAGTTTTTCCTTGCCAGCCTTGATTTCATCAATCTGTGCATCGGTCATCTGGTCGATCGGAGCTTTGTTGATAGCTTCTTTCAGTGCATTTAAGTCAGCTTCTACGGCTGCTTTATCGTTTGCATCGATCTTATCGCCTACATCCTGCAGAGCCTTCTCGGTCTGGAATACCATGGAGTCAGCTTCATTTCTTGCATCGATGCCCTCTTTTCTCTTCTTATCCTGTGCCTCGTACTCAGCTGCCTCTTTGACTGCCTTATCGATATCGGAATCGGACATATTGGAACCAGAGGTAATCGTGATGTGCTGCTCTTTACCTGTACCAAGGTCTTTTGCAGATACATTTACGATACCGTTTGCATCAATATCGAAGGTAACCTCAATCTGCGGAACACCTCTTCTTGCCGGAAGAATGCCATCCAGACGGAAGGTTCCCAGTGTCTTGTTGTCCTTTGCGAACTGTCTCTCGCCCTGTACAACGTGGATATCAACAGCGGTCTGGTTATCAGCTGCGGTAGAGAAGATCTGGCTCTTCTTGGTCGGGATTGTGGTATTTCTCTCAATCAGTCTGGTTGCTACACCACCCATAGTCTCGATGGACAGGGACAGCGGAGTTACATCCAGAAGAAGGATATCACCGGCACCGGCATCGCCAGCCAGCTTACCACCCTGGATAGCTGCACCGATTGCTACGCACTCATCCGGGTTTAAGGATTTGCTCGGCTCTTTACCAGTCAGACGTTTTACTTCTTCCTGTGCTGCCAGCATACGTGTGGAACCACCTACCAGAAGTACTTTGCTTAACTCAGAAGCAGTGATACCAGCATCTTTCAGTGCGTTCTGTACCGGAATTGCGGTTCTCTCGATTAAGTCTCTGGTCAGCTCATCAAATTTAGCTCTGGTCAGGTTCATATCCAGATGCTTCGGTCCCTCGCTGGTTGCAGTGATGAACGGAAGGTTGATATTGGTTGTAGTTGCGGAAGAAAGCTCTTTTTTCGCTTTCTCAGCTGCTTCTTTCAGTCTCTGAAGCGCCATCTTATCAGCGGAAAGGTCTACACCCTCTGCTTTCTTGAACTCGTCGATCATCCACTGGGTAATACGGTTATCGAAATCATCGCCGCCCAGATGTGTATCGCCGTTGGTTGCCAGAACCTCGATAACGCCGTCACCGATCTCGATGATGGAAACATCGAATGTACCGCCACCTAAGTCATATACCATGATCTTCTGCTCTTTCTCATTATCAAGACCATACGCAAGCGCTGCTGCCGTCGGCTCGTTGATAATTCTCTTTACATCCAGACCAGCGATCTTACCTGCATCCTTGGTTGCCTGACGCTGTGCGTCGTTGAAGTAAGCCGGAACAGTAATAACTGCCTCGTTTACCTTCTCGCCCAAGTAGCTCTCTGCATCTGCTTTCAGCTTCTGCAGAATCATCGCGGAAATCTCCTGCGGCGTATATTTCTTGTCATCAATGGTTACTTTGTAGTCGCTGCCCATGTGTCTCTTGATAGAAGAAATGGTCTTCTCAGCGTTGGTAACTGCCTGACGCTTTGCCGGCTCGCCGACCAGTCTCTCGCCTGTCTTTGTAAATGCCACAACGGACGGTGTGGTACGGATACCTTCTGTATTTGCGATAACAACCGGTTTACCACCTTCCATAACGGCTACACAACTGTTTGTTGTACCTAAGTCAATACCGATAATCTTGCTCATAGTTATTTCCTCCTGAAATTATCTTTTTCTGGCAGTTCTCTTTCTCCTCATAGGAGCTAAATTCTGCCGCCTGTCTGTCTATATTATATCAAATCAACCACCAGCACCGAATTCTGGGTGCCAGCTGTTTACGTGTTACCTATTTTAATTTGCCACTTTTACCATGCTGTGGCGAACCACGCTGTCGCGGTATACATAGCCTTTCTGGAACTCCTCGGCTACCACATTCTCACCCAGGTTTTCATCCTCAATATGCATCACTGCATTGTGGAAGTTCGGATCAAATGGCTGACCAACCGCTTCGATTGGCTTTACACCTGCATCGCCCAGTGTTTTTACGAGCTGCTTGTAAACCTTATCCATGCCCTCGGCGAAAGCACTTTTTTCTTCGCCCTCCGGGATGGTCGCCAGACCACGCTCGAAATTGTCCACCACCGGGAGAATCTTCTCGATGATGTCCTTTGCGCCAATCTCATACATCGCTGATTTTTCTTTCTCCGTTCGTTTCCGGAAATTGTCAAATTCAGCCATCGTGCGCTTCAGGCGATCCGTCAGCTCCTCGATCTGCTCATCTTTCTTATCCTTCTTTTTGGAGAAAAATCCTTTTTTCTCTTTTTCTCCCTCCGGCGCTTGTGCGTCTTCCGAAGAAGCTTCCTTTTCCTTCACTGCCTCAGCTTCTGCCTGGGTTTCTGTTTCTTTTACCTGCTCCTCATTTGCTGCCTCGGCTGCTTTGGAATCTATCTCTGTCTTTGCCATGTCTCTCACCTCTTTATTTTGCACATCCGTGCTACTCGGTATCTTTATGATTGAATGTCTGATCGAGCTGGCTCTTTAATGAGCGCAGGGTCGATACAACTTTGTCATAATCCATTCGTTTCGGTCCAACGATTCCTATCGTTCCCCGAAGTCCGTCCCCCAATTCATAATTGGCAGTAACGATACTGCAGTCCTTCATCGACTGCACCTGTGTCTCACTTCCGATGTAGACCTGAATCTCATTTTTCTTATCGCTGTCCGCATCGTCCTCAGTAAGAATCTCTCTCCAGAGGTCTTTCTGCTCCAGTGTCCCGATGAGCTGGCTGGCTTTCGCGCCATCGCTCAGTTCCGGATATTTGAAAATGTTCGTCGTACCTTCGGTGTAAATCTGTAAATCTTCCTCGCCGGAACGAATCGCCTCGGCCACCTCGCTTAGTACCACATCCACGATGTGGCTGCGCTCGCCTGCCTGCCCTTTCATCCGGGTAATGACATCCAGATTAATCTGCTCCATCGTCAATCCGTTGAGACCACTATTTAAAAGAATATTCAGATTCAGGATGTCCTCATCGGTCAGCTCCGCATCGAGTGCCACAATCGAGTTCTTGATAATGTTGCCTTCTAAAACAGTGACAATCAGGAGTTTCCCGGCTTCCACTCTGGAAAGCTGTATAAACTTAATCTTCGTCTGATGATACTGCGGTCCGCTGATCAGCGTCGCATAATTCGTATTGCTCGCCAAAAGCTTTGCCATCTGCTTTAACAGAAGCTCCACCCGATCCACTCTCTGGATGACCATATCACGCACCTGCGTGACCTCCGTCTCTTTCTCATGAATCAACTGATCTACATAGAAACGATATCCTTTATCCGAAGGAATCCGGCCTGCCGATGTGTGCGGCTGAATGATATATCCCAGTTCTTCCAGATCCGACATCTCATTTCGAATCGTCGCCGAACTGAGTTTCAAATCGGAATACTTGGAGATCGTTCTGGAACCAACCGGCTCTCCGGTCTCCAGATAGTTCTGGATAATCGCTTTCAAAATCTTTTCTTTTCTCTCATCCAGTTCCATCCAATCTCTCCTTCCGTGCATCCGCTTCCGCCGGTCTCTTAAACCCGCTCTGGAAGTTTTCTGTTAGCACTCAATCTATCAGAGTGCTAATATCTACAGTTCATACTATATTACTTACGCAAGTATTTGTCAATGATTTTTTTCGGTTTTTAAAAAATTTTTTTCTTCTTTTTTCGAATAAAATTTTCCATTCTGCATACCCTGTTTTTAGGCACGCTGATTTTCACACTTTCTATAGGTAGAAACTCCCTTACCCGCTTTCCTGTTTGCGTTCGAACAAGCTTTCGACTTGTCGAACCTCCGACCGCTCCCAGAGCCCTATTTCCGGCTCTCCGGCTTGACATTTAACATTTTTGTAATATAATAGTAACAAATTATAACATTTGTAAACGCATTGCAATATTTGTGAGATACACAATCGTTGCGATGAGACAAATGAATCTAAATTGAAATGAGAGGTTTTTATTTGATGAATATGATGAACACCATGCGGCGCGGACTTGCCACAACGGCAATGAGCCTGGTCTGTCTCATGGCAGGCACCATGAATACACTGGCAGCCACAGATGCCGGAACCGAGCTTGTCTCCCAAATAGATGCGGCAGCCGGTGAAGAAACAAACGGCACTTCCACCGAAGCAGCCCAGACACCATCTGGTCCGGCTTCCGATCCGGAGCTGATTAGAAAGCTGACAAACGCTGCTGTGGAAGAAGCAGCTGACACGAACGCTTCCGAGGCAGAAGTCGCTGCATTTTCAAATGAGTCTGCACAGGCAGAGGCAGAGAACGCTGGCGAAGCTGCAATGACTGAAAATACTGACACAAATGCTGCTGCCGAGGCACAGGAAGCAGAGGCACCTGCTGAAATCTACGCCGGACGTTTTACGACAACTGCTTACTGCAGCTGCCGCAGATGCTGCCGTGGTGGAAAGAACCGCACTAAATCCGGCACCATTCCGCAGGCAGGACATACCATTTCCGCCGACTTGCGCGTATTCCCGCTCGGAACTAAACTCCGCATCAACGGCGTTGTCTATACCGTTGAGGACAGCGGCAGCGGCATCCGCGGAAACAAACTGGACATCTTCTTCAATTCCCACAGTCAGGCACTGCAGTATGGAAAGAGAAGCGCCGATGTCTATATTGTCCGATAATTACATTGATTTTAAGCAAAAAAGGGTCTTGCAGATAGAAAATCTTTCACCTGCAAGACCCTTTTTTTATAATTCTTATTTGTAACTGTTCAGTACCTTCACAGTCACGCGCAAAAATCCATTAAAAATTGCCTACGGCAATGGGATTTTTGCCTGCTAGCCCATGTTTTCGTACGGTCAGCGCAGTAAATGCACAGACCTACTGAACAGTTACCCTTATTTTACTTAATCCGTCAGCGCCTTATGATATTTCGTTTTCCGGTAAATTTTCCAAATAATGATACCCGGAATGCTCACGGTACATACGACGGTACTCACGCCTCCGATCACTCCATATATTCCAAATAAGATGGCTGCGATGATGTTCATACTTAATTCCTCCTGACTCATTCATTTTTCAATGCAAGCTCACTATGCTTTGTTCCCCATTTTATTCTTTTTATCCAAAATGAAAAGAGTTTCGGCGCATCCTTAGCAAGACTTTAATCATCCTTTCGCTTTCTTACGTTATTCATAATAATTTCGAAATATAAGTTAAAAGCGTGAAAATATTGATTTTAAAGGGTTTTTTCAATTTTTTAAAACTTTTTCAATTTTTTTCAAAAAAACGCTTGCATTTTTTTTGAAGGCGTGATAGTATATAGGAGTCGCTGATGAGCACCGCTTCAAAAGCGAGAAAATCATATCGAGGCGTGGCTCAGTTTGGTAGAGCGCTGCGTTCGGGACGCAGAGGTCGCGTGTTCGAATCACGTCGCCTCGATTGAATAAAATTAAATATGGCCTGTTGGTCAAGCGGTCAAGACGACGCCCTCTCACGGCGTAAACCCGGGTTCGATTCCCGGACAGGTCACTGGAAAGAGATTCGAGATTCGAGTCTCTTTTTTATTTTCTTCATTCTTGACCTTTCACAAAATCATGTAAACTATAACTGAATTTTGCCGATGCTCCGCATTCCAGATCGGCAAAATACACTTTTCTACAGTATCGAACAGGATTTTCAGTCCAGAAAATTCCTGCCTGCAAATAGTAACTCTCCTTTTTTCTTCTTCATATACTGCAATATAGCCAATATGAAAAGAGGTATCTTTTTATGGAAACATACAACTACGATGCAGCAGCAGTGCCTGAGGGGGATGCTGACACGACTCCGGCGGCGGCACCGGAGACGGATGCGGCAGCAGCTGGAACCAGTGATACGGCACAGTCTGGATTTAGTTCTCAGCCTCCTGTTATCTTAACATATCCGGACAGCTCATCCAATGATCTTCAGGTATCTCCGGGCTTCGGACCATACGGGGATGTGATGCCCACCCTGCCGTCCAATAATCATGGCAGCCCGAACACCGGTGGCTGCATAAACTGCGGCGGTTCCAACTGGAAGCCATCTCCAAATGGCGCGCTCTGGACCTGGGGCATTCTCTCGCCGTTCTTTTCCACCTCATCGGAGATCGCGCACCTGCGTTTCTACAATGCCGCCTCCATCCGCGAACCCATCGATATATACCTGAACGGACGTCTGGTCGTATCCGATCTGGATTACATGAATTATACGCGCTACATGCACATCATCCCCGGCATCTACCAGCTGACCGTCTACCGCCGGACCAATCCGGGATTCGCCATCGTCAACACAAATATCCGGCTTCGCAGCGGTTACAGCTACACACTGGCGGTTCTGGGTACTTTTAATGATTTTTCGGTACAGATGCTCAACGCCTGATCGCTTTTATTTGAGAAAAGCTTCTTCACGCGAGTGCAAATCCCGCGAAGCGTTTTTTTGTTTCATAGGACGTAATTTCCTATGAAAAAAGAGACCGCCACGTTCACGCGTGCGGTCTCTCTTCCGTGTCCTCTGCAATTATAAATTTATGATGAGAATATAACTGTCCGAATCTTAAACAGCCATCTATTTTTCCGGCTCATCTGTCCGGTTTGCTTTCTCGAGCTTTGCCAGATGCGCGGCTGCAAATTCTTTGATTGCCTCAAAACTCTGCGGGCTGATCACATGTTCAATGCGGCAGGCATCTTCCACTGCCACCTCTCTTGGCACATCCAACGCTACCAAAAGCTTTGTCAGTAATGTATGACGCTCATAAATCATCTCCGCGATCTTCCGTCCCGACGGCTCCAGAGTGATATATCCCTCATGATCCATCGAAATATAACCGTTTTCACGAAGATTCTTCATCGCAACGCTGACGCTTGGTTTTGAATACCCCAGCTCATTGACTACATCGATCGAACGGATCATCGGCTTGCGATAGCTTAACATAAGAATCGTTTCCAGATAATCCTCTGCTGACTGCTGTATTTTCAAAGTGATTCCCTCCAAACTTCTAACACATAACCGGCCTGGCTTCGTGCCTTCCCGTCTCCCGCAGAATAGTCTTCCCAAACTGCCGACCAGTTACCATAATACTATATACTAGAATACCATATTTGGAAGAATATTTCAAACCATATCGAAATCAATCTATCGTTTCCAGAAACCGACGGAGTTACTGTTCACGCATACGTGCCCAGTAACGGAATTTGCCGTGGCTTCGCCTTTAAATACGTCAGCAAGCTGCACAGTGTTCCTGCAAAATTTCTTCCAACGCGGTTTTGCTGCTGGTGTGGCAGCGGACAACTTCTGTCCGGCTTCCCTTTGCACCATCAACCGCCGTCCGAATCATTTTATGGGAAACGGTGCTTGTAAAGAGTACAAGCAGATCCGGCGCTCCGATCTGTTTGCCGAAATCCGCCGTCATCTGTGTAAATACCTTTGCCTTACAGTTAAATGATTTGCAGATTTTCACGTACTGGCTGACCATGCGGTCATGACCACCTACAATTACAACACTCATATTTTATCCTCCGAAAGTTAGCTCTGTCTAACTGCTGATGAAGTTAGTATACACTAACTCATCTTATTTGTCCAGAGGAAAATTGAAATTCATAGAAAATTCATAGAAATAAACGTACCGTGCAAGACTATTTTTCACCAACCAACCTTATCTTACACGGTACGCATTTTCCCATTATCCATTTTTATCCAATACTAATTTTTATCGTATTTTACGCTTTTAACACCTCCTCTGTTACTCCCGTTTTTCCTATTCCAGCTTTATACACCTCCAATCCCGATATCGCTATATCAAATGTCCAATCCGTTTCGCACAGAAATTCCATTTTCTGATACACATCCCAACGACTCATCGACGTATGTTCTTCTAACTGATATTTTCTCCCCAGCTGCCGGTATGCATGAAGCCCCAGTCTATGATATGGCAGAAATTCCAATTCCTGACAATTTTTAAGTTCCTGGCATAACTGCGCCGTTTTCCGAATATTTTCCACATCATCATTGACTCCTTCTACCAGCGGCACACGGACATGAATCGAATGCGGCGCGCAGATCGCATCGGATTTGCGGATATTTTCCAGAATACAGGCATTGTCCTGCCCCGTCCATTTCTTATGCTTTTCCGGATCCATGGTTTTCACATCCACATAAAACATCTGCAGATGCGGCACGATCCGTTTGACATTTTCAAACGAAGTAAACATATCTAACTCTGCCGCCGCATTGATACAGGCATCATCACAGGCCTCCAGCAGTGCTTCCGCAAAATCCGTCTGACAGAACAGATCACCTCCTGAAAGTGTCACGCCACCACCAGAATAGAAGAAAAACATCTCATCCTTCTGGATCTCGCGCATTACCTCTTTTACGGTCATCTCCTTGCCATAGATCTGCTGTGCCCGGTAATTGCAGGCATCCACACACTGAAAGCACTGTTTACAGCGGCTGTAATCCCTCACGATCTCTCCCGTTTTTTCGCTCCGGCGAAGTGCCTGTTCCGGACAGACCTGGATGCAGGCACCGCATCCGGTGCAGCGCTCTTTCATATAGTAGACTTCCCGCTGCCCCGACTGTGACTCCGGTGTCGAACACCAGGCACAGCGCAGGGGACAGCCCTTAAAAAATACAACCGTCCGCATTCCCTTCCCATCGGAGAGGGATAACCGCTCAATCCGAAGAATATTTGCTTTTAATTCCATACGCTGTTCCTCCTGTCAAGTACACCTTGCCTGCTGCCCGCCACCGCGCATGATGCACATCCCCGGTAGCTGATTTGCCGTATTTTTTATGAAACACGGCAGATTTCACTCTTTTTCCTAGCAGATATTGGAATGTGAAGTTCTGGAAATGATATCGTCCTGTACTTCTTTTCCAAGCTCTGTAAAATATGCTGTATAACCAGCTACACGTACCAGCAGTCCGTTGTAATCCTCCGGATGCTTCTGTGCTTCTTTTAAGGTCTCCGTATCGATGACATTGAACTGTGTGTGGAATACGCCCAGGGAGCAGAGACTCCGCAGGTAGTTCATCAGTTCTTTTGTCGAGTTCGGGCTGTCGCGGAATACCGTATCCATCTTTACATTCAGCAGGGTTCCCTGATTGAAACGGCCATGCGGAATGTGGGAAATGGATTTCAATACAGCGCCCATGCCCTCGGTATCGGTTCCCTGGTTCGGAGATACGCCGTCTGCTAACGGTTTCCAAGCCAGACGTCCGGACGGAAGTGCACCGACCTCCAGACCAAACGGAGTATTTCCAGATACCGGAAGAATACCTGGCGTCATCTTGCCGAATTTGCTGTGGAACGACTCAATATAGTCCGCGATAAAACAGAACATATCACCGGTCAGCTCGTTTACTTCGTCGTCATCATTGCCGTACTTCGGAGCTTCATCACACATCTTCTTGACATCCTCATAACCCACAAAGTTTGCATCCAGTGCATCCAGAAGACGCTGCATCGTTACTTTTTTCTCATCAAATACAAGTTTCTTTACTGCAATCAGGCTGTTGATCAGGTCTGCTACGCCGATCGCATCAATACCATTTCCAAGGTTATATTTCGCACCGCCCCATGCGTAATCTTTCGCATTCTCTACGCACTCATAGAAGGAAAGGGAAAGTGCCGGAACGACCCTCTGGAAGCCAATGTCATCGCATACATGGCTGGAAGCCACGGTTCCGCGAAGTTCATAGCGGATCTGCTCTTTGACTGCCTCTTCAAACTCTTCGTAGGTATTAAAGGCAGTCGGATCGCCGGTCGCCTCAGATGCCTGAATGCCATATTTACGGCTCTTGCCGTTTAACAGGGCAAATTCAACCGCAGAACCTAAGTTGAAGTCTGCATATGCGGTGTAGCATCTCTGTTTTCCTTCCAGGTTCGTCTCTACACAGCCGCATGGATTCCAGTTATATGCTTCTTTTAACGGGATTCCCTTGTTCAGGAGCATCTCGATACCAACTTCATCGTTGTGAAATGCCGGGAAACCGGTTCCAAGCTTGATAACCTCTGCAATCTTCTTTAAGAAGCTGCTCGGATTCTTCGCCATATTGTAGCGGACAGACAGGGATGGCTGATATAACTGTACTTCTGCGGTTGCCTGCAAAATCAGGTACGACACGTCATTGACTGCGTCCATGCCGCGCTCATCCACACCGCCGCAGCATACGTTCTGGAACATTGGGTAACCGGCGGAAAACTGTGCGGTTACCTGATCCTGGAACAGGCACTGCTCAGAGAATTTAACCCATAAGCAGTCCAAAAGTTCCTGCGCCTCTTCCTCTGTCAAACGGCCAGCCTCGATATCTGCCTTATAAAATGGGTAAAGATATTGATCCATACGTCCCGGGTTGTAGCTTGCTGCATTCTGCTCCATGAAAATACAGGTCTGGTAAATATACATCGACTGAATCGCCTCGCGGAAGGTACGCGCCGGTTTTTCCGGAACCTGATCGCAGGTCCCTGCAATCTGTAACAGTTCTTTTCTGCGCTTCTCATCCGGCTCTGCCTCTGCCAGCTTTCTCGCCTCTGCCGCATAGCGGTGTCCCAATGCGGAGATACCGTCAGCTGCCAGCTCCATCGCTTTCAGGTATTCAATCTTCTCATAGTCACCCGGACGGGTAATATCAAGTGTATCAAGCACTTTATGGATATGCGCCTTGATTCCCTCCATGCCTTCTTTAATGACTCTGGAATAACCCGCAGTCGTCTCGCCCCAGCCACGAACCGATTTACGGTTGATGTAAAGAGCGCCGCAGTCACGTAAGGTTGCCGCAAAATCTGGGCATTGTACCAGCCACTGCTCATACGTGGAACGTCCCTTCCAGTACGGGCGGATGATCTCCTCAAATGCCTTCCGATCCTCTGGGCGCAGATAGAATGGGTCATATGGACGGGTACTGATGGTATCCAGCTCCTCATCCAGAACCGACCAGCAGGTATCGACACTTAAAATACCGCCGCGCTGCTTGCTTCCGGCATTGCCGACAATCAGCTCATCCCCCCAGATTTTTACAGTTTTCTCCAGGCACTGTTTCTTAAATGCATATGCTTTCCGGATGCACAGCGGCTGTCCCTCTGATTCCTGGAAGCCCTTTGTCAGGATAATTGCATTTTCCAGATCCATCTCTGGCTTGGTCTTTAATACTCTCTGTTTTAATCGGTCAATCCGATCCATGTATGGTTTTCTTTCGATTGCTGCCATCTGATTTCCTCCTATTTTTTACTCACATTCCCATTCTGTGGGATTTATTTTTTTAGCACCTGCTATAAATCTCTTTTCGTTTAAAAGTATAGCAATTCTTATGTGGAAATGGTACAATATCAATAACTAAAAATACCAAAATCTTAACATATTGAATTTTTATAGAAAGAAGGGATCCTTTGAAATCTACTTCCCAGTTACAGGAAATCAACCACTATCAAGATCAAGATTTTCCGGTCAATGTCTACTATTCTGATATTCATTCCATGCAGCCGCCGGGACGCTGGCTGCGCGACTTCCACTGGCATGATGAGCTGCAGTTTACCCTCGTACTAAGCGGAACATTGACAATGCAGGTAGATAATCTTTCTCTGCCCGGACAGGCTGGAGATCTGATTTTCGTCAACACCTCCCTGATTCATGCCGTCACACAGATGTCGGAAGACGGCTCCTATGCGAGCCTCAATTTTCCTTACCGCCTTCTTGCCTTTTTTCCTGGAAGCCGCATGGATCAGGACTACGTCCTGCCCTATACCGCCGGCGGGAAATTCTCCGCTTTCTCTATTCACCCGGAATCCGAATGGCAGAAAGAGTTGATCGGACTGCACAAAAAAATAACCGATTTATTTCTTTCCAATCAGGTTAAAGGCAATGAATATTCTATCTGCATTAAGATTACCTCGATGTGGAATCTGTTGATTTCCAATTTTCACAGCAGTGGGAATTCTACCTCTATTAACCTCCTGCGCCAGCAGCGCCTGCAATCCATTCTCCTGTTCATCTATGCACATTACGCAGATGATTTACAGCTCTCAGACCTGGCTGCATCAGCCAATATCAGCGTCGGAGAATGCTGCCGGATTTTTCAAAATATTCTTCACACAACTCCCTATGGATATTTAACTAATTACCGCATCCAGACCAGTGTTTCCCTCCTTCACCGCGATCTGCCCATCTCACAGATTGCCGGACTGGTCGGATACAACCAGGTCAGCAATTACATCGCCACATTCAAACGGATCATTGGCTGCACACCAGCACAGTACCGGAAACAACACTTATCAAAACCAGATATCCCAAGCAGTTAATGGAAAACCGGTCGGCTTCTCTTTATCAGAGAAACCGACCGGCTGCTAAGGTGGTATAAAAATATAAAGGGGGGCTTTTTCAGGATGATGCAACGATTATTTTAATTTTCCAATTTCATCAAATCGTTTATAAGCATCGACAACCGCATTGATCACGCTGCTGCGGAACCCACGGTCTTCCAGTGTCTTCACACCGATCATCGCCGGACCAGCCGGAGAACACACATCATCTTTTAAATTCTCAAGATGCTTTTCGCTCTGTAAAAACAGCTGCACGGTTCCAAGGATTCCTTCCAGTGCATATCTTCTCGCCTGATAACGTAAAAGACCATTGTAAACGCCGCCGTCTGCCAGAGAATTAGCAAACATTGCGATAAACGCCGGGGATGTAGATGTTAATACCGTGCCTGCCACAAACTGGGAGGCCGGAAGGCTGTCAAATCCACCGGCTTCACGTAGAATATACCGGAATTCGTCCTCCTGTTCCTTCGTGTAGCTGTCGCCCTGTTCGATCAGGATAAAACCTTTTCCAATCAAGCAGGCTGTATTCGGGAGAATACGGATAACCGGAACATTCTTTCCTTCTAACTCTAATTCTTTCATATAGGTTGAAACCTCAACACCCGCTACAATCGAAACGATAATTTTTTCCTGCCCTTCTTCTGCACATGCCGCAAAGACCGGTTTCACCTCTTCCAGAACACTCTTTAAAAACTGCGGTTTTACACAGAACACAACATAATGAGCTGCCTTGATCGCTTCTCCATTGGTCTCAACAAAGTTGCATCCCAGCTCGTCCGCTAATTTCTGTCCTTTTTCTGTAACCACATCTGTAATCACAACTTCCGATGGATCAATTCCCTTGCAGGCTGCCGTTGCAAGAGCTGTACCCATAGTTCCACTTCCAATAAAAGCAATTTTTTTCATAGCTGGTCTCCTTTCAACTTAAAGTCCGAGTTAGTAATATACTTCAAATATATCTTATGTGGCTTATATTTCCCTTCGCCTTTCAGCGAAGGGAAGTTCCCGCTCTCAGCGGATAAATTTTTCTTTAAATGCCTGAACATGCGCTTTCTGAACCGATATCAATTTATCTACATCTCTCTCCTGAAGACAACGATAAATTTCCTCATGATGTCCAATATCCATATCATCAATCGAAGATAAATTAATCCGGTTTAAAAACAGAAGACGAATACTCAAATCCTGGTAATTATTCATCTCCCGCTCAAGAAACGGATTCCTAGTCATAGAAGAAATAATTCTATGAAATGCTCGATCCAAAAGAACTCTTTCTTCCGCATCTGTCTCCTCTCTCAGGACTTCCAGGCTGTCTTTCAGCCGCTTTAAATCTTCTTCCGTCCGATTCATAGCAGCAAGCTCTGATTCAAGTGGAGACAGAGCAAATCTCATCTGATAAATCGATTCCACTTCATATAAGGAAATCTCATTTACCATAATACATTGTCTCGGGACAATTTTCACAAAGTTTTCCCATGCCAGTCGATTCAGTGCCTCACGGATGGGAGTTCGTCCCATCCCCAGCTCTTCCATCAATTCAGCCTCTACTAATGTCTGTCCGGGGCGAAGTCTGGCTGTAATAATCATCATCTTAATCTTCTCGTATGCCACATCACTAACTCGCATTGTTTCCCTCATCTTTCTTGTAGAACAAATCTGTGATTTGCATCCAACTTCTTTTAGTCTACAGGAATGCTTATTTTTATAATAGCGCAAATAAGGATCAAATTCAATTAGACTTTTGTATATACCCCGTTTCTGATATAGTTACTGTTCACGCATACATGCCCAGTAACCTGATATGCCCTATTTTTTTTATAATTTTTCGACGCATCGCTTGTAATTTTCTTCCGCGTTGCCGCCCTTATGCCAGATATCCGCGATCGCTTCCGCGATTGGAAGCGGATCCGATTCATTGTACATAACATTTCGTCCCAGCAAGATTCCGCGGATATTGCTGCTGATTCCGATCTCTTTCGTGTACTCTTCTACAACCTCAATCGGCTCACTCTTTACCTCGTCTGGAACTACCAGCACCGGACAGGTGGTCGCCGCCGTCGGAACTGCATATTCATGATTCAGCGGAACTTCAATCCATTTGCCGGATGCACGGCAGCCAAGAGCGCCTACCACGCCGACTACCTTACACAGACTCTCTGAATCCGTCTTCATCGTAAACCCCGTTTCCGTCGTTTCTACATACAGCGCCTCGATAAAAATTGGAAGACCAGCTGACTCTGCTGCATTGACAGCTTCTGCACAGTACCGAACCGTATATTTGCTTCGCTCATCCATCGGATTCAGACGGATCATAAACTTTACACCGTCCATCCGAAGTTTCACTAGGCGATCGACTGTATAACAGGACGGCATATCGTCCATCTCCCATACCGTATTTTTCAGACCGCCCCGGTTCACAGTGCCAACCAGCATCTTCCCATCCAGAAACGCCTTTTCTCCACGTTCCCGCTGCAACTTATTGAGGATAAATAAATCTTCAATAATATCCGGTGTCGCCTCGATTCCATCAATCTGATCACTCTGCAGCATCCGCACCAGGCGGGATAAATACTCCCGCCTATTACTTAAACCAATCGGATTTCCTTTGTACTCATTGATCATTCTGGCATTGTGATCCGCTGCCGCAAATACCAGCTTATCATGCGGAAATCCCGGTTTTTTTCGCGCCGCCGCTTCCTGCTCAATAACCTCCGGAGAAAAGGCTTTTATCTTGTTTAATTCTTCAAAAATCTTGTCATTCAAAAAACTTTGATAATCAAATCCCATATACACCTTTGCCTTTCTCTGTCACTGAACACATTTTATTTTCCAAAATTAACGATTGCGTCAATTTTATCTCTTCCGCCTACTTTATCGCCCCACTGATCATATACGCTCTGGGCTGCCTCGATAAATGGTTCGCGATCCGGCTCTGTGATTTCGATGCCCTCTCCCTTTAACAGTTCCAAGCACTCATCCTCAGATGCTGTATAAAGTTCTCTCTCTTTATCGATCATTTCTTTGGTGCACTCATCGATAATCTGTTTGTGCTCGTCCGAAAGAGAATCATAGAAATTCTTAGCAACTACGCAGATACCTAAGTCGTTGGTCCATCCAACCATTGCCCAGTGCGGCGCTGCCTCATAAAACTTCTTGGAATAATAGTTTGTATTGGCCGCTTCTGCACCGTCAATAATGTTCTGCTGCAGCGCTGTGTATAATTCGCCGTATGCCATCGGCAGCGGGCTTGCGCCGAATGCGGTAAAGGAATCCAGCTGTACCTGATTTTCCATGGTCCGGATCTTGAGATTCTTTAAATCCTCGATACTGTTGATCGTCTTCTGCGTTGTCATGATATGTCTGGTTCCCAAATCCAGGAAGCCCATCAGATGGAAGCCTTTCTCCTCACAGTCACCGCTATAGGACATTCCAATCTCGTCAGAGTCCAGAACGGAATACATATGTTCCTTATCTCTCCAGAGGAACGGAAGGCAGAATATATTAACAGATGGAACAAAGCTGGAGAACGGCGCTACCGACGTCATCGCCATCTCTACGGTGCCAAGCTGCATACCCTCAATGACATCTCGCTCATTGCCAAGCTGGTTATCCGGATATATTTCTACTTTAATTTCGCCATTGGATCGCTCTTCCACAATCTCTTTAAAATATTCCGCTGCTTTTACCGGAGGTTCGGTTGCTGCCTGTGATAAGGAAACCTTTACGGTCACCGCACCACCGGATGAACCGCCTGTATTAGCCGCTGCCTTTGCGGACTCTCCTGTGGAAGCGCTGCCGCCTCCTCCACATCCTGCCAGAGAGCCAGCTGCCACCAGCATCGCCATCGTCATGCTTACAAACCGTTTCACATTTTTCTTCATATCAATAAATCCTCCTTTCATTTCATCTTCTTATCCCATTAACTGCGGCAGCCATAAATAGGTCTGCGGGAGATATGTAACAATAATCAGTACAACTAACATTGCAAGAATCGTAGGAATTACAAACGGGAATACCTCTCTTACACTCTTGCCGGTCAATCCACAGGCAACGAATAAAGTTGCTCCATAAGGCGGTGTTACGTATCCAATCGCCAGGTTGATGCAGACAATAACACCAAAGTGAATCGGGTCGATTCCATAAGCGGTTGCTACCGGGAATAAGATCGGCATTAAAACGATAATTGCAGAGAAACTTTCCATAAACATTCCAACTAAGAACAGCGCAATATTTAAGAAAATAAGGAATGCAGTCTTACTTGTGATGAATGTATTCATAACCTGGATTAAGAGCTGCGGCAGCTGTTTTGCTGTGATAAACCATGCAAAGATATAAGCGCAGCCTGTGATAATCATGATGCCAGCCGCTGTCTGCGCGGACTTAACAAAAATACCAGGTAAATCTTTCAATGTAATTTCTTTGTAAATAAACATACCTACCAGGAAGCCATAGACAACCGCCACAGCCGCTGCTTCAGTTGCAGAAAAGATACCGCTGATGATACCACCGATAATGATAATCGGAAGTCCTAAACCAGGAAGTGCAGAAAACATCGTTCTCCGTACTTCTTTCGGATCAAACTTGGTTGTCTGGATATATGCATCTCCGCCCCTGGAAGCGTGAATATAGGAGTAGACCATCAGTGCCACACCAATCATAACTCCAGGAATAGCGCCTCCGAGGAATAACTGACCAACAGATGCACCTGTGGAATATCCAATCAGAACCATTAAGATACTTGGCGGAATAATCGGTCCGATACTTCCTGCTGCTGAGAGCAGAACCGTTACGAAACTCATGTTATAGCCTTTTTCTTTAAATGCAGGCGTCATGATCGAACCGATTGCTGCTGTTCCAGCCGTTGCTGAACCGGAAATTGCCGCGAAAATCATGGATGCCAGTACGGCTACCATCGCCAGACTTCCTTTTACAAAGCCGATCGACGCACTTGCAAAATCTACAATCCGTTTGGACATACCGCCCTGATCCATCAGATTTCCTGCCAGCATGAACATCGGAATCGCCATGATCGGCCAGCTGTCAAGACCCGCAAACATTCTCTGCGGTACCAGAACCAATGGGAAATTTCCCTCAAGCATAATCGAAAGTGTCGTTCCCATTCCGAGTGCAACAAAAATAGGGGCTCCGATTAGAAACAGACACAAAATACAGATAAATAAAAATCCTAACATATCGCAGCCTCCTTTACTAATCTATAAATTCTCTCGGTTCTTCCGGTGCATTCTTGTTTTTTAAGCGTTCGATAAAGGTAAGGAGCTGTTCCATAATCATCAAAACTCCACCGGTTGGGAATGCCGCGTAAATCAAAGCCATCGGAATCTGCATCGCCGGAGACGTCTGAGCCGTCGTAGACTGTACTACTTTGAACCCGAAATATGTCATAATACATAAGAAAACAATCGTTAAAAGATCTACAATCGCGGTCAAAATGCGTTTCGGCTTTTGCGGAAGTGCAGATGTCAGAACATCTACCTGAAGGTGAGAACGATTTCTCATCGCAATCGCCGATGCCATCAATACCAGCCATATCATCAGATATCTCGCTAATTCTTCGGTCCATCTAAGAGGACTCTGTATTACAAAACGAAAAAAAACCTGAATAATAACTGTAATTGTCATCGCAAGGAAAAGAACAACTACTACCGCATCATTTACATTTCGAATTATCTGGAGAAGTGGGTTCCCCTTTTCTTTCATAATGTATCCCCCTTTCCTGGATAGTTTTTACAAAGGCGGCAGCCGGTGAAACTGCCGCCGGTTTTTTATTAGATCTTTCTCTCTAAGCCGCGTTTCTCATAGTAAGAATCCGGGATATCTTTCGGATCTTTGTACATAACCATCACGCACTTACCGTCACTGCCGATAGTCGGCACATCCATAATGAATAATGGCCATCCAAACCATTTGTACCAACCAAACTCCCACATGGTTGTACAGTTCAGGCAGTAGCACTGGAATCCTTCCTTATTATAAGCTCTTGGATCCGGTTTATCTAAAGTCTGTACCTTGTCTTGACATTCGGTTACCAGCCAGCCGCCGCTGTTACAACGCGGAAGTGTAAAGGTAATCTTCTCCTCATCCTCTTCCCAAATCTGATCGCCGTTATCATGAAGAGCAGACCATAATACTGCACGGTTCTCCAGGAAATCTTCCATTGGGAAATCTTTATATGTAGCCTGACCCGCTTTATATTTCTCCATCCAGTCCTGCAGACATGGCGGATAGCACCATAATGCATAGTCTTCCATACATTCAAAGATCGCCTCATCCGGTGCCCATTTCTTGAAATTGCGTAATGTCTGATTTACCCAGCGGACTGCGAAATGGTGAAATCCTGTCTTTTTCTCTACATTTAATTTGTGCAGCTCCAGCGCTTTTTCCATATCACCGGCTTTGATCGCTGCCTCTAATTTATCAATATTGCGAACCGCATAATCATTGCGAACCTTTTCCAACGTCTCTGTATACATCTTCTTTTCCATAATCTATACCTCCTTATTACCAAGCTGTCTTCTTTCCGTATTTTTCATCTTCCTGGATCGGGAAATGCACTTCTTTACCAAGGTCGCTCGACTGATAAATCGCACGGATAAATTCAAGCGTTCTTCTTCCCTCTACGCCGTCTACCATCGGCTCACGATCTTCTTTGATTGCATGGATGAAATCAGTAAGCTGTCTTCTGTGGTTTTCGGTTGCCACATAGCCAGCACCCGTTGCTGTATCACCAGAGTCAACTTTTACTTTGGTCAGGTAATCATCCTCGTTCATGCCTTCTACTTTCCATTCTACGATCTCTTCTTCCACAATCTTGATCGTACCTTTTTCACCATGGATTTCGATGTGACGCGGATAACCCGGACGGACTGCACTACTACTTACCAGGCTTCCCAACGCCCCATTCTTAAATTTGAATATTGCGTTGGCTACGTCATCTACTTCAATATCCGGATGCAGGGTTGTCATATAATTACCAGTCAGTCTCTCTACATCGCCGACTAAATAAAGCATTAAGTCAATAAAATGAACGGTCTGGCTAATCAGGGAACCGCCGCCCTCACCTTTCCATGTACCTCTCCATGCACCGGAAGCATAGTATTCATCGCTTCGGAAGCATTTTCCAGAACAATCAACCGAAAGAAGTTTACCAAGCTTGCCTTCATCCAGCGCTTTTTTGATCAGCTGAGCCTGATCCATGAAACGGTACATAAAGATAACACCAAATTTAACGCCCGCTTCTTTACATGCTGCAATCATCCTGTCAGCTGCATTACAATCGACAGAAATTGGTTTCTCACACATTACGTGTTTGCCAGCCTTCGCGCAGTCCACAACCATCTGCTCATGCAGGAATGGAGGTGTTACTACACAGACAGCATCGATATCATCTCGTTTCAGCATCTCTTTATAATCCGTGTAATAAGACGGAATATTGTACTCTTTGCTGAATTCCTTTGCCACATCCTCTTTCACGTCACAGAATGCAACAACCTCTGCTTCCGGGATATCCCGAAGTGCTCCTGCATTTAACGGACCTGCCATACCGCCGCCGATAATACCAAATCTGATTTTGTCGCCCATACTCTTTTTCCTTCCTTTCTTTTTTTAATCTTTTATTAGTACATGCACTTTGTTTTCTTTAATATATCTCAGATATCTTACTGATATATTAGCACTTTATTTTTTCATTTTCAAGTCGTTTTCTGATTTTATTTGACGAACTTTAAATCGTATTGATCTTTTATCATGTTTTATTTCATTGTATTGTACATTTCCAATCCATTTTCCCCCATATTTCCCTTATTGCATAAACAATCGGTCAATTTTATTCTCATTCAAATATTCTTCCGCCATTGATTCCACATAAATCTTGAACAGATTTCATAGAACAATTCTTTTCTACAAAACAAAGAAGAGCCATTTAATGTCTCTGCATCAAATGACTCTTCTCATTTTCAATTCTTTACTGCCCAATCTCCGCCGCCGGACCCACTGCCGGTTCCTGCGCCGGACCGTGTCCTGGTCCGATGTCGCTGCCCGGTCCTGCCGGCACGATCGTCGTGCTAGATTCTGCCGGATCTTCAACTGTCTCGGCAGTTGTTTCCGGCACAACCGCCGGGGCTGAATACCGTTTTCCTGCCGTACCCGTCTTGTAGATCCGCTGCATCCGCTCTTTGATGGATTCGCTCTTGATCTGCTCGATCTTGGCGCTGGCGTCTTCTTTTAACTCCTTGCTGCTGCGACCGGAATCGCCGCTCTTTGCAGACTCCAGAAGCTTCGCCGCCTCATCCGAGAGCAAATGATCCCTTCTGAAATTCGCCGCGGTATATCCGCTGGTTGTGATTTCAAATGCATCCGGATGACCTGCCAGATAGGTTCCTTCTCCGCGTCCATTGTCCGTCTCCGGGGTATCAAAGGACGCCGCCGGAAGCCCCTCTACCATCTTTTCCATCGCATTTTTCCAGATCTTCGCCGGATACGTGCCGCCGTACAGGCTGGAAAGTGTCTTCTGCTGGTCGTAGCCAACCCAGACCGTCATCGTATAATATGGCGTCATGCCGCAGAACCAGCCGTCACGGCTGCCGTTGGTCGTACCGGTCTTTCCGGCCGCCTCTATATTGCCGCTCCACCCCATCGATGCCGCCGTACCTTTTGTGACAACTCCCTTTAAAATATCGGTCATCAGCACGGCGCTGCTCTCCTGGTAAACCTGAACCGATTCATAATCTTCAAAAATATCTTCGCCCTGGTTATTGATCATCTTGATAATACAGGTCGGTTCGCGGTACTGTCCCCGGTCTGACAGCGCTGCATAAGCGCCCGCCATCTCCTCGGTCGTCATACCGGTGGTAAAGCCGCCCAGGGAGGTCGCCGGATAATAGTCCGCCGCCTGCACGCTCGCGAAGCGCATCTGGGTTAAATATGCCATGCCGACATCCGGTGTGATATCATCATAGATATACCATGCCACACCATTTTTACTTCGCTCGACCGCATTTCGAAGCTCCAGCCTCTCGCCGGAAAGGGACTTCACATCCACGCCCTTCTGCTTCGCCGCGTCAATATCGATATTCGGAATCTTTGTTTCCGATGTGTAACCATTTTCCAGTGCCGGTGTATACACGATCAACGGTTTGATAGAACTTCCCGGCTGTCTCGGGCTCTGGAACGCACGGTTTAATGTGTAGGTATCCGTCTCTTGACTACGTCCACCCACAATCGCCACGACGCGGTTCGTCTTGTTGTCAATAACGGTGGACGCGCCTTGCAGCTTGTAAACGCCGTTTTCGGATGTATTGCCATCAAAGGACAAAACTCCATCTAATGCATCCTGCAGGATCGTCTGCTTGTCCGGATCCAACGAGGTATAAAGGTTATAGCCGCCCGTGTAGAGCGCATCGCGCTCCTGGTTGTACACCTCATTGTAATTGGCATTGTACTCTTTGTAAGCCTCGTCGCTGCGGAATCCATACTGGAATTCAAAGCCGTCACGGCGCATCAGATAGCGAATCGCACAGTCGATCGCATACGTCGTCTCATAGTTGTGCAGCGGCACTCTCTGGCGGTTGACCGTGATCTCCTCCGCCTTTGCCTCTTTGCACGCTTTCTCCGTAATAAATCCCATACTCAGCATATCTTCCAGAATCTTATCGCGGCGTGTCAGCGCATTTTCCGGATGACGGTACGGGTTGTAATACGTCGGCGAGTTCGGAATCGCACACAAATATGCCGTCTGGCTCAAGGACAGTTCATCCGCATCCTTGCCAAAATAACCTCTTGCAGCCGCCTGAAGCCCGTAGTACGTGTTCGCGAAGCTGATATCATTGATATAGAACTCCATAATCTGCTCTTTGGTGTATTTCTTCGTCAGATCTAAGGAAATCAGCATCTCCTTGATCTTCCGCTCCATCGACACCTCGCGGGTCAGAAAACGGTTTCTCGCTAACTGCTGGGTGATCGTACTCGCGCCGTGCTTTTCTGCTCCCTCAGTCAAAAAGTAATTGACTGCGACACGGAAAATACCTTTTATATCAATGCCTGGATTTTCCCAGAACGTCCGATCCTCGATCGCCACAAATGCGTTGACCGCATTCTGCGGTATCTGGTCATACGTCAAATAACTGGAATCCTCGTCTCCCGTCAGCTTCGCCAGCACATTACCGTTGGAATCATAAATATAACTTGCCTCCTGCAAACGGAACGTATCCAGCGTACTGTTTTCCACCACTCCCTCTATCTGGCTTTTATAGTCCTCATAGAGCGGAATCAGCTTATATGCGCCAAATCCGGCACCGCCAATCACCAGCAGTACCAGACACACCAGAAGCGTCTTGAACATGGTTCCAAAGATCCTTGCCATCGCATGGAACACGATCTGCCCACCGCTCCGGCTGTTATTTTTGCCCGCTTTCTTTTGCTTGCCGACATCAATTTTCCCGCTTTTCTTTGCGGTGCCCCGCCTGCCCGAAGATCGTGCGGATGAAGCTGCCGGCTTCTTTCGAACGCCGGAGGCGTCCTCTCTCGTCTGTTTCTCCCTCATCTCTTCCCTCATCTTCCTATGTATCTATGGTTGCTTCCATTCTATTTTCATGCGGCACCTTAGACTTCAAAAATGCCTGTCTGCGGACAGCAACTTTTTATACTTTTCTGACAAAATCAGCTTGGACTCCCTTTTATTATAAGTTTTTTTGTCCAAAAGAACAAGCCTGTTTTCGAAATCTGCTCAATCTCCTGCCGCATGTTACTGTTCGCGCATACGTGCCCAGTAACGGAATTTGCCGTGGCTTCGCATTTAAATACGGCAAATTCCTGCTGCCACCACGTTTTCTTACGGCACTTTCGGTTCCAAAAGTGCCTACCCGGAAACAGTAACGGGATTTTGCCAATGCATTCAGCTTCAAAAACACTTGTCTGTAAACTGCATTTTCGCTGTATCAACGCCGTTTCCGAAAAAAAAATGCTAGAAGTTCATGCACTAACAGCGGCGTGGCGGATAACAGGAGAAGCGCCAGCCACTCTGCCGGGTGCAGCCGCACCGTGTGAAGGAGTTTCATCAAAAAAGGAATCTCCGTCACCGCAACCTGCATCAGAATCCCCACAAGGAATGCCGCAAGCATCAGCGGATTTTTCCCAAGACTGCGCGAAAATGCCGAGCCCGTGAGCGAGCGCATGCCGACCGAATGAAAGAGCTCCGACAGCCCCAGAACGGTAAATGCATACGTCTGCGCCCGCAAAAGCTCCTGTCTGCTGAAAAATGCCCCCAGCGTGACCGCTGCAATCAAACACCCGTAAAATGCCATGCAAAACCATCCGCCTCCGGCAAACAGCGACTCGCCCGTCCGGCGCGGCGGCTGACGCATCAAGTTTTCCCGGTCGTTTCCATCCATGCCGAGTGCCAGCGCCGGAAGCGAGTCCGTAATCAGATTGATCCAAAGGATGTGCCCGGCTCCCAGCGGCGCCGGTATTCCGATAGCAACGGCGGCAAACATGGTTAAAATCTCCCCCAGATTGGAGGAAAGCAGAAACAGTATAGATTTTCGTATATTTTCATAGATGCCGCGCCCTTCCTCAATTGCCCTCTCGATCGTCGCAAAATTATCATCCGTCAAAATCATATCCGCCGCCTGCCGCGCCACATCGGTGCCACCTTTTCCCATCGCGATCCCGATATCGGCTGATTTAAGCGCCGGCGCATCATTTACGCCGTCCCCGGTCATCGCCGTCACGCACCCGGCGCGTTTTAAAGCCCGCACAATCCGGACTTTATGTTCCGGCGACACCCGTGCAAAGACTGATACAGAACCGATTCGTTCCTCCAGAGCTCCCTCATCCAGCGTTTCCAGCTGCGCCCCCGTCATGCATTCTTCCCGCCGTTTGGCAATCCCCAGCTGCCTGGCGATCGCAAGCGCCGTGTCTGCATGATCTCCAGTGATCATGACCGTCCGCACAGATGCCCTGCGAAATGCCTCAACTGCCTCGGCTGCTGCCTCCCTCGGCGGATCCATCATGCCTGCCAGACCCAGAAATATCAGGTTCTGCTCCAGCTGTCCCACCTGTTTCTCCCGCTTTCCATCCGGCATTTTTCCTGTTTGAAGCTCCCTATACGCCCCCGCGAGTACTCGCAGGGCACGCGCGGACATACGCGTGATCTCCGCCTCAATCTCTGTCCGCCTCTCCCTGGTCAGCGGCACAATTTTGTCCTCTTCCATCTCATAACGACACCTTTTAAGAATCACATCCGGCGCCCCTTTTACACAAGAAATCCAGTTTTCTCCCTGCTCATGCACCGTCGTCATTCTCTTCCGATCCGAATCAAAGGGAATCTCCCCTTTCCGCGGATATCTCCGACGCAGATGCTCCGGAGATACACCACAGTTTTCACAAAATCCGTACAGCGCCCGCTCGGTGGCATCCCCCACCATCTCCCCGGCATCGCTGCACAGCGCAAATACCTCCAGAAGCCGTTTTCCCACTTCTCCTTCCTTAGAGCGCGCCAATTCCTGTTCCGTATACTCCTGTCGATTTACATAACATGTCGTCACCGTCATCTCATTTTTCGTCAGCGTCCCCGTTTTATCTGAGCAGACCACGCTGACTGCCCCCAGTGTTTCCACGGACGGAAGACGGCGCACGATCGTGCCAGCCCGCGCCATTTTCGTCACTCCCAGCGCCAGCACAATCGTCACCGTCGTCGGAAGCCCCTCCGGCACGGCAGCTACCGCCAGGGAAATCGCGGTGAGCAGCATTTCCATCACGTCGCGCTTCTGCCAGACGGCGAGGGTAAATAATAAAACGCACAGCCCGATCGTAAGAATACTCAATAGTTTCCCCAGATCCGACAGCCTTTTTTGCAACGGTGTCTCCTCCTCCGGCGCCTCGCGGATCAGAGAGGCAATCCTCCCTACCTCCGTATTCATGCCGGTGGCGATGACAATTCCCTTTCCCCGCCCTGCCGTCACGTAAGAAGTCATAAATGTCTCATTTTTACGCTCTGCCACTGGAAGCGCACCGGCGGCTAAAAAATGGCTGTTTTTCTCAACCGCCCGCGATTCGCCGGTCAGCGCTGATTCTTCTGCCCGCATTTCAGCTGTCTCGGTAAGACGCAGGTCGGCTGGAACCTGCCTCCCGGCATCGAGCACGACCAGATCCCCCGGCACCAGCTCCCGCGCGGCAATCTCCCGCTCTTTTCCTTCCCGGATCACAACCGCCTCCAGCTGCGTCATCCGTTTTAAGGATTCGAGCGCTTTCTCCGCCTTCCCCTCCTGAATCACGCCCACCGTGGCATTTAATACGACAACCGCCAGAATTACCCCCGCATCGCCGTACTCGCCCAAAAGCAGGGAGATCCCGGCTGCCGCAAACAACACAAAAATCAGGGAGTCGCAAAGCTGTGCCCCGATGCGCACAATCAGACTCCGCGGTGGTGCTTCCCGCAGCTCATTTTCCCCATAATGGCGCTGCCGCACCTCCACTTCCGCTGCCGATAAGCCTGTCCGCAAATCGACCGAAAACTCCCTGCACACCTCTTCCACCGTCCGGTTCTCATACATGCGCATTTCCCCCTTTTTCTGTCCCTGTTCTGTACTTTTCACAGACTGCATTTATTCATATGCGGAAAATAGGGGGGATTAGAACTGAATGGTTGGAATAAAGAAATGGAAAGCATAGTCCTGTTTGATGCTCAAATGGCATCGGAACTCTTATTGTTTCGATGCCATTCTATAAATTCTATGATTTAATTTTATCGTTCTGTTTCTGTCACATACCTTACACCTGTGGTTCCGGCTCCTGCGTCTGCGCGGCCGGTTTGCGCTCCATCGGCATATAACCTTCTTTCTTCCGCTGTATCGGCTGTGCAGTCACCGTTGCTGCCGTATCCCGGAACGCCGGGAGGCTACCTGTCTCCATGTAAGCACGGAACGGAAGTTCGCCCTGCACTGGGTCTTTCACGACCTCATTTTTCTCCACTTCTGGCCGTTCTCCTCTGCGCGGTGGACGGCGCTCAAACCGCTCCCGCCTTCCAGAAGCCGGGCGGTCTTCCCTTTTCTCATTTTCCGGCACCGCGCGGTTTCCGCTACGTCTGTCCGCTGCTCTCTCGGCTCCCGAAACACGCGCTGCCCTCTCTCTCTGAGCAAGCTCTTTCTCTGCCCTGCGTGCGCTCAGTATTCCCCTCAGCAGCACGATCCGCTGTACGGTTCCGATAGCTTCTCTCCGATCGTTCCGGTCTGTCACTGCCAGACGGACGTTCTTGTGCGCTGCGCTCCTGTTCCGACTTTTCGGCTTTTTCCGGTGTTTCCAGACGTGTTCCCCTATTCGGACCACTTACGCCTCTTGGCGCCTGTGTCCGCTCCGAAAGAGGTCGAACCTGCATCTTATTTTTCTTTTCCTTCTCCCGGAAGCTTTTAAGTACGATCGCCGCCGAATACTGGTACGCATAGATACAGCTTTTCATCAGTTCCTGCTCTTCCTCCGTCTTGCAGGAACTCAAGAGCATCTCTTCCTCTTCTTTTTCCAGATATGCCTCTCCGTTCGTATCGCGTTCCTTTACCGGCTTGTAGATCCGGTATTTCTTGTAATACGGCGGACATGGAAACTGCTTATTCTTAACCGGTTCCGGTACAATCCGCAGTTTGTAGGTATCGGACATGCGCGCCAGAACATTATGTATTTTCTCACAATTCTCTCTCGTATTTGTCTCCCGCGCCGGGATACAAAGTAAATAATCCATCTATTTTCCCTCACATCTATCAAACGATCCTTTTCAAAATCGTTTTCTTCTCAAATTTTCTACATTTACGCCAATCTTTATTGTATCATGTCAGAGAAAAACGGGCAAGTGAAAAAGAATGTGCCTCACGACAATTTCCTGTTACACAAAAAAAGGCTGCCACACGAATGCCAAACGAACGTTTTCCGTCCGGGGCCTTCTGTTTGTGACAGCCTGTCTTCCTTTATCTAACGCAGCCATATTTACCTGCGTGTTACTGTGAACAGTAACACCTGCGTTCCTCAGTCTCTTACACCATCCAGTCTTTCAGCACGCCGTGATCGCGCAGCAGCTTTCCAACCACCGTCTTGTCAATCTTCCGGAGAATCGGCTTTTTGAGTGCTTCAAGCGGCATCGGCAGCTTCATTTCCAGCGGCGATTTGCCGTCCATCAGCTTGACCGTGCTGTCCAGAAGCTCGCGGATATCGTAGACACTTCCCCATACCTCCGGTACGCCGCGGTCTACGCCGCACAAGCCGTACACCGCCTCCATCGCGGTGCGGACGGAATACTCGGTCGTGAAAATAGTATCACGCGGGGTCTCCGCAAACTGCCCCAGAAATGCCGCATTGACACATCCATCCGGGATAACGTCCGGGCGGTCTCCGGCACGCCGCGGCATAAAGAATGCTGTAATATACGGCATCATCGTCGGCGTACAGTTCGCATGGTTCTCAGCCAGTTCCTCGATCTGATCCTCCGGGATTCCGAGATGGTACAGCCATTCTTCGGTGATCTCCTTGCCCGTGCAGGCGCGCATCGGCTTCTTCACATAATCGCCCGGTACATCCGTAAATAAACTGTATACCCAGACGCAGATCTCGTCCTTATTCTGCGCTTTGAACTGTCCCTGACGGTTGATCGTCCAGCTAAGCAGCCAGCTTGAATCACGGCAGCTCACGATACCGCCTGTTACGACGCGTCCACTTCTCGGATCCCTGCGGCAAATCTTGCGGATCTGGGAAATGATTGTCTCATCCGAAGTCGTGACCGTCGCAGACTCCCAGTTCGTCTTCTGGATATCCGAGCAGAATTTCTCCGGATGTCCAAATGCCGGATCCTGCGCAGCAATCTGACGCCACAGACTCCAGCAGCCGCTGGTACGCACTTCCGCACCTTCTACCGGTGCCTGATTCTGGTCGCCGTAGATCGTTCCCTCAGTACAGCTTCCGTTCGTAATAAAGACAAAATCATCCTCAGTCAACGTGATTTCCTTCTTCTCGCCGCCCTTCACGTACTCGATCGCCTTCGCAACCTTTTTCTCACCCTGGATGTCAAACCGCACATTCGTAACCTCGGTGCCAAACTGGATCTGGACGCCTGCCGTCTCCAGATATTTCTGCATCGGCAGAATCAGCGACTCATACTGGTTGTAACGCGTAAATTTGAGTGCCGAGAAATCCGGAAGTCCGCCGATGTGGTGGATAAAACGCTGAAAATAGCGTTTCATCTCTAATGCACTGTGCCAATTTTCAAACGCAAACATTGTTCTCCAGTACAGCCAGAAATCCGAATCAAATACCTCATTATCAAACACATCCTCAATGGATTTGTCATACAGATCCTCATCCTTCGTGAAGAACAGCTTCATGATCTCCATGCTGCCTTTCTGGCTCAAGCGGAATTTGCCGTCCGTGTGTGCGTCCTCGCCTCGGTTGACCGTCGCACGACAGAGCGAGTAGTTCGGATCGTGTTTATTCAGCCAGTAATATTCATCGAGAACTGATGCCCCCGGCACCTCCAGGGACGGGATGCTGCGGAACAGATCCCACAGGCACTCAAAATGATCCTCCATCTCGCGGCCGCCGCGCATCACATATCCACGGGTCGGATCCTGAATACCGTCACATGCACCACCTGCTACCTCCATCGCCTCCAGAATATGGATATTTTCTCCCGGCATCTGTGCGTCTCTCACAAGAAAACACGCCGCCGCCAGAGAAGCCAATCCACTTCCGACGATATAAGCCGATTTGCCCTCGATTCCCGCCGGTTTCTCCGGGCGCGCAAACGCCTCATAATTTCCCTTCGAATAATAAATTCCCTTGCTGTTTTTCTCCTGGCTGCCGCGTTCCGTATTCCGGTAATCCGAAGCCGACTTAACCACTTTTCCTGCCTTTTTCCGCTTCGACGCCGCTGCCGCCAGCCCCGCTCCAACTGCCAGTGCCGATACCGCACCCGCTTTCCATGCTTTCTTATTCATGTCCTGATCGCCCCTGCCTTTCTTCAACTTTCAAACCATTTCTTTTTTACGTTACCCCGATATCTAGTTTTTGATACTATCTAATAATGATTTGATAGTAAAACTTTTTTGAAGAAAAGTCAAGAGCATCGCTTCTCTCTCATCATCTTCTGTCACTTCCCGTTTGCCTTTGGTCAGGACAAGTGGAAGGTGCTGATCCTGCGTGACCTGCTGCCGGGAACGAAGCGGTTCAGGGAGCTGAAAAAGTCCGTAGGCAATGTGTCTCAGAAGGTTTTGACCGCCCAGCTCCGGGCGATGGAGGAAAACGGGCTTCTCCACCGTGAGGTCTACGCCGAATTAGCAAATATTTTTGCTGGGCGGCAGCTCTACTTTCTGCCAAAAATGGCATCGAATGGCACTGGCATACTGAATTGGAGTTTATTTATATTGAATCCGGAACTGTTACTTTGTGGATTGGAGAAGACCAATTTCATTTAACCGAAGGAAATGGCATATTCATTAATACAAAGGTACTCCATCGCCTTTATTCTCCCTCAAAAGCCCTCATTCCCAATTTTGTATTTATGCCTTCTTTTATTGCCCCTTGCGACAGCCTGATTTATCAGAAATATATTCTGCCGATCATTTCTTACCCATTGCCATTTCTCATATTTCATATTAACCCCAACGGAATACCGGAAACATAAAAGCCGCTGATTGGGACGGCGCTGCATTTCCGGCTGCCATCCGCGGGATTCTGGTCAATGCCTTGCCGAAACTCATGCATCCGACACACAGCTTGGAGATTTGAATATCCTCTGCACCAAAAATGTCGATTTCCATACTTATATTTGAGATTCTGATAAGCATTACAGCGGCTTTTAAAAAATCTGTATTGATTTTTCTGAGCGAGGTGTTATAATCGGTATATACCGAAAATAAAAGGAGGAACGCGTCCATGCCAAGACCGCCACGGTGCCGTCGGATTTGTGGCGCACCACAAGTTGATACCTTCTGCCCCAATGGGTGCGAGAATACCAAGCCGATCCTGCTGACGCTGGACGAATACGAGGTCATTCGTCTGGTTGACTTGGAGCAGCAAACCCACGAACAGTGTGCCGCGCAAATGGACATTTCACGCTCTACCGTGCAGGAGATTTACGAAGTCGCACGGCGCAAGATCGCAGCGTGTCTTGTCCACGGGAAACCGCTGCACATCACCGGGGGAAACTACCGCATCTGCGGAGGACAGGAGGCAGCCCACTGCGGCCGTTGGTGCCGGATGCAGAGAGCCAACACAGAAAAATCCAACAAAAAATGCAAAGGAGATTCCATTATGAAAATTGCAGTTACCTATGAAAACGGTCAAATTTTTCAGCATTTCGGCCACACCGAACAGTTCAAGCTTTATGAAGCTGTGGACGGCAAAATCACTCATGTGGAAGTTGTTGATACCAACGGCAGCGGTCACGGCGCACTGGCAGGCTTTCTGATGCAGAACGGCGTGGACGCTTTGATTTGCGGAGGCATCGGCGGCGGTGCTCAGGCAGCACTCGCCGAAGCGGGGATCAAGCTTTACGGCGGTGTCAGCGGGGACGCTGACGCAGCGGTGAGCGCATTGCTCAGCGGAAATCTGGGCTATGACCCCAATGTTCATTGTGATCACCATGACCATGAGCACGGCGAAAAAGGTCACACCTGCGGGAACCACGGCTGCGGCAAGCATAGCTGCCATTGATATGGAACGAACACTGACACAGCTTCCGTTCTGGTCATCCTTGACCGAACACGAAATGGAAACGCTTTTCTGATGTGATGTGGGCGATGCAGCAGATCATGTTCAAGGGATTGGATCGGCGGCTGGCAGAGTTTCTCCTTGCCGAAGCAGAGCGTACTGACTCCGACACGATACGCATGACCCATGAGCAGATCGCCCAGCACATCAGCTCGGCGCGGGAGGCGGTGGCGCGGATGCTCAAAAGCTTCTCGGAGGACGGGCTCGTGGAACTAAGACGAGGCGCGATCACGCTGCGGGATAAGAACAGACTAAATCGTTTGAAATAGATGTGACTTTGTCACAGAATGAAATCATAATTCTAATATAATGAAAGCAGAAAACCGAAAGGAGAATCGATCATGAAAGAAACGAAATACGCAGGTACTCAAACCGAAAAAAACCTGATGGCTGCCTTTGCCGGTGAGTCCGAGGCACACAACAAGTACACCTATTTTGCATCCAAGGCCAAGAAGGAAGGCTATGAGCAGATCGCGGCGTTGTTCCTTAAAACCGCTGACAACGAAAAGGAACATGCTAAGCTGTGGTTCAAAGAACTGAACGGCATTGGCGATACCTCTGAAAATCTTCTCTCTGCCGCTGAGGGCGAGAACTACGAGTGGACGGATATGTACGACGGCTTTGCCAAAACCGCCGATGAAGAAGGCTTTCATGAACTGGCGCAGCGGTTCCGTCTGGTCGCCGCCATTGAAAAGCACCACGAGGAGCGCTACCGCGCCCTGCTACACAATCTGGAGATGGCAGAGGTCTTTGCTAGGAGCGAAGTCAAGGTGTGGGAATGCCGCAACTGCGGTCATATCGTGATCGGTGAGAAGGCGCCCGAGATCTGCCCTGCCTGCAACCATCCCCAGAGCTACTTTGAAATTCACGCGGAGAATTATTAAAGAAAGAAAAGGAGAATCATCATGGAGCAGAAGTTTTACATTTGCAAGCATTGCGGCAACATCATTGCCAAAGTTAAGGACGCAGGTGTTCCTGTCATCTGCTGCGGCGAGCCGATGAGCGAGATCGTTCCCGGCACCACCGACGCCGCCGTGGAGAAGCATGTTCCCGTCTGGACGGTGGAAAACGGCATCGTCCATGTCAAGGTCGGCTCCGTGGAGCATCCTATGCTGCCGGAGCACTACATCGAGTGGGTATCTCTCCAGACCAAGCAGGGCAATCAGCGCAAGGAACTGCATCCCGGCGAAAAGCCAGAGGTCTGCTTCGCTCTCTGCGAGGGCGATGAAGTCGAAGCGGTCTACGCCTATTGTAACCTCCATAGTCTGTGGAAAGCGTGATTCATCTTTCAAAAATCTGTTGCCATTTCTCAACCCCTATCGCGGCAAGTGTGTATTCATCCTACTTGTCACGCTAGCGAATGCGGCAGGCGCTTTGCTGATCTCTACCATCACCGCCGACATGATCAACATTGCCGTGGAGGGCAGACACATGGATTGCGATCCTCGGCGGTGGGATGCTTATGAAAGGCAGCCTGACCCCCGGCACGTTCCAGGCCTTTTTCCAGTACATGAACATGTCCAGCGAACCGATCACAGAGCTTTCCTATATGACAAACCCTCTGCAATCGGCGCTGGCCTCCATGGAGCGGGTATATGAGCTGCTGGATGAGCCGGAGATGGAAGCAGAGCCGGAAGCACCGAAGCGAATCGGCCATGCGCTGGGAGCGGTGGAGTTTTCCCACATTCGCTTTGGCCAATTATTGGTGAATCGACATTTTGTTTCCTTTATCCACTCATTTTTATGATGTTCCAAGCACTTGATTCAAGGCAGAAAGTCATGTCGCATCACTTAATACTACAGCCCCTTCTTTATTTCTTCAATTGTCATCTCATATACTTCTGTTACTTTTTCCATTGCTTCCGGTATCCCCGGCTGCTCTCCGGTTCTATCTCTCAAAAGTTCTGTCAACTCATGACTAACCTCATACAGACGGTCAAAAGAAAGATTCTGACACACCCCTTTCAGTGTGTGTGCACCGCGAAAAGCATCTTCATAATTTTTATTTTCCAATGCCTGTTTTAACTGTATATAACTCTGATCTTCAAGGAACTTTAATGCAAATCTCCGAATCAGTGCTTCGCTGTGAAGGCGTCCCAAGACAGCTTCATAGTTTCCTCCAATAGCTTCGTAACACTCTTGCATTGTCATATTTTAGTCCTCCTGTCAATTGTATTCCACTAATTCATGAACCCCTGCTAATCAATTATATACATACCTTAAAATCGTTTTTATAACTTCATCAATCACAATCGGCTTTGACAAATGTGCGTTCATTCCTGCATCCAGTGATGCCTGAACATCTTCTGCAAATGAATTAGCTGTCATTGCTATAATAGGAATGTTTTTTCCATCCGGTCTGTCATTCATTGCCCTGATTGCTTTTGCTGCTTCATAACCATTCATTTCAGGCATCATGATATCCATCAGGATTACATCAAATGTGCCTTCCGGATGATTTCTGAAAATCTCAACAGCATTCTTTCCATCCACAACTCTTTCTACATTCATCCCGAACTCTTCCAACTGCACGGCAGCAATCTCTGCATTCAGTTCATTATCCTCTGCAAGAAGGACATTCACACCTGTAAGATTCACCTTTTCAGAAATACCTGTGTCTGACTTATTACATTCCTTATCTGTAATTTTCAAAGGAATATCCACAGTAAATGTGGTTCCCTCATGCTTTTTACTCTGCACGGAAATGGTTCCACCCATCATATCTACATACTTCTTTACGATAGCCATCCCCAGTCCAACTCCATGGTACTGCGTTCTCACATCGGAATCTTCCTGTGCAAATTCCTCAAAAACTTCTTTTGTAAATTCCTCACTCATGCCAATACCAGTATCCGAAATGCGGTAACGCATATTTATATATCCATCCCCGCCCTTTTCCAGACACCGGGCTTCAAATGTAATCGTCCCTCCATCCGGAGTGTATTTTACGGCATTGCTCAGAATATTGACCAGCACATCACGCAGGCGTGCAGGATCCGCAAGTACATTTGGAATCTTTGCTTCTTCACGCTGAATCTTAAAGTTGATATCCCTGTTCGTAAGAAAGCCTTTTGTAATATCCAATGCAGAATCTGTAATGTTTTTCACATCCGCCGGTACCGGATTGTATTTCACTTTTCCACTTTCGATGCGGGTCAGATCTAATACATCATTGAGCAGCGACAGTAAATGCTCTGAGCTTTCGTCAATCTTTTCCAGACAATTTTTCACCTCGTCTGACGGATTGTTTTTCATTGCAATACCGGTAAATCCTATGATTGCATTCATCGGTGTCCTCATATCATGGGACATATGTGACAGAAATGCTGTTTTTGCCTTGGTTGCAGCCTGTGCATGCTCTGCCAATTCCGCCATTTCCTCAGCTTTCTCCTGGGCCGCCTTCTGCGCTTTTTTTCTTGCACTGAGACGCACCATTATCACAGCCATAGCAGTCAGCAGCCATCCAAAAATAAGAAGAACCCAAACAGTAACAGCAGGATGCAGACGGATCCAGTCAACAAATGTCAGCTCTGTTGCTTTGTGTGTAGTATACTGTGCTGCAAGATCTTCAATAAGATATTGTGGCATGGCATACATTGCTTTCGTCAGAATACCAGCCAGCGCATGGTTCTCAGTTGATGAAATTACCATGCGGTAGGTGAATGTAGGCTGCTCCAGCAGAGTATATGTCATGGTGCCCGTAGTGTCACTGTTCACAAACGCCTGTGCCATGTAATAGTAGACGAAGGCAGCATCTGCTTTACCCTCACGGACAGCTTCCATCATTTCCTGTCGGGTACTGCACATCAGCTTTTCTGCACCGGGTGCCATTGCATCTTCAATTGACTTTGATGCTGTCTGGTCAACAGTAGCAACAACATTAATTTTTCCATCAAAGTCACGCCGTGTCACCCTTGCCAGCTGCATCGTAATGAAAGGTGCAGTAATCCCCCATTTTTTCGTTTCAGCATAGTTATCTGTTTCCAGGCGTGCATCGATGCTCATATCTGTGGTTTCCGTATTTTTCTGATAAGCAATATACTCATCTCTGGTATCAGGTGTAAGAAACTCATAGGAAATCCCGGCATAGTCTGCAATTTTCCGGAAGTAATCCGGGATAATACCCTTCATCTCACCATTTTCATTATAAGAATATGGATAACGGGTCGGATCACACAGAACATGAAGCGGGTTGTCCTTGGAATACTGTGAAATAATACTTTTTTCTTTCTCCGTATATTCCAGATTCTTAGTTTCGATGCTTTCATAATTTTTATTATAAAGTGTCGTTTTCCAGTCACCCTCAACTGCATTCATCTGGTCGATTGCATAATTGATCTCATTCAGCAATTCTGTATTACCTTTTTTAACAATGACATAGAAATCGCTGCTGCCAAATTTATCCACGATTCGCTCATTGTTTGTTTTTCTCAGAGAACTGGTAACAATCGCATCAACTTTTTCGCTCTGAAGGGCTTCCTTCATTTCTGCGGTCGTATCAAAATAAGATGGAACATATGTAAATCCTTTGTTGTCTGCAAAATCCGCAAACTCTTCATTCCGGGTGTTTCCGTTCAAAAGCGCCACACGCATACCGTTGTAAGTGCTGTAATTGCCGTCCACAATCGTGCTGTTGTCACTGAGGACGGTCAGCATCCCATAATTGGTTCCGATGGGACGTGAAAAATCAAACTTTTCTTCTCTGTCCGGTGTTTTGCGGGCAGATGTTACCATGTCGATCTCGCCATCTTCAAGCATCTGCTGCATATCATCCCAGCTCTGATCGTATCCGACATATTCGTAATCTACATCCCAATAACGGGCCATCAGACGAAGAAAATCATAGCCATATCCGCTGCGGTTGCCTTCTTCATCCATCACATGATAACCATCCATGGCAAAGAAACCGACTTTGACAGTTTCATGCTGCGAACTGTCCTCGGCTGCATATGCAGTCTGGGGAGAAAATATTATACACACGCATACAAAAGTCAGTAACACTGCCACATATTTCTTAGCTCTCGAAATCATATTAAATCTCCTGGTCAACCTCCTGGTTTAATAAAATTGCACTGCCGCATCAAATCCATTTGTCACTGTTTAGTGACCTGCGGTTCGGTACCCCCCCCCCACCAGATTTTATGCTTCTGATCGTCTTTTCCAGCACCTTCATCTCAACCGGTTTTGAAATATGTGCATTCATACCGGCTGCCAGAGAATTCTGAATGTCCTCCGAGAATGCATTGGCAGACATTGCAATGATTGGAATCTTCTTTGCCGCTTCATGGGAGCTTCTGCGGATTGCCTTCGTTGCATCATAACCATTCATAATAGGCATCTGCACATCCATCAGAATCATGTCATAATCACCTGGAGCAGACTGTTCAAATGCTTCCAAAATCTCTTCGCCATTTTCACAAATGGTACATTCCGCACCTTCAATCTTTAACAGTTCTATCAGGATCTCCGCGTTCAACTCATTATCCTCTGCACACAGGAATTTCATTCCCTGCAGAATATTTCCATCCTGCTCATCTGTTTCTTCTTGTGCCGCCAGAGCAACCGTTCTATCCTCTGCAATTTTCAGATCCAAGAGAACCTCAAAACAGCTTCCCTGTCCCAATTCACTCTCCACATCAATGGTACCTCCCATTGCCTCAACCAGATTCTTAGTAATCGCCATTCCAAGTCCGGTTCCCTGTATTTTATTTGTAAGGGAACTTTCCGCACGGGTAAACGCATCAAAAATTGTATCCTTGAAATCTGCTGACATTCCCATACCATTATCGCTAACTAAGAAACGGTACTTTGCATAGACAGATGACTTTGTCTCACATTCTTCTACAAAGAACTGAATTTCCCCACCTTCCTGGGTATACTTCACTGCATTGGAAAGCAGGTTGCTGAAAATCTGCATCAGGTGAACCTGATCCCCATTCACCCACCCATGCTGAATATTTTCTTTTATGATTGTAAGGGTCTGCTGCTTTTCATATATTTGAGTATGAAATATAGTGTCAAGTTCCTGTACAAGATCCAGAATAGAAAAGTCAGAATACTTGAAGACTGTTTTTCCTGCCTCAATCTTGCTCATATCCAGAACATCATTGATAATTCCTAACAGGTGCTGTGATGAAATGTCTATTTTTTCTGCATACTCTATAACTTTTGCTTTATTACCTGCATCATGTCTGATCAAAGATGTGATACCAATGATTGCATTCATAGGTGTACGAATATCATGTGACATATTAGACAGGAAATCCGTTTTCGCCTTATTTGCATTTTCAGCTGTCTGCAAAGCCTCTGTTGCAACGTTCTTTGCCTTTTTCAGTTTTTGATTGACTACTTCCATTTCCTTCATTGTTTGTAAATGAAGTTCATTATTTCTTTTTTCATATTCTGCTTTTTGATCTGCAAGACTAAGTCTGGAAATACTGTAGAATAATCCGGCAAAAAGTAAAAATATATAACCTGCCATGAGTATTGTTGTAAACAACACCGTTTTCTGGTAATCCCTCAGCACATTGTCAACAACTCCCCTTTCCACAATACATACCAAAATGGTGTTGTTGCTTTCTATCGGGCAATACCCCAGATAATAGGGGTTCTGTTTTCCCAAAAGTGCAACTCCGGATTCTCTGTTATTAAACTTCTTTTTGAACAAATCAGCCTCTTCTTCTGTAATAGCCTGTTCTCCTTTTAAATGTTTTAACAGAGAATAATTACGCAGGTATTTATCACCACTCTGGTTCGTATACGTAATATTTCCGTCATTATCCAGAATGAACAAATATGCTTTCCCGTCATAACCTTTCAGTTTTAACATGGAATCCAGTTTCGAATGATCATACACGCTTCCAATTGCCGTATAAGTTTCCCCATTGATAGTATATTCCTGACATGGAATCGCAACCAGATAACCGTCTTTTTTCTTCTGATCATAATCAACACGCACCAGTTTTCCAATATTGTATCCATTCTTTAAGTCCAGCAGAAATTTACTTGGCATATCAATCCGCATTTTTGTTCCACCTGCTGATATTGCCTGACCATTTTCCCGAAGGAATATAAGTGTACTTTCCGATTCTTTTTCCCATGCTTCAAAGAAACTTTTGTTCATATCCGTTTCAAGAGACAGCTCCCTCTCATGAAGTAAAAATTCCTTAACCAACTGCAGCTGGCTGTAGTACCCACTCACTTGAAGATCATAGGTCTGCTGCATCTGCTCAACAACAGCTCCCATACTGCTTTTTCCATTTTCACTGATATACTTGCTAGACTTACTTATAAGATACTTTATACAAACTACGCTTAAAAGAATAATAAGTAGTATAAGCAACAGCCTTGTTATTTTTTTTCTTTTATTTACCGTTTGTTCTATCTTCACTTTTACTGTTCAACCTCTATATAATCTTCCGGTGCTGACGGCTGCTGTCCTTTTGACATTGCTTCGATCCATGCACTTGATAATGTTGTATCTTTAAGCTGCTCAATCTCACATTTCGGATTTATTTTTTTCAAAACAGACATTGTGGTGTCTGTAAGAAGAATCGAGTATTCCTTTTCTTTGTCTATTTTCTTATCATTAACTGTCAAGTCCTTTAATGAAAATCCACTTTCCGCTTGATTGACGATAATTTTCATACCGGATGCAATTGGTAATTCGTATTTATTGGTTACATAAAAATTCTCATCCGCATCGGCGAAATAATTTTCCACGAGTTCACAAACCTGTTTACCACTAATTTTTGTAAAATATAATGCTGTATCTGAACTCTTTGCTGTCATCATGCCAACCCGGCTATTGGTGCATTCTCCTTTATACATAGAAGAAGTGAAATAATAATATGGTGCCAGAGCCAGCTGTGCATCATTTTCTTCTCTGATCGTAGTTAAAATGGAAGATGCTGAATCACGGCCATTTCTATCGTTCAGTGAAATGGAATATTCATTTTCAAAATTCACCGTTGCTTTTTCTTCCGGAACTTTACGATTCATTACACTGCGCAAAGTATCATAAGCCTGTGTTTCATCCATTTCCCCTGACAGTAATCCGTGAACAGCCTCAAGACTTGCATCAAATGATTTTTGAGCGGAATATCGGATATAAACAGCATTATTTTTAATTTCCTCTTCCAGTCCAGGTACATCCTGCATCATGGTTGGAACATCTGTATTCAATGAAATAACACCGCTTCCATCCGCAATCAGCTTTTGCCCCTCTTCTGAAATCATACAATCCAGCACATCCAGTGCAGTATCCAGTTTCTCCCGGTCTTTTTCCAGGTTTTTGTTAAATGCAATGTTTAATGACGGAGTCATATACACATAGGATTCATCCGATGTCTGTGAAAAGTAAGGAATACGGATCAGCTCCGCATCCATCTGTTTCTGCAGCTGCTGCATAACCGTCGGATGTCCATGAAACATTGCTGATTTTCCCTCGACAAACATCTGGGTTCCTGTATTGATGTCAATATTGATATCTTCTTTGCCAAAATGCGAGTCCTTAAGAAACTGACTGGTTTCTGAAAAAATACGTTTCCATAATGTATCATCAAACTTCACTTCATCCGCTGCAGTCTCTGCACCGTTTCGCCATTCAATACCATCCAGGCTTGTAAACTCACCGATTGCCGCTGCCTGGATGATTTCATTATTAGACCAGTCTTCACCAAGATCCATGGAATACGGTTTTATGCCATTATCATAAAACTGCTGACAGGCCTGTACATATTCCTCATAATTTTCTGGAATCTTTATGCCATACTGATCAAACAGTGTTTTGTTGGCAATGATCGTCTGAGGAATACCACAGATTGGCAGCCACTGGATTTCATCCTCCGCATTCTTATAATATTGCACCGCATAGGAATAATACTTAGAAACAACATCATAAGAAGCAAAATCCATAAGATAAGGCTGTAAGTCCTGTGCATCTGTTCCAGAAAATCGACGTACTGTTATGATATCCGGTAATTCATCATGTTCTTTAAAATAACTGTATAAATCGGTATCATTGTTCCCAATAATAAATTCAATATCCTGATCAGGAAACTGTTCATGGATATAGGGTGCAATATTTTTCATCAAACGATTTTCCCACAGATAAACGGTAATATGATCATCGTTTTTAGATACTTCTTTCTTTAACTGTCCACATCCAGACAAGACAGCAGTTGCTACAAGTACACCTGACACCACTGCTATCAGACAACGTTTTGCCTTTTTCATACTTTACCTCTTTCTTTCCTGATAAAGTCATTATAGTTACGCCTATGAAATAACACCACAAAAAAGCACTGTCAGACAGACAGTGCACCTCATTTTATGCAACTGGCTGCCATTTTACAGGCCCTGTAGCTTTGCGTCCCAGACTTTCATCTGGTTTGCCGATTTCCTTATTATAGCTTTTAAACTTATGCAAAAAACTGGTTTTATTATACTATAGCGCTCTACTGTACACAAGAAAAACATTACCGTTTTAACGCCTGAAAACAAAAAAAGAACAGCCGATATATATACTCGAACTGTTCTTCTACTTCCGAAGTCCACGAAGCATTGACATTACTGTTTCCTGCTCATTTGCATTCAGATCGTTCCATATCCCTAGAACTTCTTTCTGTTTTTCTGTCAGATTCTCTGAATTACCTTCCTGAAAAAACTGCGATAATGTCACGCCCAAAGCTGCACATATTTTTTCAAGTGTGATCAGCGACGGCAGGTTTTCCTGCGCCATGATCCTTCCCAGTGACGACCGGGAAATTCCCGACAGCTGCGATAATCTGTATTTACTGATATCACGCTTTTCACATAAAGATGTTATTTTATCCGCAATATACTTCTCTATCTGCAAGTAACTATACCTCATTTCCGCTATTACATGTTCTTATTGTACCTGTAATAATGAAAAAATATTAGTAATCAACTTTGCAAGTATTTATCCCCATCATGGGAAGTATACGGATAAAAAAATATAAAGATACTTTCGTTTCCGCAAAAGTCATTTTCGCTTATATCATTTTTATAATAACACAGACAGTTATGTTTGTCACATAAAAGTTTGAAACCCCAAACAAAAAAATAAACCTTCTCATACCGCAAAGCCGCATATCCGCGGATAAATCCCCATCCCAGAGGGATCACCCTTCTGATGAATATAAAGGCTATTCGCAGATGGCTACACAATCTGACATGGATGCCTTTTAACAGAAAGTTCACAGCTCATATAATGACACTATATTGATGTAACATGAGTATGTAAGTATACTGTAAACCATGTGGAAGTTGTGCGTATGTCAGCAACAAATCTGAACATCCGAACGGATAAGGAAACAATTAAAGGATAAATCTGAAAAGCGAATCAGCTGATGGAAAAATGCACGCTCTGCAGATGCGGTATTTACATCAGCCCCTTCCACATATTTCTATGAAATAAAAAGTGGAGTCAAATTGAATGAAAACACAAGCAGACAAGAAGTCAGTCAAAGACATTCAGGAGTTAAAGCAGCGATTTACTAAGTTTTCCATAGGTTTATTTGCAATTTTGACGCTTTCAATCACATTGTTGGCATCAGCATATACATATATTCTGCAAAAATCGTATACAGATATCGCCCTTGAAACGGAACTCAAACGTGATATGGAAAATGCAGATGCAATTCATAAATTGGTAAATAAAAAAATCGGAAGAGAAGAATTTGCCACGCTCCGCCATCAATCTGATGAAAATACAGAAATGTATCACGAGGTTTCCTCGTTTCTAAATGAAATTCGAACGCTGAATTCAACCAGATATTTATACACCGCCACCCGAAATGAAGAAAACAGGCTGATCTATGTGGTGGACGGTCTGGATCCCAACGCAGGAGATGTCAGACATCCGGGAGACTATATTGAGGATGAAATGATTCCGTATATTAACAAGGCTCTTTCAGGAGAAACGGTGTATTCGCAGAACATTGTTGATACGACATGGGGTCCTATTTTCACAGCCTGTTATCCTATAACGGGCGATTCGGATGAAATAGTTGGTGCTTTATGCATTGAAATGGATATGCAGTCTGTGAATGGGCTTGTAGAGCGAACAAGAAGAGCATCCGTTTATGTTGGAGCTATGGCAGGATGTGTGCTGTTTTTGCTTTGTGCTGTCTGCTTTATCGGCTACAAAAGAAAAAGAGAAGATGAAATTGAACAGACGATTTTGTTGCGCGAGGCTGCGGAAAAAGCAGAGACCGCAAACAGAGCAAAATCATCCTTCTTACTTAACATGTCACATGATATTCGATCACCTATGAATGCTATTATCGGATTTACGGACATTGCACTGAACCAGACAAATGTATCTGAAATTCACGATAGTCTGCAAAAGGTAAAAATAAGTTCAGAGCATCTGCTGTTGTTATTGAATAATGTACTGGATCTTAGCCGTATCGAGAACGGAAAGGTAAGCTTCTCACCTGAGCCGGAGAATTTGCCTGTCCTAATAGATAATGTGATTGCTATCGTGGATGGACTCCTACTGAATCGTGATTTAACATTTGAGATACATCGCAACATCCCCAAAGAACTTTATGTTCTGACGGATGCAACAAAAATTCGTGAGATATTGACGAATCTTCTGAGCAATTCGGTCAAGTTTACAAAAGATGGCGGAACGATTACTTTTGAAATTAGTATCAAACCGGGCATAGACGAACGGCATATTGTAAGCAGTTATGCGGTAAAAGACAATGGCATTGGTATGAGTGAAGAATTTCAAAAAAGGCTGTTTGAACCCTTTTCACAGGAGGATAACGGCGCACGAACACATTATGCCGGAACGGGGCTTGGAATGGCAATTTCCAAGCAATATGTAGAACTGATGGGCGGTATAATTACGGTTCACAGCAAGAAAGGGTGTGGTTCGTCTTTTACAGTAGAAATTCCTATGGAACTTGCAGACCCAAAACAGATACCTGAGCTGAATCTGATACAGGATGTCAGCCTTAATGGAGTAAAGGTTCTTCTCGCAGAAGATAATGAGCTGAATGCGGAATTGGCAATCACGCTGCTCGAAGAAGCAGGTATGCATGTAACTCGTGCAGTAGACGGACAGGACGCAGTTGCTTGTTTTGCCAACAATCCAGCAGACACATATGATGTGATTCTAATGGATGTCCTGATGCCTAAAATGAATGGGCATCAGGCGGCAAGGGCAATTCGTGCAATGAGCAAGGAGCGCCCAGACGCTGCGAAAATTCCAATCATCGCACAATCTGCAAATGCTTTCAAGGAAGATGTACAGGCATCCTTGGATTCTGGAATGAACGGACACATTTCAAAGCCATTCAATATAGATGCAGTGACCACTGCAATAAAACAAAATATAAAGAGATAGAAGATTGAGCAACAATCCGCTAACTATCAGAGCATCGTTCAAGGTTTATTTGGACGGTGCTTTTTCTATACCCACAAACTAAACCTTCATTCCATTTGAATACTAATAATGCCGTATATTTGTCTCTAAAGGGCAAATATGCGGCATTTCTTTATTCTTTATGTGCGTGATCGTACATCTTTTGAATATCCTCCGGCAACTTATCCGATATCATACTACGGCAATGATCATTTGAAGGTTATAGTGTTTGGTATCGCGTGTGACCTGACGAGAACCTTCGTTTTGAACTATTCGGAAATTCCGAATAGTTGAATCTTCTTCAAGCTCTGAATCAGCATAAATCTTCTTGATACAAAGTCTATTCGCAGATTGCTACGCAGAAGGGCTTTGATGCATTTTAACAGAAAATTCACAGCTTGTATAATGACATTGTATTGATATCACCCGAATTTATGCATATACTATACTTGAATGGAGGTGTTCTGTATGGCAACAACTAATTTAAATATTCGTACAGACAAGGCAATCAAGGATCAGGCGGAGGAAATCTTCAATGAGCTTGGTCTGAATATGACAACTGCTGTAAATATATTCCTGAGAACCGCTATCCGTGAGCATGGTATTCCTTTTGAATTAAAACTGGAAGTACCGAATGATACCACAGCCGCTGCCATTGAGGAAGGCAGAAAAATGATGACGGATCCTTCTGCTCCGCGTTATTCCAGTATGGATGCGCTTAAGGCAGCTCTCGATGTATGAAATACAACATTCAGTTTACAAATCAATTTAAAAAGGATTTGAAGCTTGCCAAAAAGCAAAATAAAAATCTTGATAAGCTGTTTGAGGTAATCGATATTCTGGCGAATGGCGGTACGCTGGAAACAAAATACAAAGATCAGGATCTTACAGGCAACTATAAAGGCACGCGTGAATGTCACATCGAACCAGACTGGCTGCTTATTTATGAGATTCGTGGAGAAGTTCTTCTTTTGATGCTTTATCGCCTTGGTTCACATTCTGAGCTGTTTAAGAAATAAGTACAAATCGGAAGTTGTAGGAGGAAATTTTCAATGAATATAACAGTTTATCTTGGGGCAAACGAAGGAAATGACCCATGCTTACGAAAAGCAGTTGAGGAATTGGGGGCATGGATTGGAAACAGTGGAAATGCACTTGTTTACGGTGGTTCTAAAGGTGGTTTAATGGGAGCATTGGCAGACAGTGTATTGAAGGCAGGCGGTGATGTTACGGGTGTTGAGCCGAATTTTTTTATTGAAAATGAGTTTCAACATGATGGACTGACAAAACTGATTGTGACTAAGGATATGTCTGAGAGAAAAAACAAAATGATTGAGTTAGGAGAAGCCTTTATTGCCTTCCCGGGCGGCACGGGAACATTGGAGGAAATTGCAGAGGTAATGTCGAAGGTGTCTTTGAAACATCTGGAGGCACCCTGCATTCTCTACAACCTGAACGGTTACTACGATGATTTGAAAGCACTTCTAAATCATATGATTGAAAAAGGATTATCTTCTAACGAGCGACAGGAGGGAATCTTTTTTGTTGAAAATCTGGATGATATAAAGCGAATCTTGAGACGGGCATAACTTATGTTTTCACAGTAAAATGGAGTTGCATTAGCGAAAGACAGAGCACGATCAATTCCAATTTGACGGAGTAATGGATATGAAAATCCGAGAAGTGAACGAAAATAAAAAGCAATTTATATCATTATTGTTATTAGCTGATGAACAGGAGAGCATGGTTGAGCGCTATCTTGAAAAAGGTACTATGTATGTGCTTGAAGACAATGATGAAAAAGCAGAATGTGTTGTTACCGATGAAGGTAATGGAATACTTGAAATCAAGAATATCGCAGTCGATCCGGAAAATCAGGGAAAGGGCTATGGCAAAGCACTAATTGATTTTCTTGCCAGTAAATATGCAGATGAATATTCTGTTTTGCAAGTTGGAACAGGTGACAGTCCATTGACGATATCATTTTATGAAAAATGTGGGTTTGTTCGTTCTCACAAGATTCCCAATTTCTTTACTGACAATTATGACCACCCAATTTATGAGGGCGGTGTACAGTTGATAGATATGATATATTTGCAAAGATGTTTATAACTTCCAGTATGTAGAATTAAGAAAATCGGTATTTTTGAGGAGATAGATATAAAATGACCTTCCAATTAGTTTGTATAGAACCAAAAGAATTAACGCAATACAAGTCGGATATGCAGGAAGCATTTCAAAAAGGTTTTGAAGATGCTTTCGGGAAAACAGATGCTGTTATTCTACCTGAAAAGGACATTGACCAGTCGCTGAATGCGGAGGGTTCTGTTGTCTATAAAGCCGTTGTCGATGGAGAAATGGTGGGTGGTGCTGTTGTTGTTATCAATGAGAGTACACAGCATAACCATCTTGACCTGCTTTTTGTAAAGAACGGAGTTCAGAGCAATGGTATCGGTAAGAAGATATGGTTTGAATTGGAACGAATATATCCGAACACGAAAGTATGGGAAACCTGTACGCCGTACTTTGATAAGCGCAACATTCATTTTTATGTGAATGTCTGCGGCTTTCATATTACGGAGTTTTTTAATGAAAAACATCCTATGCCGGATACACCGGACGATTTTGTCGGTGATGGAAACGAGGGAATGTTTGCGTTTAAAAAGCAAATGCGTCTATGAAATTCCAGTTTGTAATAGGCTTAGTAAAGCCCATGATATAATTGTCCTAGAGCGTCTTTGAAAAACATTTTGAGTTGTTCATTTTAACCAAATTAATATTGAGACGATGCATACAAAACCCAGAAAAGTGGAATCAAGTTTATCATAACGTGTCGCTATGTTGTGGTCAAGCTATTCGGCGAAACACTTTTAATTTGAGAAAGTAGTTTTCTACTAAATCTCTCTCTTTATAAAGCCAAACTGGAAGTTATCATCTACTACATATAGGTAAAAAACAAATTAAACAAAATAAAGCATAGAATAACAGCAGTCCAAATCCACAGACGAGTTTTCTTTTGCAAAGTTAAGTTCAAGATACTTATTCCAGCCAAAATAACAAAACTACCAATAATAGCAGGATAATGTGTTCCACTTGAACCATTTGACCAAGGAGATATACCTAAGGCGATAAAAATTTTATCTCCAATGCAATACTTCGCGCTATTCCATGTGCCACCCAATATAAGACCCAAAACAATCAATAGGACAGCAATAATCCTATTTGTCAACTTCTTACTTTTGCTCATATTATCACCTCATCAAATTCCGATTGAGATTTCACCTGTTTTAAGAGATTTAATAACTGTTATATTTTGTTATTAAATTCTTCGCAAACCCTTGAAAACACTGGATTTGTCGCAGGTGAGCTTTCCCTTATTGTTTCCCTTGTGTTATATATTCCCATATAAGTTTACGAACTCTGATAAGGGAAAATACAAGGGCACAGAATCTTTTGACGTATACTCGCAAACCAAGCTGTCACTCATTGTCCGAGTGACAGCCTGGTTACTTGCTATCCCTGATACCTTATTCTTTCTACCAGCGTTTCCTTTTTCAGATTACTGCTTAAAACGCAGGAAAGCACAATCTGCAAAAGGCTGACCAGCAAAATCATAGCAAGAATTGGTGTAATTGGAACATGATAGACATTCATTCCAAATATTCCATTATGCTTTGCATAGGCAAAGAGCACGTAGCCAAGTGGCAGACCAACGACAAGTGCTACACATATGGTGCCAACCGTAAAAATCAGTCCCTGTAACTGCAGACATAAATTTAATTGTTTATTTGTCATACCCACAGCCTGTAATACACCATACTCCTGCTTTTTTATCGTAATATTCATGATCATGGTGTTTGCCATATTCATAAAACCGATGAATCCTACAACCGCCATAAACAGATAACAGCCAAGCTTCATCGTGCGAGCTGAGAATTCTGCAGATTGTAACTGCGCATGATAAGTACCCATTTTTATATGCGAAGTATTAGAAATCAATGTATTCAGATTTTGCTCCACAGATGCCACATCTTTTTTGTCACAGTCCACCCACAGATAGCCATAGGCTGTTCCTCTCGGATTCATGGAACGGTATACACCTTCTGGAATGACAAGATAAGTGTCTGCACTTACAAAGGATCCTGCAATCTTTCCCTGATAGGTATAAGTTCCACTTCCATTCTCAAAGTCAAATGCAATGGATTTTCCCGGAGCATATCCATCTTGTTCCATCCACGTCGACCAGCCAAAGAAAATATCACCATTCTTTACCGCCTGATCATAGTCCATAGAGCCAATATCCCCGTCCTGGCGCATAAAATCAAAATCATTTTTACTCACAACAGCAGCCGGAAATCTTGTTCCATTCAGATTTACAGAGACAATCTCTCTCGTCATGACATCTGTCACTCCCGGAATGCTTTTGATTTCTTCAATCAGCGAATCATTCAATGGATTATCCGTCAGAATCGTATCCAGATTATTCTCCGGATATCTTTCATCATACTCAGCAGAATAGTCAAGCTGCAGTTCAAATTGTCCATGATTAACGGAAAGACGTGCTTCATGCTCCGTGTCAATATTTCCCACATAATTAGAAATAATCACAAACAATGCGCAGGAAAGCCCCAGTGTGAGGATGGTACCAATGGTTCTTTTTTGGTTACCCATTACATTTGCCATTGCCATAGAAAACACGGTGACATTTTTTCTGCCATTTCGTTTTCCTTTTTTGTGTGTTTCTGCATTTTCTAAATACCGTGTTGCTTCGATAGGTGAAATCCGTGAAACAATTTTCATTGGTTTACGCAGTGCCAAAGCAACGGTAAGAAATGATACGAAAATACAGAGAAACATAACAGGCAGGGAAAACAGAGGCACCTGCTGATTTTGAACTCCCATAGAGTCAGTTCCGGTTGATACAAGATTCCCCTGTTCTACCAGCCAGTTAAAACCGCATTTTGCAATCAGAAAGCCCAGAAGCAATCCAACCGGTATTGAAAAAATTGTCAAAAAAATGCCCTCTCTGAAGATCAGTTGTTTCATCTGCTTTTTTGTTGCTCCCAGAGCCTTGATTTTTCCATACTCCTGTATCTTGTTGGCAATACCGACCTGAAAAATATTATAAATGACCACAACAGAGAAAAGTACAATTGCAAGAATCAAACCCCCGCATACCGCAATCGTTTCATAACTCGGCTGCAAGACCCATTGCAAATAGAGATCATTGACTATAACGTTTTTTTCTTCGATCCCACAAGCTGCTGCAATCTGCTTTATAACCGAATCAATATTATTCATAGATACATTTGCAGAATCATTTAAAGTAAAATAAATATTATACTGTCTGTCATTCTCTGCGACGTGCTCATCATAAAACTCCTGTGACCCGAAAGCAACATAAGATGCCTCGATGGTATACTCATCCCGATCATATAGGATTCCGCTGACAACAAATTCTTCCGACTTATATTCTGACTGCATCCCTGCGCGGTAATCCAATGTCACCGTATCCCCGACTTTTGCATCACCATACCCCATTGCACGGAAAAATGCTCTTCCTGCGGCAATTTCCTGCATTTTTTCCGGATACTTTCCTTCCTTTAACTCATATTCTTTATTATAGGGAAGCATTTTTTTTACAGTCTCATCCATGCAGACAAACCCGCCTTTTTCATTGCCTTTTATGATACCTTCGGTGCACATAGTGCCTGTAGCATCTATTTCCGCACGGCGGTTTACTTCTTTTAACTGCGATCCGTCTGCGGAAACAAACAGACCATAATTGCTTCCATATGAGCCTGCCGCCTGACTTTTCTGTAAATGAATTACCCCATTTCCCACAGTACTGATGATAACAAGCAGCATCGTAGTCAGACATATGGACATCATGATCAGTATACTTCTTGTCTTGTTCTTTTTGTCATTGCTATGTGCAATCCTGCTTATTGTCTTCATCTGAAATCCACCACCTGTCCATCCTCAATCACCAGAATGCGATCAGCGACCTGTGCGATTTCGTCATCATGGGTAATCATTACAATCGTCTGACCATATTTTTTTGCTGTCATTTTAAGCAGTGCAATTACCTCATCACTGGTCTTAGAATCAAGATTGCCTGTCGGCTCATCTGCAAATATAATTTCCGGACGATTCACCAGTGCTCTTGCAATTGCTACTCTCTGCTGCTGTCCTCCGGATAACTGATTTGGCAGATTATAAATCCGGTTTTCAATCCCCAGAGTTACAATAATATCATTTACATACGCTTCATCCACTTTTCTTCCATCCAGCCCCAGTGGCAGTACAATATTTTCCCAGACATTAACAGATGAAACCAGATTAAATGCCTGAAAAACAAATCCGATTTTTCTTCTGCGGAAAACAGCAAGGGCATCTTCCTTCATCCTGTATAAATCTTTCCCTGCTAAAGTAACTCTGCCTTTTGTCGGGGTATCAAGCCCTCCAAGCATATGAAGTAATGTACTTTTACCGGAACCTGACTTTCCAACAATTGCGACAAATTCTCCCTGCTCAATCTGAATCTCCACCTGATTGACCGCTTTGACCTGATTCTCACCTTCGCCATAAAACTTACAAAGCTGCTTGGTTTCTAATATCACACTCATGTGTTGCCTCCTTTTCATCTTACATCCAAATTGTATCAGGGCAATCTTTCATTTCACTTTCAAAAAACGAGCAGAAGTCTTACAGAATTGTAAGATTTCTGCTCACTTAAAATTTAACCAACATATGGTAATTGAATCACAAACGTGCTTCCTTTTTTCTTTTTGCCGGAGGTTACCGTAATCGTACCTGCGTGTTTTTCGATAATTTCTCTCGATAGAAAAAGTCCGATTCCTGTACCACTCTTTTCCATGACCTCCTTGGAACTTCCTCTGTAAAATCGTTGAAAAATTTTGTGATACTCATTCTGCGGAATACCAATTCCCTGATCCTCAATTTCCATTCTTACAAGATCGTTTCTTTTTTGTAACCGGATAAATATTTTTGAACCACACGGACTGTACTTGACCGCATTATCCAGAACGTTGATCACAGCTTCACCAAGCCACCTTTTATCCTGCATAATCGTGCATGTTTCCAGCTCTTTTTCATAGTCAAAAACGAATTCAATTTCTTTCTCATCCGCTTTAGGATAAGTGCGGTTCACAGCAGATATGACAGTATCCATAAGCGGAAGTTTTTTCTTATTAATCTGAATCAGTCCAGTTTCCATCTTGGATATTTCAAGAAGCGACTGCAATAATGTCTCCAGTCCATCCAGAGCACTCCGACAACGGATACGAAACTCCTCCTGTTCTGTGGCACTTAAATCATTCTGCATCAGCACACTAAAACATGTATCCAAAGCTGCAACCGGTGTCTTTAACTGGTGAGAAATATCAGAAACCATTTCTTTCGTGCTCTCTTTTTCTGCCCGTGCTTCTTCCTTTAGCAACTGAATATGATGTCCGATTGCTTCAAGCTGATCATTCAATTTTTCCAGTTCTGCATGATTTTCCGTTTTCAGTAAATCATCAAATTTATTTTCACGGAATCTGATCAGAATTTCTTCCAACTGGTCTAATATTTTCTGATGACACGCATCTTCTGTCTTCTTCCAATAAAATAAAATAATCAAAAGAAGCACGCATATCACAGTGCTTACAGCACCGGTCACCATAACCTGATGCCGGAATTGCGAATAAAATGCATTCCCTTTATTCCCCCAGTATCCATATTGCTCCAATAATCGCCTTCCCTGTTCGTTGGTTTCAATATCCTTATCCTTAAGCAATTCCGAAACAGCATCCAGCCCGGAAAATTCTTCCTTTGCAACAATGTCTGTCATAAGATTCATTTTATATTTATAATCTTCATAAAACACATACGTGGTAAAGCCATTTAATATTGCAAACAATACTATGACAGGTAATACCAAGGAGAGCACTACTGTAATCTTCTTGCGATATCTCTTTGTCACTGCCTTACCTCCTGATTCCATATATACCCAAGACCTCTGATATTCTTTATATAGACCGGTGCAGCCGGATTGTCTTCGATTTTCTCACGGAGTCTTCTGATATTGACAGCGATTGTATTTTCATCCACAAAATCCCCTTCCAGATCAAACACATTTTCCAATATTTGTGTTTTTGAAAGAATCTGTTTCGGATTCTGCAGAAAAAAAGTCAGCATTTTCAACTCCGTTTTTGTCAGACTGATTTCACGACTCTTTATCAGGACTTTCATTTCTCCTGCGATAAATACGATATCTCCCGAAATCATCTTTCCGGCTTCCGTTTTCTCCTGTCTGCGGCGGAAATGTGCTTCTATTTTCAAAAGAAGTACCGAAAGACTAAACGGCTTTGTAATATAATCATCTGCCCCTGCTTCATATCCCATGACCTGATCCATCTCCTGATCTAGTGCTGTAAGACAAATAATGTATGTATTATAATTGCATCTCATCCACCTTACAAATTCCAGTCCATTCCCATCCGGAAGATTCACATCACAAATGGTAACATCCACATTATTATCACTTGCAATTCTTTTCGCTTTTTTCACTGATTCTGCTGAAAAAACATCATATCCGGATTTTTTCAGTGAAAATGTAATTCCACGATTTAAATTTTCATCATCTTCAACCACGAGTATACCTGGCATAGCATATGCACCTCTCTTTATTAACTATTCATCTTAAAATGCTTCAATGCCTCCACAATTGCACTCTCTTTATCTTCTGGACACTGTGGCTGCCTACTATCTTCATTTTTAGATAAATTATAATTCTTTCCAACCTCAATTCCGCATTTTCTCTTTACCTGTGAAATATACAGATGCTCTGTCTTTTTATTCCTACAAATCTTCGTGCAGTTTTACATCGCTATTATCTGCCATGCATTGTTTTAAGGCAACAATCATTTTTTCCGCATCCAGCGGCTTTGCAAGATGAACATTCATTCCAGCCAGCCGGCTGTTGATAATGTCTTCTGCAAAGGCATTTGCAGACATTGCAATGATCGGAACCCTCCTGGCATCCCTTCTTTTCATTTCCCTGATTGTCCTTGCCGCATCCAGACCATTCATCCTCGGCATCATAACATCCATATAAATTACCCCAAAATAATCCGGTGCAGATTTCTCGAAGATTTCAACTGCTTCCTGCCCGTCTACTGCACATGTAACTTCCATACCGCTGTCTTCCAGTATACATCTGGAAATTTCCATGTTCAACTCATTGTCTTCCACAACCAATGCCCGCATGCCTTCTACCGAATAATCATCAAGGCTTACTGGCTTATCTGATAAATTACTGTTTTTATCCTGTGTGCCAATTTTGAACGGAATTTTTACAATAACTGTTGTCCCGACACCTGCTTTGCTCTTCAGTTCAATACTTCCATCCATTCTGTCCACGAGCTGCTTCGTAATTGCAAGCCCCAGTCCGGTGCCTTCATACCTGGATCTGCTTGTCTTGCTTTCCTGAGAGAACATATCAAAAGCATGTGCAATAAAATCTTCACTCATACCCACACCCTGGTCTTTACAGTAGAAAGTGAAAATTGCTCTGCCATCATCCAGAGTTTCTTCCTCAACCCAGACCGTAATCACACTACCCGCCTGACTGAATTTTATGGCATTGTCCATAATATTCGACAGAATTCTTCCAAGATATACCGGATTTCCAACCAGAGCGCTGTGACTGTATGTACCATTTTTCCAGTCAATCTCATACCGGATGCCTTTCTTGGCAGCCCGCTCATCATAAATCTGGTTCAATTCCCGTAGTACCATTGTCAGATCAAACAAAAGCTGCTGATCCTTCAAATCTCCGCTCTGTAGTTTATTCATATCCAGCACATCATTTACCAGAGACACCAGATATTTCAGGGATTCCATTACCTTTTCTCTGATCTTCTGCTGTATCTGTGAATCATCTGCGTACTGATTTTCCATATTTACCATACCGATAATACCGTTCAGTGGTGTACGTATATCATGACTCATAGTTGCCAGAAACCTTGTTTTCATTTCGGCTTCCCGCTTTGCTGCTTCCGCAGCACGGTTATAAAAACCAAAACTGCCATGGACTGCGGTTGCTTCGAAAATATATATTTAGTTTCTGTCATAACAAAACCCTCTCTATGTTTCCTAGCTGCTTTTCCCATACATCCAGGAAGACAATTACAGCCAGTTTTCCAGAACATCATTCAGCTTATTCATATCCAGCGGTTTCGCGATATGCCCATTCATGCCTGTATTTTTGGCCAGCTGTACATCTTCTGCAAAAGCATTGGCAGTCATGGCAACAATAGGCAGTTTTCCCTTTTCACCCGGAAGGCTCCTGATTGCTGCAGTTGCCTCATAACCATTCATGACAGGCATTTGGATATCCATAAAAACAAGATCATACAATCCTTCCGGAGAAGCTTCCACTTTTTCAACTGCGATTTTCCCATTTTCTGCTGTTTCCACTTCTGCCCCTGTCATCTGCAAAATTTCAACACCAATTTCTCTGTTCAACTCATTATCCTCAACCAGCAGAATCCTTTTTCCTGTATAATCTGCTTCGGACAGCTTCTCCAGATAATTTCTCGCTGTATTTTCTTTTCTGCCTGAAGTAAACTGCCGCAGTGTAGCCGTCAGTCGGGAACGGAACAGCGGTTTTGCAATAAAAGCATCTACACCTACAGCCTTTGCTTTTTCTTCAATTTCGCTGAATTCATAGGATGTCAATACAATGATGGTGATCTCTTTTCCTATCCGTTTCCGGATCTGTCTGGCAGTTTCTATACCATCCATCTCCGGCATCTTCCAGTCCAGGATAACAGCAAAATAATCATTTTTTAGCTCATGACGTGCATAACAACGTTCAACAGCTTCCTTGCCAGAAAGAACCCATTCACCTGTAATACCGATTTCTTTCAGTGTGGCAACTGTACTTTCACAGCATGTCTTATCATCATCCACTACCAGAACCGACAGATTCATCAGATTTTTGTCCTGTTCTTTTTCTTTTTCCTGAAGCTCCAGATAAATTGTTACTGTGATTTTAGTTCCCTTGTGCAAGGTACTGTCCACTTTAATAGTGCCATTCATCAGGTTCACAATAGTTCTGCTGATTGCCATTCCAAGACCGGTTCCCTGAACTCTGGTTGTCCGGTGGTCATCTGCACGGCTGAACGGATCAAACATGATTTTCTGGAATTCCGGTGACATACCGATTCCATTATCCTCAATCGTAAATTCATAGCATCCAAGTTCTGAAAATCCATTGGGTTTTTCCTCTATCGAAAAAGTAATATTTCCACCATCCGGTGTATACTTGATCGCATTACTCATCAGATTCACAAATACCTGCTGAATCCTCAAGCTGTCACCACAGACAGCCTCATGTTCAATATGATTGATGTGTATATCAAAATTATGTTTATGTTCATCAAGCACCGGTTTCGTAAGTGTAATAAGATTATCTACCAGCTCTGACAGATTGAAATCTTCCTGTGCTAGTGTCATTTTTCCACTTTCAATACGTGCCATATCCAATACTTCATTGATCAGCCCCAGCAGATGGCGGCTTGATTCTGTGATCTTGCCGAGGCATTCAATGACTCTGTCCTTGCTCTCAACATTTGCTCCTGCGATTGCCGTCAGACCCACAATCGCATTCATTGGTGTCCGGATATCATGGGACATATTGGAAAGGAATTCTGTTTTCGCACGATTTGCATTTTCTGCGGACCGGTAAGCCTCTTTCAGTGCCTGACGGGATTCAATCTCTGCTTTCTTCTCCTGTGTCACATCCATGGATGTCAGCAATACTTTTTCCAGCTTTCCATTCTTCCATTCCAAGGGAATATAAGAAGCGATTTTATAAGTCTTTTCATCCAGGCTGCAATACTCAAACTTATAAATATCATTTTCACTTTTCAGTTTCTTCCGAATATTATCCGGGGCTATCAGGATATCTATAGCTTCTAATGATTCCAGTGTCTTATATTTTTCAAGAACCTGCATCTGAAAATCATGATAAAATCCCAGAGGTTTATATATCATCTGTCCATTCAGATTGTAGAATTCATATCTGTCATTTTCCAGATCACAGACAACAAAGCGGTCAACCAGACGCACAATACTCTGAATCAACTGCTCCATGGAAGCATTATCCGTTGCCATCTGCAGATGCCGTGCGCTCTCTACCTTTGCCTCTGTGATATCACGCAGAAAAATCATGGCATATTCTGAATCCTCTATTTCGCCACGTATGACCACATTGCGGACCCATCGTTCTTCTCCATTCAGATTGATACGGCACTCTAAAGCCAATTCGGTTTCCAGACCCTTCAGCCTTTCTGCAATATAACCACGGTCGTAAAAAGAGGATACCGCCTTCTTATCTGTCTCCACAACATAGGAATCCACAAAATGCCGAATCAATTCATCCCATGTATAACTCTGTTCAAAGACGGTCATCAGGGACGGTTCAACCTTAAAGGTATCAAAAGTATTCGCTTCCAGATTCACATAATACTCGCACAGATCTGCTTTCGTAAAAGCCCGGTGGAAAGCAGCAGATTTTTGTGCCTGCATGATTTCTTTTTTCTCCCCATCAATGTTAATAAAAATCCCGGCAATCCTGCTGGCAGAACCATCCAGACGGCGTATTACTTCTGCCGATGTCCGAAACCACTGGTATTGATTATCCTTCATTCTCATACGATACTCTACCTGGTATTTTATCTGGTTCGTCTTATCCTTAATTGCCGCCTGAAGCTGCACCATTACTCTTTCTTTATCCTGTGGATGCAGAAGATCTGACCAGGATTCCAGTTTATTCGGAAAGTCCAGAGTGTCATGATAGCCGAGTATTTTTCGGAATTCATGACTCCAGTTTGCATTCACAATCTCACTGTTTTCATCACAGTCAAAATACCAGAAGCCGGAATAGATAGCTTCATTGAGCAATGCCAAATTTACATGATCCCAGTTGACCTGTACGGACATTACCCAGATCTGTCTGCCCGCCTCATCTGTCGCGTCCTCTTTACAAAGCCGTACATTATTCACTGTACCGTTTGCTGCAATGATTTGTGCTTCCCCTGTTCCGTGAAGCTGCAAAAAACGGTCTCGCTCCAGTATATCTTCCGCGTCATAAAAGAAGTTTCTCAATGAACCTTTTGTCTGTTCCATGAAAGTATCGAATGTATATCCTGTACTATGCAACAGCAGATTATCCACAGACAAAATAGACAGGTTTTGGTCATAAGATCCTGTCATTATACCTACCCCGCCATTATTTTCCAGTGTTTTCTGTACGGCCTGTGACATGGCCTGTATCTGCCCCGTTACAGTCTCACCTAAGGAATATATTTTGTCTTCATAATTTTTCATTTTATAAAAGTCCTCTCTCCGTCTTATGCCTTCTTCATCCTGCTTTTATCTGTATACAGAAAACCTGTCCCTGCTAGTTTTGTTACCCATTTTTGCATACAAAAAGGACACTTGCCAAAATCTGCTAGTGTCCCTATTATATTTTTTTAAAATCACACATCTATATGGTATAAAAGGTATCGGAATCTCTTCTGTTCAAACATCTTTTCCATATATTATGATGATATGGAAACAGCGACAACCGGCTGACATGGTCAAGCTTTCTGACTTTAGTCCCTTCTGGCTTTGCGATCCTGCCTTTCAATAGGTTTGCCTTTAAAATAATCTCTTTCTTCAAAAAACCATACCACGCGGTTTTCCGCACGTCAATCATTTTTTTTGAAAAATCTACACATATTTTACTTCTGTTTTTGAACTTCTATTTATAAAAAATCTAAATCGATGAATCCTAAAAACCTAACATTTTTTTCATATGAAACTCATTCATCATTTATAGTGCTATTCTCTCCATTAACTAAACATAACCTATTGTTCGATAATAAATTTTAGATCCAAAAAGAGGCTTCACACCACGAACCAACTCGCAATGCAAAGCCTCATCACTCACCCATTATATTCTTGTCACAAAATCCAGCGAGCTCCACCCATTCCGCTCTTTCTCATATGCTTTCAGCAGCCCCCTCTTTGATGCTCCAACACCATCAGCCTCAGCAACAATAGTAAAACAGCCAGCACCCGTATATTTTCCAGTCTTCTCCTGATCCGTTCCCAGCTTCTTCCGGCTATTCAGATCCGGAATCTCCACACAAACCAGATACGGACGAAACACCTCTTCCGGCTTCTTATGTTCCTTTGTTGATGATATGATAAATCATTACTGTTTCCCTCTGTCCCTGTCTCCACAGTCTGGCATTGCACTGCATATACAGTTCCAAAGACTGTTCTTGTTCTGTGCGATCATCTTCTGAAGTCCTTTCAGTTTCTGCCGTAATGACGGACGCTGTTGCTTTTTCTCATTAACTTTTACAAATTCCTTGAACGCCTGTGCAATCACATCGGCATCCCTGCCCTTGAAAAATACAAGATACTTGGGTTGTTTCGTGGTCTTATCCCTCTTTACTGCGAAATCGACATTGTATTTCCTTGCGACACGCTCAAAGGATTTTATATTGCTATCCGTAACCTCAATGGACTTTGCACCCTCTCCCTGACCGACCAGCTTCTTTACCGGGATTTTCCCATGGGAAGGCTCCTTATGCTTCTGATGCTCCAGATACATCTTCATTGCTTTCTGTAAAACACTTGCGGTCTATAACTGCCCTTACGCTGTTATGTCTATGTTCTATTTCAAATTTACAAACAGAAATTAATCAAATTCTTAGACTTCTTGAAGTTCAAATTCTGAACTTCTGTGGATTTATCAGTGATCCCTCTCTTTCTTTTTGTACCTGTCTGTGATAAAATCAATCCTGTAGAAATCGAAAAAAGGTCATAAAAATTTAGCAATTACAGGCATTGATTTTTTGCTGTAAATTGCATATAATAAAAACACAGATAGAAATATCTGTGTAGCGGTTAGAGCGTCCAGTTAAAATGCTCGTTTAAAAGCGGTTAGATTGTCCAATTAAAACAATCGGTTAACAGCAGTGGGTGGAGTAATCCACCCACTTTTTTACTTTTCAGGAGGCTTTATGGATTGGTACGTTGTCGATAAAAAATACATCAATTACCTGACACAGTTTGATTCCCGTGTCGGATATGTGGAATATGGGGAACGTTTGAAACTCCATGTGGGAATTCTTCTTACTATCGGAGATTTCCACTACTATGTCCCTATTTCCTCTGCAAAACCAAAACATCAGAAGATGTCCAACAGTCTGGATTTCCATAAACTCCAGGATGAATCCACCGGATATCTTTATGCGGTATTAAATATCAATAATATGATTCCGATTCCTGATAACTGTCTTACACAGTTAAAATATAATCAGGTAGAAAGCTTCCGTTCTTTCAGTAACGAAAAAGAAAAAACAGACTATGTCTACCTTCTCCAGAAAGAAAAAGCTTTAATCGACAATGTTCAGGACACTCTGCAAAATAAAGCCATGAAATTATATCAGAAATGCATTGCCAAGCCCGATTCTTCCCTTGCTGCAAGATGCTGTGACTTCAAAATGTTGGAAGAAAAATGCACATGCATCCCATTTATCCATCTGTATCCAACGTGTGGACTGTTTTACCCATTGGTTTAATCGAAGCTGCCGGAAGATATTCTCTTCTGCAACATTTTCCCTTGCACTGATATAGGCATTTCGAACCTTTTCAATATCGATAGTTTCTCCAAGGAAAGGATTGGCTTTATACCATGTAGCTTCGCTCGTCCAATCATCCTCATCGGATGCACCATAAATCACGGGATAGAATCTATCTCAAGCAGCATTAGCTGAACAAATAGGTTGTGATGAGCGTACAATACTAAATATTGAAAACGACCGTGGTAATCCCAAGTTCGAAGTATTGTGCCAGATCATCGCTTATTTACACATTCCTGCAGACCGTATTTTTCACCCTGACACTACTACGGACGGGTTGAAAAAACAAAAACTGTTATTGATGCTACAGGAATGTGATGAGCAAGAGGCAGCCGAGATTCTTCCAGCAATTGAATACCTCTTAGCACTTATACATAAAAGAGGTAATTCAAACGAGTAAAGGAACCAGCTAATCCGTTGTGATTCTGGTTCTTTTCTTTTTGTTGCCATCTCCAAATCTTACTCTTGTAATATTTCAATTATTACACGAGTAAGATTTCAAGTCAATCTGTTTTTTCTAAAATTGACAACCACATAAATAGCGTCTATAATATTTTTATTACAACCGTAAGATTTAAGGAGGGATTTGAAATGAGCGATTTACCACAGATTTCTGAAGCTGAATTTGAAGTTATGAAAATCGTATAGAAACATGCGCCGATCAGTACAAATGAAATAACAGATAAATTATTACAGACCACAAGCTGGAGTCCTAAGACGATACAGACTTTAATCAAACGTCTCGTAACAAAAGGCGTTCTGACTTATGAAAAACAGAGCCGAGTGTTTGTTTATACCCCAGTCGTGAAAGAAAGCGAATACATCGGCCAGGAAAGCAACTCTTTTCTGGAACGATACTATGACGGGGATATCACTGCCATGCTGTCTGCCTATATAGAAAATGACAGACTGTCTGAAACAGAAATAGATACCCTCCGCTCCCTTCTTTCCAAGAGGTCAAAAAAAGGAGGCAATTAACGTGGCTGATTTTATGATACGCTTTTTAATATGCAATGTATTTATCAGCGGTATCATCGGAATTCTTTTGATAGCCAAGCGGATATTCAAAGACAACCTTTCCAGCCGTATGCAGTATAATCTGTGGTTCCTGCTTCTTGGGTTGCTGACATTTCCCTTTATACCGTTCCGTCTCATCGGATTTCCACAAATCTTCTCGTGGCTTGGTAACTTAAGAAGCTCTCCTGCTTCTGGTACCGCAACCGCTATAGGAGAAGCTGTGGGAATTAATCCAGCAGGAAATACAGACTGGATGAATGACTTCGCACTTTCTGTAAATAGCGAGACACCATCCATTTCCGGATACATATTGTTAGGGATATGGATTGTAGGCATTTTTGCAATGATTATATTGGTAATCAAATCCTCGCTCCGCCTACGCACTTTGGAGAAATCTGCACTTCCCCTCCAGAACCCGGAAGTACGCAGACTATATCATCAATGTTTAGAGGAAATGGGAATTCACAGAAATATACCTGTTTACAGCACCGCATTTTTGAAATCCCCGATTATTGTGGGACTTTTGAAACCGTGTATTTATCTGCCGATTCATCTGATCTCTGATTACAACGAATCCGATATGCGGTACATGCTGTTACACGAACTGCAGCACTATAAGCACAAAGATGCTATTGCCAGTTATCTGATGAACCTTGCCGGAGTGGTATATTGGTTCAATCCTCTTGTCTGGTATGCATTGAAAGAAATGCGTAATGACAGAGAGGTTGCCTGTGACACTTCCGTTTTGAAAATGCTTGAAGAGGATGCTTACGAAGATTATGGCAATACACTAATTAACTTTGCAGAGAAGGTTTCACTTACTCCTTTTCCGTTTGCTGCCGGCCTTGGTGGAAACATGAAACAGATGAAACGAAGAATCATCAATATTGCCTCATATGAGAAGCCGACATTTATGAAAAGGCTAAAGGGCATGACTGCATTCATGCTGACCGCTGTCCTGCTTCTTGGTCTCGCTCCGATTTTATCTACATACGCAGCAGAGGTCAGCCATTATCAATGGAGAACTTCTTCTGAGAATATTTCCTATGTTGACTTTTCTTCCTACTTTGGAGAATACGAAGGCAGCTTTGTTTTGTACGATTTAGAAAATGATGCATGGAGCATACACGACATGGAGCATTCCACCTTACGAGTTGCTCCAAACTCCACCTACAAGATATATGATGCCCTGTTCGGATTGGAAGAAGATATCATTACACCGGAAAATTCGTTCATTGCATGGAATGGCGAAACTTATCCATTTGAAGCATGGAATGCGGATCAGACCTTACAGTCTGCAATGAATTCCTCTGTGAATTGGTATTTTGAATCTGTGGACGAACAGCTTGGAGCCGCTGACATTTCCAACTATATTCAGGAAATTGGATATGGAAACGAAAATATAAGTGGTGATCTCTCCACTTATTGGATGGAATCTTCCTTGAAGATTTCCCCAATAGAGCAGGTCGAACTTCTAACCAAGCTACAAAATAACAGCTTCGGCTTCGCCCCTGAAAATATCAATGCAGTAAAAGATGCCATCTGCCTTTCCTCTTCCGATGCCGGAACATTCTACGGAAAGACCGGAACCGGCCGTGTGGATGGACAGGATGTGAACGGATGGTTTATCGGCTATATTGAAACTGTAGATAATACATACTTTTTTGCTACCAACATTGGTGCAGACAGCGATGCTACTGGAGGCAACGCAACTGAAATAACCATGTCTATCTTGTCCGACATGAATATCTGGAAATAAAGAAATCGGGTAAAGGTCATAGTCGTATAATCCTTTGCCCGATTTTTTTATTTTCACTTTATGCATAAAAGCGTTTCAATTATCCAGTTCTATACGTCAAGAATTAGATTTATCATTGATGTATTCTATAATTTCTCCAATAAAAAAAGATATAAATGTCCCAATTGAAACAAACAAACTATCTCTATCACCTAATGATTCAATGAAGATTGAAAATGTAAACGTAAAGTTACTATATATATAATCATAAAAAACGTATTTCAGAGAACCTATCAAGAGCATCAACCCGAAAGAAATTAATGCATATATTAGGCACAGCAAAAAGCTAATGTCAATGCTACGTTTGACAATGATTTTTCCCATAAAAAAACCTAAAATAAAAACCCCAATATTAATATATGTATATATAATTAAAAAACCCAAATAGGCTAAGGCCGCATTATATTTGGGAAATAAATAAAAACAAAGAAAATAAGCCAAAGCCACACATACAAAATATACTAAAAATGGAGAATACGTTCTAACAAACTTTCTCATAAAAACACCTCACTCCACATGTAGATAATCGAATTAAAATCAAAAGCTTATCTTAATTTATTTCATGCTCTTCACTTCCAGTCGCTGACCATGATGTTTTACCACTACTGACCACATCTTTTGTAGACATACTATATGCAAATATATCAAGGATCTCCGCCTCTGAGATATACCATGAACCATCTGTGTTTTTCTTACTTCTGTATAAAACATATAATTCGCATTTTTCATTCTCCGAAAGTCTGTCATATACAAGATATTCTATTATTTCCTCATTCTCATTTAAGATAACTCTAGAATTTCCATTCGCACCGTATGATATCATAAAATCACATCCTTCGTCTGCGAAGTATTGTTGATATATAGTACGATATCCATCATATATTTCATTTGTTTCCATTAATGTCACATAATCACAGATCGCAGGAATAGAAATATCATCCTCTTTCATATTTTCCATTAATTCATCCATTAAATCGTGTTGAATGACAAAACCATTATCCTGTGAACTGAATATTCTAATGGTCTTTCGTGGCATCATTCCCTGCGGTCCTGCTCCTGTAACATAGTTTATGATGACAATCACATCCTTTGCACCATCTCCATCTATATCCTGAAATCCAACCGCTTCAACACTATCAAACATTCCTACACTATCATTCTCTGTACTATTATTTTCATAACACTCCGGAAAATAATATATAATTTGATTGTCTTTTGCCAGCACAAATGAAACATCTTCCCAGAGCGTTTCATAAGTCGGCAGATAAGATACAAACTGTACTTCACCCCAATCATTCAATTCTACATCAAAGGATTGTTCAGTTATAACCCGGCTTTCATCTAATCTCTCTCCTGGTGGATATTCTACTTCAATATCTGCTACATCTGTCAATTGCTGTATTTCTTTCGTACCATCGAAATATAAAATGACTTGTTCATCAAATTGTTCTTCACCTGATAGAATTATTTCTACATAATCCTCATGCCAGGTAACCTTCCAACAGCTGCTACTGATGCTTGCACCGTCATTGTGCAATTCAAAATCTGTTTGCGATATCTTATCTTCGCCTTCTTTAAGGACTAACCGTCCACTTGCTGAACCAAAAGGCCATTCCGGTTCTCCAACAGCTTGAAGTATCACTTCATATTTTTTATCTGGTGAAACGGATGTATCGCAAGTTATCTTCTTGTAATTTACCGTATACGAAATGCAACACCAAAATACTACAAACAGTGCAATGAGCGAGCCCATAATACATAGCATAAATTTTTTCATTGATATAGCCCCCTTTTTAATGTCCTCGTATATCCAGTTCTTTCAATAGAGAATTTTCGCTTTCCCATGAATATACAATGTAATATCCGGCGTCATTTATTTCTTTCCCAAAATTCAGAGTTTCGTGGTCAATCACATCAATAGACTGTCCTTCCTGAATTTCCACAAGATACTCCCATTCATTGCTTCTGTGATCCGAATAGTAATCATCCAGTTCTTTCAAGGACAACTCGCTCTGAATTAGAATCGCACCAAAATATTGCATCCCGTTTCCGTTACCTGTCAGCTTCCCTGCCCGTGATATTGACTCTATCAGTTCCGTTTTCTCTGGCAGTGGTGTTTCACATAATTCCTTTTCCACTTTATAGGCAATGTTATTATTTATGAATGAAATGGATATTACTCCGCCTATCAATACAACTGCTACCAATATTCCAACTAATTTTAATTTTTTCATGTGTCCTCCTTTCTTTTCTTACACATGTAAGATTATCATAGAACACCATTATCATCAAATCATTCTTTAATCCGGTATTGGTAATCGGGTATCTGCATAATTCCGTCATTTAGGATTTCGTTCCCCAAATACTGAAAACTGCCATCCTCTGCAAATCTTACCGTAAGTTCATGGGTAATGACTGCATCATCGCAAATGACCATGTCGCAAACTGCCTCCACCGTTAACGTAACCGTCCCATCCTCATTTTCTTTGATGTCGACAACCTCCGGCAGAGATGTCCCAAAGAAGGTAGGCGCATAATTAAAGCATCCAAGTCGCACCCAATAATACGTCTGGTTTTCCTCATCAAATACTGCGTAATCCCGTATCTGCTCTGCTGTTATCGGAAGATATTCCATAATCAGACTTTCAAATTTTTCTTTTGGGATACCATTTGGATAATCTTCGGAATTAAATTTTTCTCCATATTTCATTCCATACAGATATTCAAACATCCCGTTATAATCCAACTCATTCAGATTTTCTATATTCCAGTTTGAACACAAAAGGTTATTTCCCTGATATCCAAGACCTCGAACACAACGTTCAGACATTTCACGCTGTTCCTCTGTCATAGGTTTTATTCTAATCAGGCAGCTTCCATCCACAATTTCACTGACTTCCGGTGGCTCCGGCACACACAACTCATAGCAGAACCATCCTTTTTCCGTGTATTTCCATTCCTTGAGTCTCGTATATGAAATGTACGAAATTCCCGGCTCGTTGTCAGCATTCCAGATTCCTCTTGTACTTACAACATACATATCCGTTCCATCAAAAATGAATTTCATTCTGCCCAGTCCACCATCGTTGTGGATTTCATAAATTACTACAGAACCGCTTTGCCCTTCCATACATTCTTTAAGAAAACTATCGACACTTTCATAATTCCCCATGTTAGAATACGTTACCATCGTAGCAATTGGATATCCTGTGTCCTTTACCTTCTTCTGCATTTCAAGAACCGTTTGATCATCCAAAACAACATTGGATGCTATCCCTTTATCTGCAGTTTCATAAATATCAAGATAACGTTCCATCAGCTTTTTACAGTCAGTCTCAGCTTCTTCCCTTTCCTGTTCATCTACTGGAAGGTCGTAGCCCTTTTCCCATTGTTCTGCAGCCTCTTCCTCGGCACTTTTTGTTTCCTCCGTGGAAGATACTTCTTCCGTATCTTCCACAAGAGATTCACCCACAACGCTATCTTCTTTTCCACAGGCACACACGAAACACCCAATCAGAAATACTATGATCAGTAGAATGCTTTTTCTTTTTAATGCCATAATATCATCCTTTCTTTTCATACTTGTAATAGCTTCTGACCACATCCACACTTCCGTCTTTTGAATGCAAATCGTATTTTACAAATCCGCCAAAATAACTGACTTCAAGGATCGTTATTTCTGCTTCTTCCTGTGCATCCACCTTTTCGCAAAATTCCAGTACCTGCTCTGCCTCAGTCATGTTAACTTGATTTCTGCTGTCAACAGCCGGATATCCATTTTCTCCAAGGCAATTTACAATACTGCGAATCGTTTCCAAATCAGCTATCTTGTTTTCTTCTGCTGCCTTCTTATAAAGATCTATACAGATGTTTATAATTTCTTCTGCATTCTCCTGAGGTTCTTCTGGAATAGCCTAAATATCAATTACTGTTTCCGAAACTGTATCTTCTTCCGGGGGTGCATCGCTGCACCCCGAAACACTATGCATCAGTAAAAAACTAATTACTACTAAACCACTCTTCCAGAACCAGGCGGTCTTTCTTAACAACATATCCACTTCCTCCTCTTCCTTTTACATCTTCTACCATGCTGATAATCAATATAGGACGTTCTACCGTATCTTCTGCTGTAAAAATTGCAAACCATCCTAATTCCGTACCCGAAGTATCATCCTTCGATGCCTTGATTTCTGCCGTACCTGTTTTTCCTGCTAAAAGAATGTCATCCCGATGGGCTGCATATCCAGTTCCATTAGAATCATTCACAACCTTCTTTGTTCCTTCCAATACACGACTTGCTGTCTCATTAGAAAAGGCTCCTGGAATCCAATACTCAGCTACTGCGTCTTTCTGATATACCAAATACGGTTTTATGACATTTCCCTCATTACAGAAAGCAGAATAGATACAAGCCATATGTAACGGATTCACTAAAACCTGTCCTTGTCCGTAACCGCTGTCAGCTAACTGTATTTCAGTTTCAATTCCCTCTGTATTGGAATACTGCGACTCTGCCATCTTAATCTCAAATGGCAGTTCCTCATTAAAACCAAGTCCGGTCAAAGAACTCTCCATCTCTTCTGAGCCAATCTTTAATGCTGCCTTTGCGAAATAAATATTATCGGAATAAATCAAGGCATTCTCTAAAATGACTGGTTCATATGCATGGAGTGTTGTTACATGATAAGAACCCCACGATGCATCCTTTTGCCAGCTTAAGCCTACGTTCCCGTAATCTTCCATCGGATCGATTGCTCCTGATTCCAAGCCGACTGCAGCGGTAATTGGCTTGAATGTAGACCCCGGACACCACACTTGCCGGAACCGATTATACATTGGCTTATTCTCATCCTCATTAAGCGCAGTCCACTGTTCACTGGACAATCCCATAATAAAATCGTTATTGTCATAGGACGGTGTGCTGACCAAGGCCAATACCTCTCCGGTATAAGGATTCATGGCCACTGAGCAGCTTTTATCTTCCTTAAACTGTTCGTACAAGGAAACCTGCAAATTGGCATCTATCGTAAGCTGAATATCCTGCCCATGCTGTACCAGAATACAAGCCAGTTCCTCCTTCTCTTTGCCTTCCGAATTTACAATGTAAATCCTGCAACCGTTCTGGCCTTTCAGTTCACTCTCAAACAAGCCCTCCATTCCGCTTCTGCCGATTACACTATTGGCTGTATAGCCTTCTCCTGCATGTTCCTCTAAATCTTCCGCAGTAACGCTTTGAACATACCCGACCAAATGTGCAGCCGCTTCTCCTAATGGGTATTCACGCACTTCAACATCAGATATCATCACTCCGGGAATTTCCAGTAGCTTTTCATGTCTTTCCTTTTCTTTCAGCACCTCTTCGTCCGGTTCAATCTTCATCAACTCGATTTCTTCAACCCTCGGAATGGTTTTTATCGGCACAAAGGAGTCATCCTTTACCCACTGTGCCGACAGCATCTTTTCTATCGCTTCCGGAGTTGTTTCCAACAGTTCTGCAATCTGTGCAATTGCTTCCTCTCTGTTTTCCACCTTGCCCGGAACGATTCCAACCGAAGAAGCTATACCTTTTCCTGCAAGGACACGTCCGTTCCTATCCAGAATTTCTCCTCTTACTGCCTGTGTAGTGGAAACTCTTACTTTATCTGTAGAAGTCAGATTCGGAAAAATCATGGAATCATCCCAAACCAACTTATATCCATCTTCGCCCTTTAGGAAGAGTGCTTCATTCTCAAAGCTGATAGTTCCTGCAACTGTATCAAAAGAAGTCTGGTAGGTTACCGCCATTTGCTCCTCATCATATGCAATAATCTGAACAGCCATATTCTGGACTTCTATACCTTCATAAATAGCTGAATTTCGAGTTACAAAATCCTCCTGACTGACATTCCCCGATGCCTCAATATGTAGCATCGCATACATTTCTTCATACTCCTGTTTTGGAATATGATCCATGTACTCCACCAGAAGTTCTTCCGGTGTCCTCCAGGCATTTTCCTTTGTTGCCAACATTCCTGCCACGCATACTGCAGAAATTACCGCAGCTATTCCTATAACAGCAATCGCAATCCATAGAAGCCTGCTTCTTGTTTTCTTTCGCTTGTTTCTGCTTTTTCCTTTCTTCATATTGACCTCCATTCATTTTGCTTTGCTGATATGGTCATATTCTATTTTCAATGTACGTTATATCTTCAAAATATTACATTCGTAAGATTTTAAAATAAAAAAATTTCTCTTTGCTGGGTATATCGTACTATGCATTCCTCCTCTCTTTTTATTACATGCGTAAGATTTCGCAACAAAAAAATTTCGTCCGCAATCCTGCTGCACTTGTGTAAATATTGGGTTATAGGACAAAACGTGTTGATGGGTTAATCCCATTCAACAAACGTTC
>NZ_QUGF01000008.1:0-220874 GCF_003479275.1 Clostridium sp. AF20-7 | reverse complement strand
GAGCCGCGGAAGCGGCTTTTAGCTTATAGGGTACTTGGTATGGAGCGTTTACGATAGAACTGCTACCCACAGATAATAGGAAGGAGAGAAGAAGATGTCGAAACGAGACACAATGATCCGAGCATTATGTAAGAGCCTCGGAGTTGATTACAGAGTAACAACTATAGATCTTGAAAGAGTAATTTACAGAGATTTTGGAAATGGATTTAACGTAGAAATCAGTGGAATGCATACGTCCAGCATGAAGAAAAAGGCAACAATATATCTCTGGTATGGGGATACAATGACCGAATGCATCATCGTAAAAACTGTCAGAGATATTCCAAGAGAGCTGATTGGCGAGAATGTTGAAGAACTGATGAAATATAGTAATTTGCTGATTGCACAAGGCTATATCAGTCACGATGAATGTGTACACGCATATCGGATTTGACGATGCTGAGGTAGAACTGAAACGGATGGAAGAGTTTAGGAAGGCGCAGGCGGAGGTTGAACAGAAGAAGGAGAAACCAATGTCGCAGAAGATGTTTAAGGTAGTTTAATATAGAAGAGGGATGACGCTCTGGCTTAGGTTGGGGCGTTTTTTTGTGGAAAAAAGTCGGTTTTGAGGATATAATATATATTGGATAAGTTTATAAAAAGGAGAGTGCTCTTATTTATGAAAAAGTATGAAATGCTACCTACAGAGGAAAATATTATAGAAACTTTGTATAATGATCCAATCAATAGGAATAAAGATATTGTTTATTTTTATAATATTTTGCAAGCTCAAGAATCAGCTAGTGCAATTGCAATTGATGGAAGATGGGGAAGTGGTAAGACTTTTTTTGTTAGACAAACCCAAATGGTTATCAATGCATTGAATCCGTCAAGTACAATAGATGAAGAAACAAAAGCAAAAGCTACTGTTAGACTTCCTTTTCCTAAAAATGACGAAGAAAATGAAAATTATAGTATAGCCGTATATTACGATGCATGGGAAAATGATAATGACACTGAGCCAGTGCTATCATTAATTTATGAGATTACGAAGCAGCTAAGTATTGATTTTTCATTGTCTGATATAAGTATTGTCAAAACAGCAGGAGCAATTATTGAGGCAATAAGTGGTCATAATGTAAACGGAATAAAAGATGCTCTTACATCAGAAGATCCATTTACAAAGTTTAAAGAAGAGAAAGATGTAGAACAAAAAATTAAAGACTTTTTTGCTAGTATATTGGCAGAAAGAGGAAACAGATTAGTTATATTTATTGATGAATTAGATAGATGTAAACCAACTTTTGCAGTTCATCTTCTTGAACAAATAAAGCATTACATATTTGATGATAGAATTACATTTGTGTTTTCTATTAATTTGGAACAGTTGCAACATACAATAAAACACTATTATGGTGCAGATTTTGATTCTTGTAGATATTTAGACAGATTTTTTGATTTGAGAGTTTCTATGCCACCTGCTAATATGGAAAAATTTTATAGTGAGATTGGGCTTGAATCTAGATATTACGTTGATATAGTAACAAAAAGAATCATAAACATGTATAATTTTGAATTGCGCGAAATAACACGGTTTTATTCACAGATTAAAGCTGCAGTTTATGAGCCGACTCACGATAGTAAAAAATATGATTTTATGTTTTCTGATGGTAAAGGTCGCCAACTAATATTGATGTATATTGTACCTTTATTGATTGGATTGAAAATTGTTGATATTTCAAAATATGATAATTTTATTAACGGACGGGACATTGAACCTTTGAAAGAATTATTGGATATAGATGAGGATAATCGTTTGTTAGGAAATATGTTAAATAGAGATGAAACATTTGAAAAAGATGATGAAAAGAAGTTGGTTACAAGAGAAGAAATGATTCAGCGATTTTATGATGCCATTTTTGTAAAACAATATAATGGAAGTAACTATAATACTGTATTAGGTCAATATGAGTTCTCGAAAGAATCAAAGACGTTTGCTCTTAGTGCAGCAAGTATGATGTCACAATTTGCAGAATTGTCTTAACATTAATTATTATGCAATATGTTGAAACGGAGGTATGAATCGTATGAGAAAGGTGTTGAGAATAGTTTTAGGAATTGCTTCTGTTATTGCGGTTCCTATATTTATAGATTTTTTTGTGTTTGGTAATGCATTTCCTAGCAATATTGATAATCAAGCATGGGCAGGTTTTCTAGGAAGTTACTTAGGTGGAATAGCAACTTTAGTAGCAGTATTTATTACTATTTCGGATAATAATAAAAAGATAGAAATTCAAAGGCAGTCAGAAAAAGAACAATTAGCAGAACAGAAAAAATATGCAGTCAGACCATACCTTGATACCAGATATATGTTTTTTAATGAGGAGTCAAAAATTGGGATTAATGACAGAGTATTTGATTTAAAGGCAGGAATGGTAGAGAAGGTTAGATATAATTTTACATCAACAGATAAGCAGTGTATAAAAATGAGACAATCTGTGCCTAATTACATATATTTGAAATACATGATTAGAAATATAGGCGCGGGTAGTGCTGTGGATATGAAAGTTAGTGTTAATGACTTCTCAGAAAAGATATCTATAGCTAAAGATGAAACAGTTACACTTTTTTTATTAATTAGCATGGAAAAGGAAGAGAATATACCTTTCAAAATTATATTAGATTATTGGGATGTTGAAAAACGGGCTCATTATAATCAAACAGAAAACTTTAATATTTGTGTTAATGGCACAAAACAAACGATTGTACCGAAGGAGAAAACTTTACCAATTGAAATTTAAAAATCCTTAGTAGTAAGCCTACCCTGTTTTACTACCAACTTTACTACTAACAGGTAGTAATACCTTGCTCCATCTTGCCCTATTTTGCCAAGATGCCACCTAAATCACACATTTCACAAATCCCCGAAATCCCTTGCAAACAGGGCATTCTGGGGCAAAACAAGGAGAAACAAAACTATGATAAAAGTGCTTTTCATCTGCCACGGCAACATCTGCCGTTCCACCCTAGCCCAAAGTGTCTTCACCCACAAAGTCGCATCCCAAGGGCTTTCCGCCCACTTCCTTATCGACAGCGCCGCCACAAGCACCGAAGAAATCGGCAATCCACCGCACCGGGGGACGGTGAATAAGCTGAGGAAGGTTGGAATTCCTCTGGTGCCGCACCGGGCGCGGCAGGTGACGTGGGCGGATTATGAGAAATTTGATTATATCATAGGTATGGACAGTGCCAATATCCGAAATTTAAACCGGATGCTGAAAGGCGATCCGGAGGGGAAAATATATAAATTCCTCACATTTGCAGGTTCGGACCGTGACATCGCGGATCCGTGGTATACGGGTGATTTTGACGCGACGTATGAAGATGTTCTGGAGGGCTGTGTGGGTTTTCTGGCATATCTGAAAGAACAGGGACAGATATAACCAAAAGTTTGATGAGTATCCATTTCAGGTTAAGATGGAAGGAACGGATTGTTTCTGCTGCAATTTATCAGTGTGCTGGAGGAACATCCGGGCGATTCGTGGATTAAAAAATATATTTTCCCGGGCGTAATGGTTCTAAGTCTCTGGGAAATGATTTCTTGTGGTTCAGCAGATGGATTTTATATCCTGGATATGGAAAATCTACGTCTGCACCAGATTTTATTTACAAAAGGAATTAATAATGACTTGTCGATGACACGCTGGTATTAATAAGTGGAGTGCTTTTTTATTTCCAGCTGAATCCGTTCGCAGAGATCCTTGACCGTGACAAGCTCGATAAAATCCGTTTCCGGAATATCGATCTCGAAGCAGTCTTCGATCTCTGTGATAAAGTATACGATCAAAAACGAATCCAGCCCCAGATCGTCGATCAGGCGGTCAGCCGGTGTCAGCGGGCGGGTGATTTCTACGTATTCTAATAGAATGTCTTTTATTTCAACCAGGATTTCTTCCTGCGTCAGTTCGTGTTTCATGAGAAGTTCCTCCTAATATATGTGATTCATGCAGCTATTTTTATTGTAAATTTAACATAGAATCTGTGTTTGAGAGATGATTCTATCTGTGTGTTTATTTTATCATGAAACTGCCCGCTTGAGTAGATATATCCCTTAAAATAGGAGGAGCCGACAGGAACGGACTCCTGTCGGCGTAGGTATGAAAAAGTATATTATGAAAGGTCTTTTGCCTTTACGCGTATTACTATATCGAAAAAATGTGATAAAAGTATGTTCGGAATGTGAAGAAATCATAAATTTCGGAAAATATTTTGGAAGTGGATGGGGGAATAAAAATGACACGCAGATATAAGTTTGTGCAATTTTATTCATAAAAATGAAAATATATGCGTGAAATTTCTGAAAAAGATAGAATGTAAAAAGGTAATATGATATAATGAGCGCAAGTGAGCCAGAGAGCTGCTTGCAGATTTATGTCGAACGGCGAATGGCGATCACGATAGCTGCGTCAGCAGCGGTAAGCATCGAAGATGCGAATCGTGATATAATATGAACACTTACAGAGAACTTGTCAAATCTAGTGTGAATTATAGCTGAACATTTGATGAATCTGAGATAAAGGAGAAAAATAATCAAAATAAAGATTCAAAAAAACATATCTACAAAGAAGAAGGCAGAACATCAGGCGGATGCAAAAGCATTTGCCGGAACGGGTTCAGAAAGGACAGGGAACGATGCGGGCGTTTACATTTGAAAATGCGACAAAAATTTATTTTGGCGGAGGTTGTGTGAAAGAGCACCTGCTGGAGGCGGTGAAGCCGTATGGGGAAACGGTGATGCTGGCATATGGCGGCGGCTCGATCAAGACGAATGGCATTTATCAGGAAGTGATGGATGTCTTAAAGCTGGCTGGAAAACAGGTGATAGAATTTTCTGGCATCATGCCGAATCCGACCTACAGCAAGGTGATGGAAGGGAAAAAAGTCGTACAGGAAAATCAGGTAGATCTGATTCTGGCAGTGGGCGGCGGTTCGGTCATGGACTGCAGCAAGGCGATCTCAATGGCGGCTGCGACGGACAAGGACGTCTGGGAGGAATACTGGATCAAAAAGGGCGAGATTGATTTTGAGCCGGTTCCGGTGGGCGTGATTGTGACCGTGGTCGGCACTGGAAGCGAGGTCAACGGCGAGGGTGTAATCACCCATGAGGAACAGAAAATTAAGACGAGCCGGAATTATCCGCGCTGCAATCCGGTGTTTGCGATGATGGACCCGAAATATACCTACACGGTTTCTCCACTCCAGACGGCAGCGGGCGGTTTTGATATGCTCAGCCATGTGATGGAGACATATTTCAGTGCACCGGATGAGGATAATCTTTCGGATGCGATCTCGGAGGCGTTGATGCGGAGTATTATTGAGAACCTGCCGGTGGCGATCCGGGAACCGGAAAATTATGAGGCGCGCAGCAACCTGATGTGGGCGTCCACGATGGCGGAGATTGGCATTATCAAATTAGGAAAACAGTGTGATTTTGAGGCGCATATGATTGAACATCAGATGGGGGCTTACACGGACTGCAACCACGGCATGGGACTTGGCGTGATCCATCCGGCGTATTATCGTCGAATTTGCCGGGACGGCATCAAGAAATTTGTGAAATTTGCCGTAAATGTCTGGGGAATGTCACCAGATGGCGGCGATGAGGAAGAACTGGCATTTGGCGGAATTGACGCATTGCAGGCGTTTATTCATGAGATTGGTTTGCCGGGGACGCTGCGGGAACTGGGAATCACAGATCAGAGCCTGCTGAAAACGATTGCTGATTCATGTATCCGCAATGACGGCGGGTATCGGCAGCTGACGCACGCGGAAATCTTGGATATTTTGGAAGAGTGCTATTAGTACAAAGGAGGAAAATCATGCCACACATTGCAATATCTATGTACCCGGGACGGAGCCGGGAAGAGAAGGCAGCGCTGGCTGAGAAGGTCAGAACGCTGGTATCAGAAGAATTAAAGAAGGATCCGAAGGTTGTGACGGTATCGGTTCATGATGTACCGGCTGAGAAATGGCAGGAACATTTGGATACGATTCCGGGCGAGGAGAGATTCTATTAGAAGTCTAAGTCGGGGTTGCAGAAAGAGGCAAAAGATCATCAGACGATGGATAATATAGCTCAAGCAGTGTCGAAAAAATAAACTGCAAAAGATATATAATAATGAATAAAAAAGAACGGACTGTTCATAAATAGACAAAAAAGCATAGGATGTAGAGAATAGATATTTGAACTGTGCCGGTTTACAGAGTATCATCTGTAAACTGGGCAGAAAGAAGCACATTTACGCGCATTACTTAGTGGATTTTGTCTGTATGAACAGTCTTTTTTGCAGCATTTTATAATTGAGAAAACATTTCATTTACTCCTTTTAAATTCCTACAAATATTTCTTGACATTTCCCAGTTACATTCATATAATGAACATATGAACAATGATTCATATAAATAAAAATATTTCAAAGAAATCTTGATAAAATCCTGCAAACTGCTTTCACGAAAGAAGCAGTGAAGCAGGGCAGAAACGCGTAGCATGAAGGGAGAAATCGGATGGCAATTCATGATGTAGAGTGCTGTGAGGAGTGTGCTGTTCACGATGAGGTTGTGCAGTCGGTCCGGGGAATGCTGCCGGATGACGATGATTTGTATGATCTGGCGGAGCTGTTTAAGGTATTTGGTGATTCGACGCGGATCCGGATTTTGTTTGTGCTGTTTGAGTCGGAGATGTGTGTCTGCGACATTGCACAGCTGCTTAATATGACGCAGTCGGCGATTTCGCATCAGCTTCGGATTCTCAAGCAGTCGCAGCTTGTCAAGAGCCGCCGGGACGGAAAGTCGGTGTTCTATTCGCTGGCAGACGACCACGTTTACCGGATTATCAACCAGGGCTTTGAGCATATTAAAGAATAGCAAGTTCCTTGAATGATGATAATGGATTGAATGAATGTGAAAGCGGTGCTATCTGTAAAGAAAAAAATTGCAGGTCTCGGAAAGCAAACATTAAAAATTTATAACTCAATAAAAAGAGGAGGATTATCATGAAGAAGAAATTTAAATTAACTGATCTGGATTGTGCAAACTGTGCAGCAAAGATGGAGGATGCGATCAAGAAGCTGGATGGAGTCAATGATGCGAGTGTCAGCTTTATGATGCAGAAAATGACGATCGATGCGGATGACGCACGTTTCGACGAGATCATGAAAGAGGTTGTAGAAGTGTGCAAGAAGGTGGAACCGGACTGCATTATTAATATGTAAAATTGGAAAAGGCATAATCGGATCAAAAGCTGCTTTTTAAAAGAATAAAATCAGATTGTGTAATGCACAGAAGGGCAAAGTAAAAAGATATAGGCAAATGAGCTGTGCCGGCACATTTTCCTATATCTTTTTTTCTGGGAATGTGTTTCCAGAATGAAGGGAGGCTTTATGAATCAGAAGCAGAAAACGATGCTGAAGCGGATCGTCGCGGCGGCAATCGTATATATCGCGGCGGCAGCAGCGAAAAAAATGAATGTATTTGCCGGAATGCCGCAGCCGTGGACAGAGTTAGTCGTATTTTTAATTCCGTATCTGATTATTGGATGGGATATTGTATACAAGGCGTTCCGGGGGATTAAAAATGGTCAGGTATTTGATGAGAATTTCCTCATGACAGTAGCGACGTTCGGAGCGTTCGGTGTGGGCGAGTTTTCTGAGGCGGTTGCGGTTATGCTGTTCTATCAGGTTGGCGAGCTGTTTCAGAGTTATGCGGTCAACCGTTCGCGCCAGTCGATCAGCGATCTCATGAATATCTGCCCGGAATATGCCAATATTGAAAAAGATGGACAGATAGAGCAGGTCGATCCGGATGATGTGGAAGTAGATGACATCATCGTGGTACAGCCGGGAGAGCGGATTCCGCTGGATGGCGTGGTGGTAGAGGGTGAATCGATGATCGATACCTCGGCGCTGACTGGTGAATCGGTACCGCGCCGTGCGGCAGCCGGGGATGAAATCATCAGCGGATGTGTCAATGGCAGCGGGCTTCTGCGGGTGCGCGTGACGAAAGAATTTGATGATTCGACGGTGGCACGGATTCTGGAGCTGGTGGAGAATGCCAGCAGCAAGAAGGCGAAGGTGGAGAACTTTATCACCCGGTTTGCCAGATATTATACGCCGGTGGTCGTGATCGCGGCGGTTGCTTTGGCATTTGTGCCGCCGATTGTGCTGGGCGGAGAATTTGGCGAGTGGATTCAGAGAGCTTGTATTTTCCTAGTAATTTCCTGCCCGTGTGCGCTGGTGATTTCGGTTCCGCTTAGCTTCTTTGGCGGCATTGGTGCTGCATCCCGCATCGGTGTGTTAGTCAAGGGAAGCAATTATCTGGAGGCAGTTTCGGAGCTGGATACGGTTGTATTTGATAAGACAGGCACCCTGACGAAGGGCGAGTTTAAAGTGACGGAGCTGCATCCGGCGGGAATCAGTGAGGATGAGCTTCTGGAGCTGGCGGCGTATGCCGAGAATTATTCGACGCATCCGATCGCGGAATCGATACGGGAGGCGTATCGTGAGAGAAAAGGCAGTTTGGCAGAAGCAGAAACTCAAAAGGCGAATGCGGGAACAGCAGAAATCGTTCTGGATGCTGACAATGACACAATAAAAGAGGTGCAGTCCAAAGAGGGTGTGCAGGGAGTGGTACGCAAACCCCTGATCGACTTAACCCGCATTGGTGAAACCAACGAGATTTCCGGTCATGGTATCGAGACAACGATCGACGGTCACAAAGTTCTGGCGGGTAATGGACGCCTGATGAAGAGTAAAAATATACCGTATCAGGAATGCGACGGCATCGGCACTGTGATTTATCTGGCAAAGGACGGAAAATTTGCCGGAAGTATCCTGATTGCCGATACGATCAAGCCGGAGACGGAGGATGCGATCCGTGGACTGAAGGTGGCTGGAATCCGCCGTACTGTTATGCTGACGGGCGACCGGAAAGCGGTCGGCGAGGCGGTGGCTGCGAAGGTTGGCATCGATCAGGCGTACACGGAGCTGCTTCCGGCGGATAAGGTGCAGAAGGTCGAGGAGATGCTGGCGGAGATGACCGGAAAGCGGAAGCTGGCATTTGTCGGCGACGGCATCAACGATGCACCGGTTCTCTCCCGCGCAGATGTCGGTATTGCAATGGGAAGCATGGGAAGTGACGCGGCGATCGAGGCGGCGGACATTGTCCTGATGGATGATAACCCGGCGAAGATTGCAGGTGTGGTTAAAATCGGACGCAAGACAATGGCAATTGCGCACCAGAATATCGTGTTTGCTCTGGCGGTTAAGGCGGTTGTGCTTCTGATGGGCGCGGCTGGAGTGGCGAATATGTGGGAAGCCGTGTTTGCGGACGTCGGTGTTTCCGTCATTGCAATTTTAAATGCGATGAGGGCATTAAGAACTAAATAATCGCTAATATCAAAAAGCTATGGTGGAAGGAATACTTGATGGTTCCGGAAACTGTAGCTTTTTAAATTTGCGGCTCTAAGGGATTTATATATAAAACCAATATTTGCAAGTGGTAAAAGAATAGGAATAGGAAAGAAATCAAGGCTTGGGAAAGATAAAATGCTGGGAATCATACAGAATTTCCAAAATAGTTGTAATAATCCTTAATAAAATAGTAATTGAATCTGACGGAAGAATGAAGTATGATCAAATACCATAGGATATTAGACGGAAAGGAAGGAACAGGATGAAAAAATGGATGAAAACGGCGCTTGTCCTGGCTGCAGCGGTCTGCCTGAGTGTGGCGGCTGCGTTCACAGCACTGGCGGCGCAGACGTTTCAGATAACCGCTTCGATCGGCTCCTGTCTGATTGGTTCGGGGCAGAATACAGTGGATATTTCACTTTCAAGCAACGGTGATATAACGGGGACGGACGGAAAGATTTATCTGTTTGAATTGCGGCCGTATGAGTCGGAGATTGGAAGCCGGACTGATTATGTCAGCAGCGTAGGCGCAGGGGAAACGAGGACCGTCTCGATTCCTTTAAACAAGGGAACTGCCCAGGACCGCCTTTACAGCCGGTTTGTTCCGGCAGTGTTTGACGGAACTACATTTACGGCAGTTGGCGCGGCACATTATATCACAAATCCGGAGGTGGTTGCATCCAATCAGGATGCGTTTAAGACGCCGCTGACGAAAAAGGGCTTGAATATCCAGTTAAATATGCTCAACGATGCATTTACACTGGGTGTCAAACATGTGGCGGTCAATATCGCATTTTCCCAGTTTTTAGGGAGTGGCATTGATTATGAGTACGATGGAAAAACGTATCATTTTAATAAGTCGGTGGTTGAAAATTATGACAAGGTGATCAGTACATATATCGGAAAAGATATATCTGTGACGGCGATCGTTTTAAATGACTGGAATGACGCGCACCCGGAACTGGTTCATGCGGGAACTGCGAAATCTTCGAGCGCCAATTATTATATGTTTAACACGAAGACACAGGAAGGATTTGAGACAACGCGTGCGATCTTCGCGTTTTTGGCGGATCGTTACAGCGGCAAGAATCATAATTCAAATTATGCGAAGATTTCCAACTGGATTCTGGGCAATGAGATCAACAACCAGATTTGGAACTACATGGGACCGGCAGATTTGAATGCATATGTATCCACGTATCAGCAGGCATTCCGCACGTTCTACACGGCGATCAAGAGCACAAGTGCGAATGACCGGGTTTATTTTTCACTTGATTTCTGGTGGGGAGCTCCGTATGAGAACCTGAACGATCAGGTGCATTATACGGGCAAAGGCATTGTTGATACGTTTAACGCCTTGGCAGTAACGGAAGGCCAGATGGACTGGGGCATTGCCTACCATCCGTATCCGTACCCGATGACGGAACCGGAATTCTGGGATGATCCGGCAACGGGGCTGGTAACCGAGAGTGCAGATTCACCGATTGTCAACTTTGCAAACCTGCATGTACTGACCGATTATCTGAATCAGGATTCGATGAAGACAGCATCTGGCGAGGTGCGCCATGTCATTCTGACGGAGGAAGGATTTACTGCACAGAGTCTGACGCGCGGCGATGTGTCGGATATCCAGGCGGCGGCATTTGCATATTCTTACTATATCGTGGACAGCAACCCGTATATCGACGCGTACATTCTGAGTCGTCAGGTCGATGCGCCGTCAGAGGTAAGGGCAGGCTTAAGCTTCGGTCTGTGGTCCTGTGATATGAATCAGGGCAATGAGATTGTAGCGGTAAAGGATCGAAAGCTCTGGAGAGTTTTCCACGACATTGATCAGAAGAGATACACGCTGGAAACTTCGAATTTTGCAAAATCAATCATCGGAATTAATAAGTGGTCGGATGTGATTCCGAACTTCCGGTGGAAGTCTCTGGAACAGTAGCGGATGGTAGACAGAGACTTGTAGAACAAAAACTATAAGAAAAAAAGTATAAATAAAAAAGTGCCTTTCTTCTCGAAGAAAATTTCTTGAGAGGAAAAGCACTTTTTTTAGAAAATAAACGTATCTGATGTATCGGAGAACCGGGAGTCTCAGATACCATAGATAGTTTGCTGGATTTTGTCTTCGAATTCTGCCGATTTTATCAGATCTTGAGTTCTTATCAGATCTTATTGCTCTGTCTCCAGATATGCATCTTCTCAGCTTCCTTAATCAGCTGATCGCGGAACTGCGGATGTGCAACGGAGATGATAGCCTCGCATTTCTGCCAGGTTGCAAGACCCTTTAAGTTTACTTTACCGTACTCGGTTACCAGGTAGTGCAGGTTTGCGCGTGTATCGGTTACGATGGAACCCTGATTTAAGGTCGGGAGAATACGGGACTGCAGCTCGCCAGCCTTGTTCTTGAAGGTGGAGGAGCAGCAGATGAAGCTCTTTCCGCCCTTGGACAGGTAAGCGCCCAGAACGAAGTCAAGCTGTCCGCCTGCACCGCTGATGTGCTTGATTCCTGCGGACTCTGCATTTACCTGACCGAAGAGGTCGAGGTCAACCGCGTTGTTGATGGACATGAAGTTGTCCAGGGCTGCGATGGTGCGGACGTCGTTGGTGTAATCAACCGGAGCACTCATGCAGGCCGGGTTGTTGTTTAAGTAGTCATACAGTTTCTTGGTACCAGCGCCGAATGCGTATACCTGACGGCCTTTGTCCAGTGCTTTGTGAGCGCCTGTGATCTTGCCGGCTGCGGCAATATCAACGAATGCGTCAACGTACATTTCGGTGTGAACACCCAGATCTTTCAAGTCAGATTTTGCAATCAGGGAACCAACTGCGTTCGGCATACCGCCGATACCTAACTGTAAGCAGGCACCATCCGGGATCTCGTCTACGATCAGTTTTGCAACTGCTTCATCGACATCAGTCGCTGCTGCGCCGCCTCCCATCTCTGCGATGGTCGGGTTGCTGCCCTCTACGATCATGTCTACGTTGGAGATATGAACGCCGTTCTCAAATCCGCCGAGGCAGACCGGCATATTTTCATTGACCTCTACGATGACAACCTTGGAAGTCTCGCAGCAGGCTGCCATATGGGAAGCATTTGGTCCGAAGTTGAAATAACCGTGCTCGTCCATCGGAGCGACCTGGAATACAGCTACATCCGGTTTGGTTGCGGACTCACGATAGTATCTCGGAAGCTCGGAATAACGGATCGGAGCATAGAAGCTGAATCCCTGTGCGATTGCCTTTCTCTCGATACCGCTCATGTGCCAGGAGTTCCAGGTCATATGAGCTGCCGGGTTTTCGATCTTGAAGATCTCCGGTACCCACATCAGGATACCGCCGCGGAAGTTTACATTCTCCAGTTCCGGAAGACGTTTTGCGATAGCAGCATCGACTGCTACCGGAGTGCCGGTGGTCCAGCCATAGTCGACCCAGTCGCCAGATTTAACGACGGAAGCAGCTTTTTCAGCGGAAACCAGCTTTTCTGCATACAGTTTCTTGTAATCCATACTTATTCACCTTGTCCTTTTTAATAATATGAAGAAGTCCGTACAAATGCGTGATTCGGACATCCCCCGTTGTTTATCAGTGTATCATCTCCACTACCCCTTGTCAACGAAAGAGGCGGAGGACAAAATAGGGGAAAATGACGACATATTCATATTTGTGAATTACAGATATAAGCGTATGTAAATGGAAAAGAAATGACTTTGTCTATTAATTCACAAACAAAATACCATGTTGGTTATAATGCCAGAGAAGACCACTTTTATTGAGAAAACGGAAGAAAAAAATTGTGCATTCCGCCTAAAGGCGATCAAAACGATGTAGAAATAAGTGGATTGTACGCGGAAAAATGAGAATCTTAAATCTTTATAAATCCATTGATAATTATTTGACAGGAGCCGCGTGGGGTGTTAAGATACAAATACACTATCATATTTATCACTATTTTACTATTTACTGCAGTTGTGTTATTTACGTGGTGGATCATTTTCAAGGAGGATTTTTTCAATGTCTAAGAAAGTCGTAATTGCAAGTGCATGCCGTACCGCAGTAGGTTCTATGGGTGGCCAGCTCAGTACTGTTCCAGCAGCTGAGATGGGTGCCGTAGTTATCAAGGAGGCTCTGAAGAGAGCAGGCGTTGCTCCAGAGCAGGTTGATCACGTATACATGGGATGTGTTATCCAGGCTGGCCTTGGTCAGAACGTAGCACGTCAGATGTCTCTGAAAGCTGGTCTTCCGGTAGAAGTTCCGGCAGTTACCCTGAACGTGGTTTGCGGTTCTGGTCTGAATGCTGTAAACGCAGCAGCAGATATGATCCTTGCAGGCGATGCTGACATCGTAGTAGCTGGTGGTGCAGAGAACATGTCCGCAGCTCCGTATGCTCTGATGAAGGCTCGTTACGGATACCGTATGAACAATGCGACCATGATCGACACCATGGTAAATGACGCTCTGTGGGATGCATTCAACGATTACCACATGGGTATCACCGCTGAGAACATCTGCGATCAGTGGGGTATCACAAGAGAAGAACTCGATGAGTTTGCGGCAGCTAGCCAGCAGAAGGCTTGCGCAGCTATCGAGGCTGGACGTTTCAAAGACGAGATCGTTCCGATCGAAGTTAAGAAGAAAAAAGAGACTGTTATCGTAGATACCGATGAGGGTCCGCGTCCGGGTTCCACTGTAGAGGTTCTTGGCAAGCTTCGTCCGGCATTCAAGAAAGACGGACGTGTAACAGCTGGTAACGCTTCCTCCATCAACGATGGTGCAGCAGCTGTAGTTGTTATGAGCGAAGAGAAAGCAAAAGAACTGGGTATCAAACCGATGGCTACATGGGTAGCAGGCGCTCTGGGTGGTGTAGATCCGAGCATCATGGGTATTGGACCGGTTGCAGCTACCAAGAAAGTTCTGAAGAAGACAGGCTGGAAGGTAGAAGACTTCGACCTGATCGAGGCAAACGAGGCATTCGCAGCTCAGTCTATCGCTGTAGCTCGTGACCTTGGCTTCAACAAAGACATCCTGAACGTAAACGGCGGTGCAATCGCTATCGGACATCCGGTAGGAGCATCTGGCTGCCGTATCCTGACAACTCTGTTATACGAGATGCAGAAACGTGACGCTAAGAAGGGTCTGGCTACTCTGTGTATCGGTGGCGGCATGGGCTGCGCAACGATCGTTGAGAGAGACTAATTTCTGACGCAGAACCGGAGTCGTCGGGGCTTATCCCCGGCGCTCCGGCTGTTTCTGGTTTTACGTATTTCAATTCAAGAGCTTTTTAGGAGGAACTGGAAGTGGGATTTGTAGACTATGAGGTAGACGGACACGTCGCAGTCATAACTATTAATCGTCCGAAGGCACTGAACGCGTTAAACGAGGATGTGCTGAAGGATATTGAAGCTGCATTTGATGCAGTAGACCTTTCCGAAATTCGTGCAATTATCCTGACCGGCGCAGGAGAGAAATCTTTCGTAGCTGGTGCTGACATTGCTGCCATGAGCGTGATGACCAAGGAGCAGGGCGAGCACTTCGGTAAATTCGGCAACGATATTTTCCGCAAGATCGAAACCTTCCCGGTTCCGGTTATCGCGGCAGTAAACGGTTTCGCACTCGGCGGCGGCAACGAGCTTGCCATGAGCTGTGATATCCGTATCTGCTCGGACAATGCATTATTCGGACAGCCTGAAGTAGGTCTTGGTATCACACCAGGCTTCGGCGGTACACAGAGACTCGCACGTCTCATCGGACCGGGCAAGGCAAAAGAGATGGTATTTGCGTCCCGCAACATCAAAGCGGACGAGGCATACCGTGTCGGACTTGTAAATGCTGTTTATACACAGGAAGAGCTGATGCCGGCTGCGAAGAAGCTGGCAGGCACTATCGCAAAGATGGCTCCGATCGCTGTCAGAAACAGCAAGAAGGCGATGAACGACGGACTTCAGACTGATATGGATCAGGCTATCGTGATCGAGGAAAAACTGTTTGGCGGATGCTTCGAGACAGAAGATCAGAAGAACGGTATGCAGGCATTCCTTGAGAAACGGAAAGTGGAGCAGTTTAACAATAGATAGTTAGTTAAATTATAGTTGTATAATTTCAGGAGGATTTGTCATGAAAGTTGGTATTATTGGTGCAGGAACCATGGGTTCCGGAATCGCTCAGGCATTTGCCCAGGTAGATGGATATGAAGTATGCCTGTGTGATATTAACGAAGAGTTTGCTTCCAACGGCAAACTGAAAATTTCCAAGAACTTTGAGAAGAGAGTAGCAAAAGGAAAGATGGCAAAAGAGGATGCAGACAAGATCCTTGCCAGAATCCATACCGGCGTTAAGACTATCTGCAGCGACTGCGATCTCGTAGTTGAGGCAGCAATCGAGAACATGGAGATCAAAAAACAGACCTTCAAAGAGCTGGGCGCTATCTGCAAGGCAGACTGCGTATTCGCTACCAACACCTCTTCTCTGTCCATTACTGAGATCGGTGCAGGTCTTGACCGCCCGGTTATCGGTATGCACTTCTTCAACCCGGCTCCGGTTATGAAGCTGGTTGAGGTTATCGCAGGCTTAAACACTCCGGTAGAGATTGTTGACAAAGTTAAGAAGATCTCTGAAGAGATCGGCAAGATCCCGGTACAGGTAGAAGAGGGCGCTGGTTTCGTAGTAAACCGTATCCTCATCCCGATGATCAACGAAGCTATCGGTATCTACGCTGAGGGCGAGGCTTCTGTAGAGGGTATCGATACCGCTATGAAGCTGGGTGCTAACCATCCGATGGGACCGCTTGAACTGGGCGACCTGGTAGGTCTGGACGTTGTTCTGGCTATCATGGAAGTACTTCAGTCTGAGACTGGTGACCCGAAGTACCGTCCGCAGCCGCTTCTTAGAAAGATGGTTCGCGGCGGCAAGCTTGGCCGTAAGTCTGGCGAAGGCTTCTACAAGTACAACTAATATGTACATAAGTCTGGCTTCTTGACCAGATGAAAACATAATAGAGTACCAGATTTTTAAGAACCGCAACGGGGCGGCGCTTAAAGCCGCCTCTTAAGCGTATATAAGAAAATGATGGAGGAATAGACACATGGATTTTACATTAAGTAAAGAGCATGAAATGGCGAGAAAGTTATTCCATGACTTCGCCGAGAACGAAGTAAAACCTTTGGCACAGGAAGTTGACGAGACAGAGCACTTCCCGGAGGAAACCGTTAAAAAGATGCAGAAGCTTGGCTTCATGGGCATCCCGGTTCCGAAGGAGTATGGTGGACAGGGCTGTGATCCGTTAACATACGCTATGTGCGTTGAGGAGCTTTCCAAAGTTTGTGGTACTACCGGCGTTATCGTATCTGCACACACATCTCTGTGCTGCGATCCGATCCAGACCTTCGGTACTGAAGAGCAGAAACAGAAATACCTGGTTCCGCTTGCTAAGGGCGAGAAGCTTGGTGCTTTCGGTCTTACTGAGCCGGGTGCTGGTACAGATGCTCAGGGTCAGCAGACCAAGGCTGTATTAGACGGCGACGAGTGGGTATTAAACGGCTCCAAAGTTTTCATTACCAATGGTAAAGAGGCTGACATTTACGTTATCATCGCTGTAACAGGCGTTGTTGAAGTAAAGGGCAGAAAGAAAAAAGAGATCTCTGCATTTATCGTAGAGAAAGGAACTCCGGGCTTCACCTTCGGTACCAAAGAGAAGAAGATGGGTATCCGTGGATCTGCTACATACGAGCTGATCTTCACAGATTGCCGTATCCCGAAAGAGAACCTGCTTGGCCAGAAGGGCAAAGGTTTCCACATCGCTATGCATACCCTGGATGGCGGACGTATCGGTATCGCTTCCCAGGCACTTGGTCTTGCAGAGGGCGCTCTTGAGAGAACTGTTGATTATGTAAAAGAGAGAAAACAGTTTGGTCGTGCTATCGGTCAGTTCCAGAACACTCAGTTCCAGCTGGCAGATATGGCTACCAAAGTGAAAGCAGCTCAGCTCCTTGTTTACAGAGCAGCCGTTGCTAAGAAGACACAGAAAACCTATTCTGTAGAAGCAGCTATGGCTAAACTGTATGCAGCAGAGGTTGCTATGGAAGTTACAACCAAGGCTGTACAGCTTCACGGTGGTTACGGCTACACGAGAGAGTACGACGTAGAGCGTATGATGCGTGATGCTAAGATTACTGAGATCTACGAGGGTACATCTGAGGTTCAGAGAATGGTTATCTCCGCTGATCTGTTAAAATAATTCAGTCTGCAGAGAAATCAGAACAATCTCAGTCCTATAGAGAAAAAAGAAAAAAATAAGGAGTGAAAATACCGTGAAAATTGTAGTTTGTGTAAAACAGGTTCCGGATACCAAAGGCGGAGTTAAATTTAACCCGGATGGTACTCTTGACAGAAGCGCAATGCTGGCAATCATGAACCCAGATGATAAAGCAGGTCTGGAGGCAGCGCTTCGCTTAAAAGATCAGTATGGTGCAGAGGTTACCGTAGTTACTATGGGTCTTCCGAAGGCTGAAGAGGTTCTTCGTGAGGCTATGGCTATGGGCGCAGACAATGGTGTTCTTGTAACTGACCGTGTACTCGGTGGTGCAGATACCTGGGCTACTTCCCAGACTATCGCAGGTGCACTTCGCAACCTTGATTATGACTTAATCATCACTGGCCGTCAGGCTATCGATGGCGATACCGCTCAGGTAGGTCCGCAGATCTCCGAGCATCTTGGACTTCCGGTAATCAGCTACGCTCAGAACATCCGTGAAGTAAACGAAGCTGAGAAATACATCGTAGTTGAGCGTCAGTATGATGATAGATATCACGTAGTAAAAGCACAGCTTCCGTGTCTTTTAACCGCTCTTGCAGAGTTAAACGAGCCGCGTTACATGACTCCGGGCGGAATCTTCGATGCATACGCAAAAGAGATCACCGTTTGGGGCAGAAAAGATCTGAAAGAGGTTGAGGATTCCAACCTCGGTCTGAAGGGTTCACCGACACAGATCGCAAAAGCTTCCGATAAGGTAAGAAAGGGTGCTGGCGAGAAGGTAGAACTGGATCCGGCAGCTTCCGCAGATTATATCGTTGGCAAACTGGCAGAGAAACACATTATCTAATTATTTTATAGAAAAGAGTGGTGAATAAGATGAACAACTTAGAAGCATATAAGGGCGTATTTGTCTTTGCACAGCAGGTGGATAATGTTATCAGCAATATCGCTTTTGAGCTGATTGGCAAAGGTAAAGAATTAGCAAAAGATTTAGGAGTAGAAGTAACCGCTGTTTTAGTTGGTTCTGACGTTAAGGGTCTTGCAGATCAGTTAGCAGAGTACGGTGCAGACAAGGTTATCGTTGTAGACGATCCGGAGTTAAAAGAGTACCGTACAGAGCCGTACACACATGCAATCGCATCTGTTATCGAAGAGTTCAAACCGGAAATCTTCCTGATCGGTGCTACTGCAATCGGTCGTGACCTTGGTCCGCGTGTTTGCGCTAGAATCCATACAGGTCTGACTGCAGACTGTACAAAACTTGATATCGGCGATTTCCCGATGAATCCGGTTCCGGGTAGAGAGACAAAGCACAATCAGCTGCTTATGACTCGTCCGGCATTCGGCGGCAACACCATCGCTACCATCGCTTGCCCGGATTTCCGTCCGCAGATGGCAACCGTTCGTCCGGGTGTTATGCAGAAGGCTCCGAAGGAAGCTGGCAAAAAAGCTGTTGTTACTGAGTTCAATCCGGGATTCACAAAGAACAACAAATATGTTGATATTCTGGAAGTTGTTAAGGCTGTATCCAACACCGTTGATATCATGGATGCTAAGATCCTTGTATCCGGCGGTCGTGGCGTAGGAAGCCCGGAGAACTTCAAGATTCTGGATGATCTGGCAGAGGCTATCGGCGGTACCGTAAGCTGCTCTCGTGCAGTTGTAGATGCTGGCTGGAAGCCGAAGGATCTTCAGGTAGGTCAGACAGGTAAGACTGTTCGCCCGAACGTATACTTTGCAATCGGTATCTCCGGTGCTATTCAGCATCTGGCAGGTATGGAAGAGTCTGACATCATCGTTGCTATCAACAAAGATGAGTCTGCTCCGATCTTCGATGTTGCTGACTACGGCGTAGTAGGTGACTTAAACAAGATCGTTCCGATGCTGACTGAGAAGATCAAAGAAGCTAAAGCAGCAGCTAAGAACAACTAATTAAAAGCAGGAAGAGATATCTTCTTACAATAAATAAGCAGTAGAGTTTTGTATATTTTTCTCTGATAAATATATGAGACAGCGCCGGCTGGACGGATTTACTCCACCCAGTACTCCGCAGTCCCGTGCCAGCGAGTAAAGAGAACCCTGTTTCCGAGGTGATGAACCTGGGAGGCAGGGTTTTTTTGTTTCATAGGAAATTGCGTCCTATGAAACAAAAAACGCTCCGCGAGGATGCGCCAAGGCACATTCTTTATTCTGGTCAAAAACACTTGACAGATTAAGGGGGATTACCCGTATAATAGAGTGTCTGGAATATAGATATGATTTATCTGCTATATAAGAAAATACAGGTTACTGTTCATGGGTAGGCACTTTTGGAACCGAAAGTGCCGTAAGAAAACGTGGTGGCGGCAGGAATTTGCCGTATTTAAATGCGAAGCCACGGCAAATTCCGTTACTGGGCACGTATGTGTGAACAGTAACAAATACAGGATGGTATGATTTATGTTATTTAGTTCCCTTGTGTTCCTATGGTATTTTTTGCCAGCGGTATTTTTGCTTTATTTTATAACGAAAAATCTGCATATCCGCAATAGCGTCCTTCTGACTGCCAGCCTCTTTTTTTATGCGTGGGGCGAGCCGAAGTATGTGATTCTGATGCTTGTTTCGATCGGGCTGAATTATTTCTTTGGATTGTGGATTGGGAGGATGCAGAGTAAACACAGAATGCGCCTTGCTGTTACAACCTGCGTGTTTTTAAACCTCCTTCTTCTGGGCTATTTCAAATATTTTAACTTCGCAGTCGAGATTGCAAATTCTCTGTTAAGCCGCTTTGCGGGCGGCGCACATACACTTTCTTTCCGCGAGATTGCTCTTCCGGTCGGAATATCCTTCTACACGTTTCAGGCGCTTTCCTACGTGGTGGATGTGTACCGGGGGACGATTCAGGCGCAGAAAAATATCTTTCATCTGGCGCTCTATATTTCCTTCTTTCCGCAGCTCATCGCGGGACCGATCGTCAAGTATCACGATGTCTGCGAACAGATTGGGAACCGGCAGTGTACGGCGGAGGGGATGGCGTATGGAATCAAGCGCTTTTCCTACGGACTGGCGAAAAAAATGTTGTTTGCTAATACCTTTGCGGCGACGGTGGACTGGATGATGGAGAAACCGCTGGCACAGCTGGGAACGGTCAATGCGTGGATGTTGGCGGTTTTGTACACACTTCAGATTTATTTTGATTTTTCGGGATATTCGGATATGGCGATCGGATTGGGAAAAATGTTTGGATTTGATTTTATGGAGAACTTCAATTATCCGTATATCTCTACCTCGATCCGCGAGTTCTGGAGACGCTGGCATATTTCACTCTCGACCTGGTTTAGGGAATATCTTTATATCCCGCTGGGCGGCAACCGGAAAGGGCAGGTGCGGACGTATGTTAATCTGCTGATTGTCTTTTTTGCGACCGGGCTCTGGCATGGCGCTGGGGCAACCTTTATCATCTGGGGATTGTACCATGGGCTGTTTCTGGTGGTGGAACGCATGGGACTTGGGAAGCTATTGGAGAAGAACTGCTTCCGGGGACTGAATCACATCTATACGGCGTTGGTTGTAGTGGTTGGCTGGGTGTTCTTCCGCGCCGATACGCTGGCGGATGCGAAAGTGATCCTGCATCAGATGTTTACCTGGGAGAACGGCATCTATCCGGCATCGCTGTTCGTGAATCGGAAGGTAATTTTTCTTGCGGTGCTGGGCGTGCTGCTTTCGGGCATCGCGCAGAGTATATGCCCGAAGCTGCGGGAGCATTTGTATGAGAAAGAAGTGACAAAGACAGTGGATATTGTGATTATGGCTGTGCTGCTGTTTTTGTGTACCATGTATCTCGTCAGCAGCACGTATAATCCGTTTATTTATTTCAGGTTTTAGATCCAGCCGCCGTCCAGTTGAATTATCTGTCCCGTTAAATAGGAGTCCTCGCTCCCCAGCTGGTATGCCAGTTTTCCGACTTCCTCGGCACGCCCCATACGTCCTGCTGGAATTTCTTCCAGCAGGGCATTCCGTTCTTCTTCATCGAGAAACTGGTTCATTTCGGTGTCAATAGCGCCGCAGGCGATCGCGTTGACCTGGATGCTGCTCGGCGCAAGTTCCTTCGCGAGGGCGCGCGTCATGGCGTTGATGCCGCCTTTGGTGGCAGAATAGGCGACTTCGCAGGAAGCGCCGCAGACGCCCCAGACGGAGGAAATATTGAGAATGCGTCCCGATTTGCGTGACACCATCATCGGAACGGCGAGGCGGCAGCAGTTGAAGACGGAGGTCAGGTTGGTATTGAGAATGTGGTTCCACTCGTCCGGCGTCATATCCTGGAACAGACCGATGTAGGAAATCCCTGCATTGTTGACGAGGACATCCAGGGAACCGAAGCGCTCCCGGATCGCGTCAAACAGGCGGGAACAGCTCTCAAAATCGCCCGCATCGCCCATCCAGGCAAGGCAGGAAACGCCCAGCGCTTCGATTTCGCGCTGGGTCTTTTTTAATTCTTCTTCCCGCCTCAGGCAGGTAATCACGACATCCCAGCCGTTCCTGGCGTAGGTTAATGCAATCGCTTTCCCGATTCCGCGGGAAGCGCCGGTTACGAGGATAGTTTTATGATTCATGGCAGTAAACTCCTTATATGCGAATGTTTTTGAGAATTGCGGGAGCACGCAGTGCAGAGCAATTCGGTATTAGAGGGGTCAAAAGCTTTTGACCCCAACATCATATTTGATTGAATTATAGCATGTATTTAAAATTCATGAAATAGTTTCATTTTTCCGCCTGTCATAAAATCGTAAGAAATTTTCATCCATTTTTTGCTGTTCTGAGTGTTTTACAGCATTGTATGAAAGTGCCAAAATGTGTTATACTAAAACCAAATGGATCTGACACAGCGATAGAGCGGATCAATTACCGAACAGATTCGGAAGAAAGGAACTGTATACCATGTATGATATAATAATCATTGGTTCCGGACCAGCTGGCTTGAGTGCGGCGATTTATGCACAGCGGGCGTGTCTGGACACGATTGTGATAGAGAAGAATGGAATCAGCGGCGGACAGGTGCTGAATACCTGGGAGGTGGACAATTATCCGGGATTTCCGGGTGTGACCGGCTTTGAGCTTTCCAGACAGTTCCGGGAGCATGCAAACAAGCTGGGAGCAAGAGTTGTACAGGATGAGGTCGTGCAGGTCGAGCTTTCAGGAAATGTGAAGAAAGTAGTCTGCGAGGAAGAGACGTATGAGGCACGCTGTGTGATTCTGGCATCCGGAGCACATCACAGGACGTTGGAGGTGCCGGGAGAAGAGGAACTTCGCGGGGCAGGCGTTTCATACTGCGCGACCTGCGACGGGGCATTTTTCCGGGGAAGGACGGTTGCCGTTGTGGGCGGCGGCGACGCGGCGCTGGAAGATGCAATTTTTCTTGCACGGATGTGTGAAAAAGTATATATCGTCCACCGCAGAGACAAGCTTCGCGGGGCAAAACGGCTGCAGGAGCGCTTACAGGCGCTTGAAAATATTGAATTTGTCTGGAACAGCGAGACGGCTGCGATTGAAGGGGACGGTCAGGTGGAGGCGTTGCGGCTGAGACAGACCAAAACCGGAGAAGAGAGGCGGCTGGACGTGGATGGTGTCTTTATTGCGGTCGGAATCGCACCGGAGAGTGAGCTGTATGCGGGTCAGTTAGAGCTTGATGAGCAGGGCTACATCCGGGCGGATGAGAGCGGTCAGACGAGCGTTCCGGGCGTATTTGCAGCCGGAGATGTCCGGACCAAGGCGCTGCGCCAGATTCTGACAGCGGCATCGGACGGTGCAAACTGCGTGGCATCTGCAGAGCGATATCTTCAGGCATAACTCATTTTTAACATAGAAGAAAACAGAGTAACTGTTTAGTAGGTCTGCGCATTTACTGCGCTGACCGTACGAAAACATGGGTCAGCAGGCAAAAATCCCATTGCCGTAGGCAATTTTTAATGGATTTTTGCGCGTGACTGTGAAGGTACTGAACAGTTACAGTTTGAGATAAAACGACGGAACAGAACGGACAGAAGAGTAGGAGGTCCTTATGAGAAAAACGCTGAAATTTCTGATAGCATCAGGAGCGTGCCTTGTGATGGCAGGGACGGGACAGATGAGCGCCCAGGCGGCGATGAATCTGGAGACGGATGCCCCGGTCGCTGGCGCGTCAGTGGCGATCAATAATTACTATGCGAGCAGCTTGAACCCGGAAAAAGAGCTGGCGGAGGCATTTGCTTCTAAAGAAGTTCTGGCAGTGGCGGGAGCCGGTCAGACGGGCGTGGCAGGCGGTGCGCAGACAGCCAAACCGGCACAGGTGCCAGCAGAGACGAAAGCCCAGCCAAAGGAGACAACTGGCGAGACTGAGGCGGTTGTCCGCGCGATGTCCAAGTCGATCTACGATAATATCGCGATTTCCCGTGTGACCAATTATGTCAATGTTCGCGCACAGGCGAGCACAGGCAGCGAGGTAGTCGGAAAGATTTACAATAACTGTGCGGCGACAATTCTGGACACGGTGGACGGCGAGGGCGGCAAATGGTACCATATCCAGTCGGGTTCCGTGACCGGTTATATTAAAGCACAGTATTTTGTGACCGGTGAGGAGGCGTCCAAGATTGCCAGGGAAGTCGGCACAACCTACGCGAAGGTTACAAATACCTCTACGCTTCGCCTGAGAGAAACGCCGAGCTTAGAGGGCAAGACGCTGGATCTTCTTTCTGCAGATGCAGAGTATGAGGTGATCGGAGAAGAGGGCGATTTTGCCAAGATTTCCGTCGATAATGATCTGGTCGGATATGTGTATAAAGATTATATTACGACGCAGGTAGACTTTAAGCAGGCAGTTTCCGTAGCTGAGGAACAGCAGCAGAAAGCTGAAGAAGAAAAACTGAAACAGGAAGCGAATGCGGCGATCGAGAACCTGGAACAGGTAAAGAAGAAAGCCGAGGAAGAGTCGAGGGCAGCGGAAACCACGGCAGCGGCGAAGGAAACCACGGCAGCTGCCAAAGAGACGACCAAAGCACCGGAGACTTCCTACAGCGGAACAATAGAGGCGAATCCGAGCGAAAGCAAGGCAGCTGGGACGACAGCGGCAGCCAAGGAGACGACAAAGGCAGCTGAGACGAAAGCGCCGACTACCGCGGCAGCGACGAAAGCGACCACTGCAAGCGGCGTTGGACCGGGCGGCGGACCAGGCACAGGCGGTACGTCCTCTTCTGGAAATGAAGTAACAAATGCTACCCGTTCTGCGGTTGTGGCATATGCAAAGCAGTTCCTTGGAAATCCGTATGTATACGGCGGAACCAGTCTGACAAACGGCGCGGACTGTTCCGGATTTACAATGAGTGTATTTGCACATTTCGGTATTTCAACCGGACGAAGCTCGAGAGATCAGGCGGCAAAGGGCAAGGAGGTTGCGGTCAGCGCAGTACAGCCGGGCGATCTGCTTTTTTATGCGAGCGGCAATTATATCAATCACGTAGCACTTTACATAGGCAATGGACAGGTTATCCACGCAAGTACGGCAAAGAGCGGCATCAAGATTTCGCCGTCCAACTACCGAACACCGTGTAAGGCAGTTTCATTCTTAAATTAGTAAACGCAGATAAAGGAGTATATCGGTTCTTACGGAACGATTTCATATCCGTAGGGCTCGGTGGGAATACCGCAAAATTACGTTGCCAGCGGGGCAGAAGATTTCTGATCGGTGAGACAAGCAATTTTGCGGTATTTTTTCATTTTCATAGGAAAATGTGTTCTATGAAATAAAAAACGCTCCGCGGGATGTGCACTCGCGCGAAGAAGAATTATGTCGCAGGCGACCGCACGAGGCGCGAGAATGTGCCAAGGCACATTCTTTTTCATAAAAAAGGAGAAAAATCATGGCAGAATTAAGAGAACTTTCCGTAAACCAGTTCGTAGAAGAAACTGCTTCGAAGGCGTCTGTACCGGGCGGCGGAAGCGTGTCGGCGATGGTGGGGGCGCTGGGCGCGGCATTGATGGAAATGGTGGCAAATCTGACGATCGGAAAGGAAACATATGCCGGGGTGCAGGAGGAAATGCAGGCGCTGGCAGCTGAGGGCGCTGCGCTGCATGAGGAGCTGCTGGCAGGGATCAAAAAGGACAGCGAATCGTTCAATGGATATATGAGAGCGCTGAAGCTTCCGAAGGAGACGGAGGAGGAGAAAAAAATCCGCACTGCCGCCCTGCAGCAGGGGTTAAAAGAGGCGACCGAAGCGCCGCTTGCGATTGCGGAGTCAGCGGCAAAGATTTTTCCGATGGCGGAAGCGGTCGTAAAGAGGGGCAATAAAGGTGCCGTTTCCGACGGTCTGATTGCGGCGATGTTAGCCCGGACAGCGGTTGTGGGTGCCCTCTTTAATGTGAAGATCAATCTGGCATCGATCAAGGACGAAAGTTATGTATCAGAACTTGGGGGAAAAGTAGAAAAACTGGAATCGGATGCAATTTTTTGTGAAAAATCAATTTTGTGTCTTTCCAAATTGTCAGACACAGTATATAATAGATAACATTCACAGCCTTTCTGGGAAATTCACAGGGGGGGGGATCTTCTTTACAGAAGATAAAGCAGATAACATTCACTGTGTGAAAACTTCCGGAACAGGCAAAACCGCAAAAACAGGGAGGTACAGGAGTAATGATGACAGATATTGAGATTGCACAGGCAGCGAATCCACTGAAAATCGGTGAGATTGCACAGGCAGCAGGCGTAGACGAGAAGTATCTGGAGCAGTATGGAAATTATAAGGCAAAGGTAGACTACAGTCTTCTGAAAGAGACCGAGGGCAAGGATGGAAAACTGATTCTGGTGACCGCGATCAACCCGACTCCAGCCGGAGAAGGAAAGACCACGACCACGGTCGGTCTGGCAGACGGATTGAAACGTCTTGGCAAAAAGGTAACCGTAGCGCTTCGTGAGCCGTCGTTGGGACCGGTCTTTGGTGTCAAAGGTGGTGCAGCTGGCGGCGGATATGCACAGGTCATTCCAATGGAGGATATCAACCTCCATTTTACCGGTGATTTCCACGCGATCGGCGCAGCAAACAACCTGCTGGCAGCGATGCTGGACAATCATATCTATCAGGGCAATGCACTCCGCATCGATCCGAAGCGTATTACCTGGAAGCGTGTTGTCGATATGAATGACCGTCAGCTCCGCAACATCGTAGATGGTCTGGGACGCCGCGTGGATGGCGTGACCCGTGAGGACGGATATGACATCACGGTTGCCAGCGAGATCATGGCAGTTCTGTGCCTGGCACGCAATATTACGGATCTGAAAGAACGCCTTTCCAAGATTATCGTAGGTTATACCTATGACGAGGAACCGGTCACTGCCGGTGATCTGAAAGCAGCGGGCGCGATGACGGCTCTTTTAAAGGATGCCCTGAAACCCAATCTGGTACAGACCTTAGAGCATACACCGGCATTTATCCACGGCGGTCCGTTCGCGAACATCGCGCATGGATGTAACTCTGTCATTGCGACAAAGATGGCATTAAAGCTGGGTGATTACACGATCACAGAGGCTGGCTTCGGCGCTGACCTGGGTGCGGAGAAATTCCTGGATATCAAGTGCCGGATGGCAGAGCTGAAACCGTCGGCGGTCGTTGTAGTAGCGACAGTACGTGCCCTGAAGCATCACGGCGGCGTGGCGAAGGCTGACTTAAACGCAGAGAATCTGGAAGCACTGGAGAAGGGACTTCCGAACCTGATGCAGCATGTAGAAAATATTACCAAGGTATATGGACTTCCGTGTGTCGTAGCGATCAACCGCTTCCCAATGGATACCGAGGCAGAATTAAAGCTGATCGAGGACAAGTGCCATGAGGTCGGTGTCAATGTAGCTCTGTCCGAGGTATGGGCGAAAGGCGGAGAAGGCGGCGAGGAGCTGGCAAAAGAAGTCATCCGCCTGTGCGAGACTGAGAGCGATTTCCACTACTGCTACGAGACCGATACAACGATCGAGGAGAAGCTGGATGCGATCGTGAAGAAGATCTACCACGGCGACGGCGTTGTACTCACGGATGCAGCAAAGAAGCAGGCAAAACGCCTGACTGAGCTTGGATTTGGTAACTATCCGATCTGTATGGCGAAGACGCAGTACAGCTTTTCGGACAATGCGAAGCTGCTCGGCGCACCGAAGAACTTTACAGTAACTGTCCGCAACCTGAAAGTATCCGCGGGCGCAGGATTCATCGTAGCGTTGACCGGCGACATCATGACGATGCCAGGACTTCCGAAGATGCCAGCGGCAGAGAAGATCGATGTCGATGAGAATGGACGGATCACGGGTCTGTTCTAAAAAAAGAAGTAACTGTTCAGTAGGTCTGCGCATTTACTGCGCGTGACTGTGAAGGTACTGAACAGTTACGAAAAGAAATAGAATATGAATGGAACTTAACACAACGCAAAAAGGGGAACTGCCACATGGCAGCTCCCCTTTTTGCCAGGAAACTTGTCTACTTATAGTACGAAGCGATGAATTAAAATTCTGGTTCGATCAATCCGTAGGTGTTGCCTTTACGTTTGTAAACAACATTGACCTGCTCGGTCTCGGAATTCAGGAATACATAGAAACTATGTCCTAAGAGTTCCATCTGTACACAAGCCTCTTCCGGATCCATCGGCTTCATAGCGAATTTCTTTACTTTGACGATATCTACTTCGTCGTTGGAATCATATTCTTCGTTTATGAAGAGGTCAGAGAATGCAACGGCTGCCTGTTTCTTGTCTACGATTTTATTCTTATATTTTTTGAGCTGACGCTCGATGATTTCTTCTACCAAATCAATCGATACATACATATCGTTGCTTTCCTGCTCTGCACGGATGATGGTGCCTTTGACAGGGATGGTAACCTCGATCTTCTGACGATCTTTCTCAACCGTAAGTGTGATATTCACTTCGGTGTCCTGATTGAAGTATCGCTCTAACTTTCCGATCTTCTCCTCTACAGCTGCTTTTAACCCCGGGGTAACATTGATATTTCTTCCAGTAATTTTATAACGCATAATCATCGCTCCTTTTTATTGGGATGGCTATAGTATACCACTTTTGGATGTTAAATTCAACCTTTTTCACAAAATTGTCAACACAATTAATTGAAAAACAGGTCGAAATACTGTGTCGTTTGATTTTTCACGAATTGCTGTTGTTTTATAAGGGAGTTGCGCGCGGTTTGTGCGGCGGACAATGAAATATTAAAAAAGAGTCTTGCAGGATAGGGCAGAATGGGTGTGTTTTTGCAACAAAAAAAGGTCGAAAAAGCTAGGAAAAACGGGGGTTTGGAGGCAATGCGAGGGTTCTTCATTTGTCAATAGATCTGCTTGTATTTTTGGAAGAAATATGCAAGTTTATGAGATCTGAACAAAAAAGAAATCAAAATGCGCCGGGGAAAACGGGGGCTTCGTGAACAGACGGAAATTGTGGATAATGTGGATAAGTCGGTGTAAAACTCCATTTTCCCTAAAAAAGGGAGAAAATGGGTGTGCAAAACTTATCCACAAAACTGGGGACAAAATGTGGATAATGTGGACAACAAGAAAGTCGAACATATATTTTGTGCAACTTGTCTGGTTTACCATAAAGTTGGCGGGATGGCAGAAGAAAAAACGTTTTACCTGGATAGGCAGGGAGGCGGCGTTTTACAGCTGGCACCCTGAACGGGAGCGAAGCAGGGTGGAATTTAGAGAAGTTCCAGAAACTTCTTGACCTGCGGAAGCCGATCACTGGTGGGTTGGCAGAGCAGATATGTATTGCGGACGAAGGGCGTGCCATCCTGCCAGAAAAGTGCCTCGGTGTAGCCGTCAAAATTATTCAGGCAGATGGAAGGCAGGATACTCCAGCCAAGCCCATACCGCACCATTTCCTTGCAGGTATCGATGCTGTCGATCTGGAAATTCCGTCGGATGCCGGTCAGTCCACGCGCTTCGAACCAGGAGAAGAGCTGGGAATTTAAGCCGGAGTCGGTGTTGTGGCTGATGTACGGATAGTCGGTCAGAGGACGCCCGGCGTCCTCGCGGCTGCAGATCAGGCACATGGGTTCGGAGGCGAGAAGAATCTTTTTGCCGTCCCAGTTATATTCGCCGCGCAGGATGGCGAGGGAGATTTCTTCTTTGCAAAGCATCTTGTAGAGCTGGCGGCTCTGCTCGGTCGTGATATGCACCTCTACTTTGGGATAGCGGTCTGTGTAGTCCTTGAGGATTGCCGGGAGGCGGTAGTGGGCGTAGTTCAGAGAACAGCCGAGTCGCAGCGTGCCGCAGATGTAGTCCTGGCTGGCGGCAGCGAGTTCTTCCATCTGCTCCATATTTTTTAGGATCGTGCGGGCGCAGGGCAGCAGGCTTTCGGCTGCCGGGGTGAGGAGCACGCCGCGCTTGGAACGGATGAGCAGCGGACAGTGCAGTTCTTCTTCCATCTTCTGAATCCGCTTGGTGATGGCAGGCTGTGTCATATAGAGAGACTGCGCCGCCTTTGTTATATTTTTGTGCTGGTCGAGCGCCAGCAGCAGTTCATAATCACGTTTATCCATATCGAACTCCTTATCATTCCAAATTGTTATGAATCTTGATAAGATCATACCATTTTACAGCGGATGGGGCAATGAGTTATAGTATGTATAAGGAAAAATTAATAGTAGGTTGTAACTGTTCACAGGTGGGGATTTTTTTGAACTGAAAATTCCGTACGATACAGGGCAGGGGCGAAGGAAAACTTCGTTTAAAATTTTGTGGCTGATTTTCCGCCAGCCGCACCCGAATTTCAGAGGCGGACGCAACGCCAACGCCTCAGAAATTTGGGCACAACTGACAAAAAATCATCTCGCAAAATCAAACACAGAAAGATTCCGAGAGTACATTTATAGGAGAAGGAGGAGAATTATGTACATGAAAAAATATCCATGTGTCTACATGAGAGGAGGTACCAGCAAAGCGGTATTTTTCCACGAGAAGGATCTGCCGGAGGATAAGAGTCTTTGGGATGATATTTTCCTGAAAGTCATGGGTACCCCGGATGTGAAGCAGATTGACGGCATGGGAGGAACGGTTTCCTCGACCAGCAAGATTGCGATCATTGCACCGTCTGACAAGCCGGGCGTGGATGTGGAATACACATTCCGTCAGGTGGATATCGTGATTCCGAGAGTGGACGGAAGTGCAAACTGCGGAAACATCTCATCGGCGGTTGGTCCGTTTGCGATTGATGAAGGTCTGGTTCCGGCGGTTGAGCCGATCACGGTGGTGCGCGTGTTAAATACGAACACCAATAAGATCATTGAGGAACATGTCCGCGTTGAGGACGGCCATGCGATGGTACACGGCGACGAGGTAATTCAGGGGGTTCCGGGAACAGGTTCCCGCATCGATATGTATTTTGAGGATCCGGCTGGTTCCAAGACCGGAAAGCTGTTCCCGACCGGGCAGAAAAAAGAGGTATTCGATGTACCGGAATATGGTCCGGCGGAAGTGACTGTACTTGATTGTTCGAACCCGATGGTATTTATCAAAGCATCGGATCTGGGAATTAAGGGATCCGAGCTTACGGAACTGAATCAGAATAAAGATGTGATGGAACACATCGAGCGTATCCGCGGCATGGCGGCAGTGAAATGCGGTTTCGTGGAGAACTGGGAGGACGCGCGGACGAAATCGACGTCGGCTCCGAAGGTTTCCATCGTCTCTGCTCCGCAAGACTACATCAATATGGATGGAAATGAAGTAAAAGCGGATACGATGGATCTCTGCTGCCGGGCGATCTCGGTCGGCGCACTTCACAAGGCGTACCCGATGACTGTAGCAGTCGGAACAGGCGCAGCAGCACGGATTTCAGGCACAATCGTCAATGAGATTGTCAACCCGGCGCCGGATCAGGATATTATCCGTCTGGGACATGCGAGTGGCGTGACCGAAGTGGATGTTAAGATGGACGGCGAAAAAGTCAGCAAGGGCGGCGTGACACGGACGGCGAGACGTATCATGGACGGCTGGGTGTATGTGAGAGACTAATGCAAGAAATGAAAATGGAAGATAGCTGGAAAAGTAAAAAAGCAAGCTTTGCCACATTGCAATGGACGTCGTAAAAGAATAAAGGTAACCTGGCAACAAACACAAGATAGAAGAGGGAGAATGATTATGGGACTTCAGGTAGTAGCACTTGGATGCCTGATTGGGGCGATTGTACTTGGATTTGTGAAGAAAACAAATGTAGGTCTGGTCTGCTTCGGTCTGGCTTTGATACTGGGAAAAATTGGCGGCATAGGTGCGTCAGATATCTATAAAGGATTTCCATTTAAGCTGTTTGCAACCCTGCTCGGAACGATGCTGTTTTTCAGCCTCTTACAGCAGAATGGAACTCTGGAAAAGATATCGGATCGTCTGATAGGACTTTGCGGGAAACATTTATTTTTAGTACCGATTATCATTTATGTAGTTAGTTTTGGTTTATCTGCAGCCGGACCGGGCGCGATCAGCGTGCAGTCGGTTACCGTCCTTTTTGCAGTCGCATTGGCAGTACAGATGAAGGTAAGTCCGATTCTGATGGGTGTCATGGCGATTCTCGGTGCGGTCGGCGGAACGGCTTCCCCGATTGCCCTGACAGGTATTATCGTAGGTGATATGATGACAGAGATGGGAATTGAAGGTTCCATCAACAATATTTTCATCGGTGTCAGCGTCAGCAATTTTGTCTGTGCAGTTGCGATGTATATCCTTTTAGGCGGCTACAAGCTGCGCGGAAATGCAGAGAGCGGCGAGAAAAAGGTGGAGAAATTTACGCGGAATCAGTGGCTCAGCCTGATTGCTCTGGTAATCATGGTTGTGTTGGTTGTCGGCTTCTCCTATGATGTAGGACTTCTCTGCTTCACACTGGCAATGATTCTGATTTTACTTGGTACAGCAGATGAGAAAAAAGCGATCAAGGCGATTCCGTGGAGTGTTCTGATTCTGATTGCAGGCGTCAATGTCCTGATGAATATTACCCAGACAATGGGCGGCATCGACCTGCTTTCCTCCATCCTGGCATCCTTTATGACGAAGCGGACGGCTGGTTCGATCATGGGCTTTACGGCAGGCTTAATGTCCTGGTTCTCCAGTGCAAACGGCGTTGTATTCCCGACTCTGATTCCGACGGTTCCGGATATCGCATCCCAGGTAGGTGGTGCATCCGTCATGCAGATTATCACTGCAATCGTGTGCAGCGCAACTGTTGCAGGTATCAGCCCGCTTTCAACCGGCGGCAGCCTGATTCTGGCAAGCTATGCACAGGAGACGGACTGCAGCGATAAGGAGCAGCAGAAGATGTTCGGTACTCTGTTCGCACTGTCCGCGACGGTCGTTGTGATTGTGTGTGTACTGACCTTTATCGGAGTGACAAGTTTTGTTGGATAATTGACAGAGTCAAGAGGAGAAAGCCGAAGTTCAGAAACTTGAATGCCATTTTGAATGGATTTGGTGTTGAAAATGGAACAGGCAGGTTTCTGAACAAACGTTAAGTGAAAGTTTAAGGAAAGGGAGAATCTACCATGAAACAGTTCGCATATGTAGGATGCCGCACCACCAAGGAGCGCAACGCCCGCGGCAAAGGCATCCGTATTTTCGAAATAGAAAATGGAACCTGGAAACCGGTTGGACTTTTAGAAGGTCCGGTGAATCCGTCCTATTTTTGTCTGAATGAAGCACAGGACATGCTGTATACCATTCATGGTGATTACAGCGAAGTCAGCGCTTATCGAATCCAGCCGGATGGAAAACTTGTCTACTGCAATACAGTGGGCACACATGGAACGAATCCGGTGCATCTGGTGCTTGACAGAAGCGAAAAATGGTTGTATGTGGCAAATTTACAGACCGGTGCAGTTTCACTGATTCCGGTGCTGAAGGATGGAAGTCTTGGAAAAATCAAGGAATTGTATTTCATTTCCGGTAACGGCGGTCCGGGTTATATTTCTCATCCGCATCAGACGATGCTTGACCGGAGCGGACGCTGGCTGGCAGTTCCATCCCAGGGACGGCTTCAGGGTGTCGGAAAAATTACATTATTTGAAACAAACGGAACAGAAGGAACACTGAGAGAGCATTTTGCCATCAAGGGACGCACAGGGGCAGAGCCGAGACACTGCGTATTTGCACCGAGCAATCGTTTCTGCTATTGCGTGAATGAGAAAGACAGTACGGTAGCGGCGTACCGGTTTGATGAGAACGAGGGAACGCTGGAGCCGATGCAGATTTTGACGAGTCTGCCGGAGGACTATGCTGGAGACGGCTGGGCGAGCGCTATCGATATGGATGCAGAGGGAAAGACCCTGTACGTATCGAACCGCAAGCATGACAGCGTGAGCGTGTACCATCTTGACGCTGAGACAGGCCGGATGAGCTGGATGCAGAACATTAAGACCGGCGGTGAACAGCCAAGATTTTTGACTGTCAGTCCGGATGGAGAGTGGGTTGCTGCAGCCAATGAGGTAACAGACACCATTGTATGCTTCAAGAGAAATGAGAATGGAAGTTTACAGGAAAATCCGGTGGTAGTAGAAACGGAGAGCCCCGTCTGCATAGTATTTAAGACCCGGTAGAGAAAAAAACGAGATATTTTTGAATTGAAAAGCCGATTTTTAGCAGAAAAATGAGAATGATTCGATTGGCACGAATCGTAACGAAAGGAGTACATATATGGTAACCTTACATGAGGGAAAACAATTCATTATAAATAACGATCACATTGCAAGTGCAGAGGAAGCTGCAAAGCTTTCTGAAGAAGCAGCAAAGAAAGAAACACTGACCTGGCAGGTGCTTTCAAAACACAATCACTCAGACAATATGGAACATCTGGAAATCCAGTTTGATTCTATGGGTGTGTATGACAATACCTACGTCGGCATTCTCCAGACAGCTTACGCAAGCGGTCTGAAAGAGTTTCCGATGCCGTGTGTATTTACAAACTGCCATAACTGTCTGTGCGCAGTCGGCGGTACTATTAACACCGATGTCCACAAATATGCAGAATCTGCCTGCCGTAAATCCGGTGGTATCTTCGTTCCGCCTCATGAGGCAGTCATCCATCAGTATATGCGTGAGATGATCGTTAACTCCGGCGATATGTCGATTGTATCCGATTCCCACACCCGTTATGGTACACAGGGTTCCGTCTCCATCGGCGAAGGCGGTCCGGAGCTTGCAAAGGCAATGCTGGGAAAATACTATGAGATCGACTATCCGGGTGTGATTGCCGTTCTTTTAACCGGTACCCCGAAGCCGTGGGTTGGTCCGATGGATGTGGCTTTGAGCATCATCGGCAAGGTATTTAAGAATAATTTTGTGAAGAATAAAGTCCTTGAGTTCATTGGACCGGGCGTACACAGCCTGTCGATGGATTTCAGAAACGGTATCGATACGATGACAACCGAGTCTGCCTGTCTGTCTTCTGTGTGGGCGACGGATGATAAGGTAAAAGAGTATTTTGAGATCCACAAACGTCCGCAGGGCTTCAAGGAGATGGTTCCGGGCAATGCAGCACTCTATGACAGCGTAGTAGAGGTAAATCTGGATACGATCGTTCCGATGATTGCGCTTCCGTTCCATCCAAGCAATGCATATCCGTTAGCGGATGTCATCGCTGAACCGGAGAAATATTTAAAGATGGTAGAAAAAGAGGCAGAGCGTGTTTTCGAGAATAACAAGGATATTCATCTGGATCTCTGCTCTAAGATTCATGACGGCAAGATCAAGGTTGATCAGGCGGCGATCGCAGGCTGTGCAGCCGGTTCCTTCGAAAATATCTATGCGGTTGACCAGATCGCGAAGAAGATGGACAAAGGACTGGGAACCTTCCCATTCAATATTTATCCGGCATCTCAGCCGATTATGTATGAGTTAAATAAAATCGGTGTCTTAAATGACCTGATGGGATATGGTGTGCGTGTGAAGACAGCATTCTGCGGACCGTGCTTCGGCGCTTCGGATGCACCTGGAAACAATGATTTCTGTATCCGTCATAGCACTCGTAACTTCCCGAACCGTGAGGGAAGCAACCCGGCAACCGGTCAGATCGCATCGGTTGCGCTGATGGATTCCAAGTCAATCGCGGCAACTGCATTTAATGGCGGCTATTTAACCTCTGCAGAGAACTGCCCGGTTGTATTTGAAACACCATCCTATGAATTCAATGAGCACATTTACGAGAACATTGTATACAATGGATTTGGAAAAGCAAAACCGGAGACAGAGATCGTTTATGGACCGTCCATCAAGGACTGGCCGGAGATGGAGCCGTTAAAAGAAAATCTGTTATTACAGGTAGCCAGCGTAATCCGTGACGAAGTCACAACCACAGACGAACTGATTCCGTCCGGTGAGACAGCCTCCTATCGTTCTAATCCGTACAAGATTTCAGAATTTACTCTGATTCGTAAGGATCCGAAGTATGTTGGCCGTGCGAAAGCGGCACAGGAGTATGAGAAGGCTCGTCTGGCTGGTGACAGCGCTAAGGCTGGTGAATTTTATCAGGTACTGCAGGCAGCTGGCGTTACAACATCGCTTGAGGATCTGATGCAGACAACCGGTATTGGTTCCGTACTGTATGCAAAACGTCCGGGTGATGGTTCTGCCCGCGAGTATGCAGCAAGCTGTCAGAAGGTGCTTGGCGGTCTGGCTGACATCTGTATCGAGTACGCAACCAAGCGTTACCGCAGCAACTGCGTCAACTGGGGTATCCTTCCATTTACCTGTGATGAGGCGGAAATTAATCTGGAAGCTGGCGAGTATGTATATCTGCCGGGTATCCGTGAAGCAGTTGAAAAGGGTGCAAAGGAATTTGAAGCAACCGTTATCGGAACAGACGGCAGCAGCCGGAAGCTTATGCTGGCTCTCAAGGATGTGACCGAGGCGGAGAAGGAAGTTCTGCTGGCGGGAAGCTTGATTAACTTTTACAAAAACACAAAATAAAAATGGGAATCGGGCGGTTGCTTGTGAGTATTGTGAGTAGACGCTGAATCCTGTCTGTACGCCCGGAATCCCGGATGCCCGATGGGGCGGGGACTGCGGGCGTATAATCAGTCGTGAAAGATTGAAACAGCCAAAATGTGAGAAATAGTTTAAAAGAAAGGGAAAGAGAGTCTATGAATATAGAAGAAATGCAGGCGCAGAGAGACGCTGATTATGAAAAATATAAGGCAGAAGGGCGCATCTGGGGCACAGTTCCGCGTGAAAAGATTGTGCAGATTCAGATTCCACGTACCAGCAAAGAGGTGATTGACCGCTACTATGCGCTGGAAGATATGAGTACGGCTGTATCGGACATTCTGGATACTTACGGCATTCACGGTGCTGTTCCAAACACCTGCTTAAAGCCGGTCAAGGCAGGCTCACGCCTGGTGGGAACAGCTGTCACGGTCCGCAGCATCCCGTCCCGCAAGACGGCGACGCAGGGACAGCGAGACAAAGATAAGATTTTGATGTCCACGAAGGATATTTTCTACCTGGGCGAGGCGGGCGATGTGCTGGTGTCCGATTTCGGAGGCAATCTGGAGTATTCCAATATCGGTGGCCAGAGCTGCCATCTGGCGAAAGTACGTGGATTTGCAGGCTGCATCGCTTATGGAAGCTGCCGCGATACGGAGGAGATCAGCCGGATGGATTTCCCGGTCTTTTCCTGCGGCGTGACGCCGATGACCGGAAAATACCACATGGAGTGTGCAGAAGTGAACGGACCGGTCAGCCTCTGCGGCTGCCTTGTCATGCCGGGCGACCTGATCGTGGCAGACGGTTCCGGTGTCTGCATCGTTCCGAATGAGCTTGTCGAGGAAGTGCTTGAAAAAGCGGAGAAGTCCGCGGCAAAAGAAGAAGAATTTTCCCGGATTCTGGAAGCAGGCGGCGGGATTGAGGAACTGAAAAAAGCAAAATAATAAATAGGTATTTTCGGGGGATATATTTCATAGAAACAGGGATTTGTTTACCATGCTGGAAGCGAGGTAAGCAGGTCCCTTTGTTCGTGTATGGAGGGTCTTGTTTTATGGCTGGGATTTTCCGGGTACGGCAGGTTCGGGTTATCTCAGCCGGGCGCGTGCGCAGCGTAAATGTAAAAAAATAATGAAATCATTGAATAAAATCCCCGTTAGTGTTAGAATAAATAAGATTGTATAACTATGCCTATATGATCTTTATGTATTAAAACATATCATTTATGATGGAATGAAATAAAATAACTAGATTTAGAATGTAAGAAATAGGAGAGAAAAGCATGAATCTGATAGAGAAAGTGTTTGGTACCCACAGCGAACGCGAGCTGAAGCTGATCCGCCCGATCGTGGATAAGATTCTAGGTATGCGCGAGCAGATGACTGCCTTATCGGATGATGAACTGCGCGACAATACGCGCAAGTTCAAAGAGCGCCTTGCAAACGGCGAGACGCTGGACGACCTTCTGCCGGAGGCATTTGCAACCGTGCGTGAGGCGGCGAGACGAGTATTAAATATGGAGCATTACCCGGTTCAGCTGATCGGTGGTATCGTCCTGCATCAGGGACGTATCGCAGAGATGCGTACTGGTGAGGGTAAAACCTTGGTTTCCACCGCACCGGCGTACTTAAATGCGCTGGCTGGAAAGGGTGTATTCATCGTTACCGTCAACGACTATCTGGCAAAACGAGATGCAGAGTGGATGGGCGAGGTTCACAGATTCCTCGGCCTGACGGTCGGCGTGGTTTTAAACTCGATGAATTCCGACGAGCGCCGGGAAGCTTATAACTGTGATATTACCTACGTTACCAACAATGAGCTTGGTTTCGATTATCTGCGTGACAACATGGCGATCTACAAAGAGCAGATGGTTATGCGGAATCTGGACTATGCGATTATCGATGAGGTCGATTCCGTCCTGATCGATGAGGCGAGAACTCCGCTTATCATTTCCGGACAGAGCGGCAAGTCCACGAAGCTCTATGAGGTGTGCGATATTCTGGCACGTCAGCTGGAAAAGGGCGAGGAATCAGCGGAATTTTCCAAGATGGCAGCCATCATGGGCGAGGAGATCGAGGAGACAGGCGATTTCGTAGTCAATGAGAAAGATAAAGTAGTCAACCTGACCGAGGCTGGTGTGAAGAAGGTCGAAGATTTCTTCCACATCGAAAACCTGGCGGATCCGGAGAACCTGGAGATCCAGCACAACATCATTCTGGCACTGCGTGCCAACTACCTGATGTTCCGCGATAAAGACTACGTGGTAAAAGATGACGAGGTTCTGATTGTCGATGAGTTTACCGGACGTATCATGCCGGGACGCCGTTATTCCGATGGTCTCCATCAGGCGATTGAGGCAAAAGAACACGTACATGTGCGTCGTGAGAGCCGCACACTGGCTACCATTACGTTCCAGAACTTCTTTAATAAGTTCAATAAGAAAGCAGGTATGACCGGTACGGCACAGACTGAGGAGAAGGAGTTCCGTAACATTTACCAGATGGACGTTATCTCCATCCCGACGAACCGCCCGGTACAGCGTATTGATTACGAGGATGCGGTTTATAAGACGAAAAAAGAGAAATTCCATGCGGTTGTCGAGGAAGTGGCAGCAGCCCATGAAAAGGGACAGCCGGTTCTGGTTGGTACCATTACGATCGAGACTTCCGAGCTTCTGAGCAAGATGCTGACAAGACGCGGCATTCCGCATAAGGTATTAAATGCGAAGTTCCATGAGCTGGAGGCTGAGATCGTAGCAGATGCAGGTATCCACGGTGCCGTTACGATCGCGACTAATATGGCAGGTCGTGGTACGGATATCAAGCTGGATGAGATTTCCAGAGAACTGGGCGGCTTAAAGATTATCGGTACAGAGCGTCATGAGTCCAGACGTATTGATAACCAGCTGCGCGGTCGTGCCGGACGTCAGGGCGATCCGGGTGAATCACGTTTCTATTTGTCTCTGGAAGATGATCTGATGCGCCTCTTTGGTTCTGAGCGTCTGATGAATATGTTCAACGCCATGGGCGTACCGGAGAATGAGCAGATCGAGCACAAGATGCTTTCCAAGGCGATCGAGAAGGCACAGATGAAGATCGAGACCAACAACTACGGTATCCGCGAGAACCTGTTAAAATACGACGAGGTTATGAACGAGCAGCGTGAGGCAATCTACGCAGAGCGCCGCCGTGTACTGGATGGCGAGAATATGCGTTCCGTTATCATGAAGATGATCACGGATATCGTAGAAAACGCCGTAGATATGTCCATCTCTGATGAGCAGGAACCGGCTGAGTGGGATCTGTCCGAGTTAAATTCCCTGCTGCTTCCGGTTATCCCGTTAGAGCCGATTCAGCTGGCGGAAGATCAGCAGCATATGAAGAAAAATGAGCTGAAACATATGCTCAAAGAGGCGGCAACGAAGCTTTATGAGACACGCGAGGCAGAGTTTACAAGCGCGGAACAGGTACGCGAGATGGAGCGCGTGATCCTTCTGAAAGTGGTTGATGCAAAGTGGATGGCTCATATCGACGATATGGATCAGCTGCGCGAAGGCATCGGTCTGCAGGCGTATGGTCAGAGAGACCCGCTGGTTGAGTATAAGATGAGCGGCTATGAGATGTTCGACAGCATGACGGCAGCGATCCGTGAGGATACCGTCCGTATTCTGTTCCACATCCGTGCAGAGCAGAAGGTCGAGCGTGAACCGGCTGCCAAGGTAACGGGAACCAACCGTGACGACAGCACCGTGCAGGCACCGAAGAAGCGTGAGGAGAAGAAGATTTACCCGAACGATCCGTGCCCATGCGGTTCCGGCAAGAAGTACAAACAGTGCTGTGGACGGAAGCTGTACGCGAAGAATTAATAGATGAAAGAAGGCAGGCTGCTGTGATTTTGCAGCAGTCTGTGCAGAAAATTCCCGAAACTATGGCGAAATACCTGGTTCCGGGAATTTTTCCAAATATAAAAAAGAGTTACGGTCTATATGTGTGTGATCCGTAACAAAATATAACTGAAAGAATGCTGAACCGTTGAGAAAAATGGCAGCAGATAGATGAGAATGGAGAAGGTGAGAGCATGGTTGAATTAGATCAGTTTAAGTATACGTTATCAACCTACGATGAGACGCTGAAAGAGGTCAAGGATTCCCTGGATCTGGAAAATAAGGAGCGCCGCATCACGGAGCTTGACAAATCAATGGAAGAACCGGGCTTCTGGGATGATCCGGAGCGCTCGACCAAGACGGTCCGTGAGGCGAAAAATCTCAAAGATACCGTGGATGGCTACAAGCACCTTGAACAGCAGTATGAGGATATCCAGGTCATGATTGAGATGGGCTATGAGGAAAATGACCCGGCGATGATTCCGGAGATTCAGGAGATGTTAGATGAGTTCGTCAAAGAGCTGGAAGAACTCCGCACAAAGACACTCCTGTCCGGCGAGTACGACGGCTGCAACGCGATCCTCAAGCTGAACGCGGGCGCGGGTGGTACCGAGGCGATGGACTGGTGCAGTATGCTGTATCGTATGTACCAGCGCTGGGCGGACAAAAAGGGCTTTACGACCGAGGTGCTTGATTTCCTGGATGGCGACGAGGCGGGACTTAAGTCCATCACACTGCAGGTCAACGGCGAAAATGCCTACGGCTACCTGAAATCGGAGAAAGGTGTCCATCGTCTGGTCCGTATTTCCCCGTTCAACGCGGCTGGCAAGCGTCAGACCTCGTTCGTTTCCTGTGATGTCATGCCGGATATTGAAGAAGATCTGGATGTGGAGATTAATCCGGACGATCTGCGGATCGATACCTATCGCTCGAGTGGTGCCGGTGGACAGCATATCAACAAGACGTCCTCCGCGATCCGTATCACGCATCTGCCGACCGGTATCGTCGTACAGTGCCAGAATGAGCGTTCCCAGTTCCAGAACAAGGACAAGGCGATGCAGATGTTAAAGGCAAAGCTGTACCTGCTCAAACAACAGGAGAATGCCGAGAAGTTGTCCGACATCCGCGGCGATGTCAAGGACATCAACTTCGGAAATCAGATTCGTTCCTACGTTATGCAGCCGTACACGCTCGTCAAGGATCACCGGACAAACGCGGAAAACGGCAATGTGAACGCGGTGATGGACGGTGATATTGATCTGTTTATCAGTGCGTATTTAAAGTGGATCAGCCTGAAAAACCAGAAGACAGAAGAAGCATAAAAGAAGATAAAACAGCCTGGATTGGCGGCACAAAAGTTTGACGGAGAAGAAAGCGCTCTGTCGAGTGCCGTCAGTTTGGGCTGTTTTTTTACAGATACAATTCGACTATAATGAAAGAAATAGATTGCAGAGTGTCAATAAATGTGATAATATCTTTCTGGTAAACACAAATGTATTTCTGGTGCGTACACAAGCGGAGATGGAATGGAAGAAAAAACAAAGTATTATCTGTTAAAGCAGAAAGCAGTGCCGGAAGTCCTTTTGAAGGTGGCGGAAGCGAAGAAGCTCATTGCGTCAGAAAAAGCGATGACGATTCAGGAGGCGACCGACCAGCTGGGGATCAGCCGGAGTTCCTTTTACAAGTATAAGGACGATATTTTTCCATTTTATGACAACGCCAAGGGCAAGACGATTACCATGGTGCTGCAGATGGATGATGAACAGGGACTTTTATCGGATCTTCTTCATATCGTAGCGATTTACAAGGCAAATATTCTGACGATTCATCAGAGTATTCCGGTCAACAATGTGGCGACGCTGACACTCAGCGTGGAAGTCCGTTCGGATACCGGAAATATATCGCATATGGTCGAAGAGATGGAAGAAAATTCGGGAGTACACAACGTAAAAATTATAGCCAGGGAGTAAAGATTATGATTCAGGTAGCAGTGATGGGCTATGGAACAATTGGTTCCGGAGTCGTAGAAGTATTAGAAACCAACAAAGACAAAATCACAGAAAAAACCGGCAAAGAGATTGCAGTAAAATATATTCTGGATCTGCGTGAATTTCCGGGTGATCCGCACGAAGCGCAGATTGTTCATGATTTTGAGATCATTGAAAAAGACGAAGACGTAGAGATCGTTGTGGAGGCGATGGGCGGCGTCAATCCGGCATACAAGTTTGCAAAAGCGTGCCTGTTAGCCGGTAAGCACGTTGTGACCTCCAACAAGGCACTTGTAGCGGCACACGGCACCGAGCTTCTGGCGATTGCACGCGAGAAGAACTTAAACTTCCTTTTTGAAGCCAGCGTAGGCGGCGGCATTCCGCTTCTGCGTCCGCTGACTCAGTCTCTTGCAGGCGAGAAGATCGAGGAAATCAGCGGTATCTTAAACGGTACAACCAACTATATCCTTACCAAGATGGCAAGAGAAGGTCAGACCTTTGAGGAAGCCTTGAAGAAAGCGCAGGAACTCGGATATGCAGAGCGCAACCCGGAGGCAGACGTAGAAGGCTACGATACCTGCCGCAAGATCACGATTCTTACCTCACTGGCAACTGGAAAAGAAGTAAATTACGAAGATGTGCCGACCGAGGGCATCACAAAGATTACCGATACTGATTTCAAATATGCGGCAAAGCTGGGAACTTCGATTAAACTGTTTGGAACCAGCCGCATGGAAGGCAATAAAGCCAGCGTCTATGTATGCCCGATGATGATCGGACCGGATCATCCGCTCTTTGCAGTCAATGACGTATACAATGCAGTCATGGTTCGCGGCAATACACTTGGAACCGTCATGTTCTACGGCAGCGGCGCCGGAAAACTCCCGACCGCCAGCGCAGTCGTCAGCGACATCGTAGAGATCGCCGGACACATGGAAGACAACATCCCGACCGGCTGGACCGACGAAAAACAGCCAGTTGCACCGATGGGCGAAGTAACCTTCAGCTACTTCCTCCGACTGGCAGGCAAATCAGCCGACAAACTTGCCGATGTGCGTGCAGCCTTCGGTGAAGCAGAAACCATCGAACTCCCGGAGATGGACGAATTTGCGGTCATAACCGGAGAAATGACCGAAGCACGCTTCCGGAAACTGGCAGCGGTATTCGAGGAAGATATCCGCCAGACGATTCGCTATACAAAATAGGATATAAAGTAAAAAGCACGCCAAAGTCATTCATGACGCGGTGTGCTTTTTAACGCAAGAAATACACAGAAAAAGGTCCTCTTGCCAATCATTTTATTGTAACGGACCAATCAAACTCTCATACAACTCCATTGCCTGATCAAAAAACGGCGCATATTGCGGATCCGTAATCATATGGTACACCTGGATCAGGCAGAAAAACTCAACTACTCCAAAGATGGTAGACATAACTCCCAGTATCAGCCCGACCACTGCGCTGCCGCGCCGCGGCTGTCCTTCCTCCTTGGATAGGACAAACAGTACATTCGCCGACATTCCGAGCAGAATCGCGGCGGAAAAACTCAAAAACAGGGAGAAAAATGCGAAGATGCCGCACATCATTGACATCGTGGCATAGCGGCGCGAACGATTGCGCCGGGTTTCATTTGTATCTGAATGTTCCTTCGGAGAAGGTGTTTCATCGTAATAACTCATCGTATATCTAATCCTTTCATAACTGTGAAAAAAGAAAACAGCTACATCCTTTTCTGAAAATTAGAGACAGCCGCCAAATAGGGCAAAACAAAATCTATGCCCATCTGGCGGATTGAATCCGATAAAAGTGTATCATGAATAAAGCCGCTTGTCCAGTTAGGCATTGACTTGCGAAATATGCGCTGGAATGGTATGATTAAACAGCGTATTGATATTGAAGGAGAGTTTTTGCATGGATATTATACAGGCATTGAAAGAAGAGCTTCAGATAGGGAGAAATCAGGTCGAAGCGGCGGTAAAGCTGATCGATGAGGGAAACACGATCCCGTTCATCGCGCGCTACCGCAAGGAGGCGACCGGTTCCCTGAATGATGAGGTGCTGCGCCAGCTAGATGAGCGACTGCGCTATCTTCGGAATCTGGAGGATAAAAAGGAGCAGGTGATCGGTGCGATCCGCGCCCAGGAGAAGCTGACTCCGGCGCTGGAGAAACAGATCCGCGATGTGGCGACGCTGGTTGCGGTGGAAGATCTTTATCTTCCGTACCGCCCGAAACGGCGCACCCGTGCCGGAATTGCCCGTGAGAAAGGGCTGGAACCGTTAGCAGTCTGGATTTACAAGCAGGAAGCGGGCGGCAGCCTGGAGGCGGAGGCGGCGAAGTATGTGTCGGAAGAAAAGGGTGTTGCAGATGTTTCAGAGGCAATAGACGGCGCGCGTGATATTCTGGCTGAGCAGATCAGCGAGATGGCAAAATACCGCAACTACGCACGTAAAAAGACGATGCAGGACGGTCTTTTGGAGGCATCCGCAAAGGATGAGAAGATACAGTCGGTGTACGAGATGTATTATCATTTTTCCGAACCAGTCAAAAAGCTGGCGGGACACCGTGTGCTGGCGATCAACCGCGGTGAGAAAGAGAAGATTCTGAGCGTGAAGCTTATAGCGCCGGAGGAGCAGATTGTCCGGTATATGGAGAAACAGCTGATTATCCGCCCGGATGGGGATGCGGCGCGCGTGATGGAAGAAGTGATTCTGGACAGCTACCGCCGCCTGATCGGACCGGCGATCGAGCGCGAGATCCGCGCGGGGCTGACAGAAACGGCAGAGAACGGCGCGATTCAGGTATTTGGCAAGAACCTGGAACAGCTCCTGATGCAGCCGCCGATCGCAGGATGTGTGGTGCTCGGCTGGGATCCGGCATTCCGGACGGGCTGCAAGCTGGCGGTTGTGGATGAGACGGGAAAAGTGCTCGATACGACGGTCATTTACCCGACTGCGCCGCAGAACCGCGTGGAAGAGTCGAAGGAGATCGTGAAAAAGCTGATCCGCAAGTACGGCATTTCCCTGATCTCAGTGGGGAATGGTACGGCAAGCCGAGAATCTGAGCAGATCATCGTGGAACTCTTAAAAGAAATTCCGGAGAAGGTTCAGTATGTCATCGTCAATGAGGCGGGCGCGTCGGTTTATTCGGCGAGCAAGCTGGCGACGGAGGAATTTCCGCAGTTTGACGTCGGACAGAGAAGTGCGGCATCGATCGCGAGACGCCTGCAGGATCCGCTGGCGGAGCTGGTAAAAATTGATCCGAAATCCATTGGAGTCGGTCAGTACCAGCATGATATGAACCAGAAAAATTTAAGCGAGGCGCTGCAGGGCGTGGTGGAAACGTGCGTAAATAAGGTCGGCGTGGATCTGAATACGGCATCGGCGCCGCTGCTCGCCTATATTTCCGGCATTAACAAGACGATTGCGAAAAATATCGTGGCATACCGGGAGGAGAATGGCGCATTTTCAACGCGCCGTGAGCTTTTGAAGGTGGCGAAGCTGGGACCGAAGGCGTATGAACAGTGCGCCGGATTTATGCGGATCCAGGGCGGCAAGAATCCGCTCGATGCGACGAGTGTGCACCCGGAGAGCTATAAAGCAGCGGAGGCACTTTTAAAGCAGCTTGGACATGATCCGAAGGAGATCGCGGCGGGCGGCATCCGCAATATCCGCAAGGAGATCGCGGATACGGCAAAGCTGGCAAAAGAGCTTTCGATCGGCGAGCCGACCTTACTCGATATCGTGAGCGAGTTGGAAAAACCGGCGCGCGACCCGCGTGAGGAGATGCCGAAGCCGATTCTCCGTACGGATGTGCTGGAAATGAAGGATTTGAAGCCGGGCATGATTTTAAAAGGAACCGTGCGGAATGTCATTGATTTCGGTGCGTTTGTGGATATCGGCGTGCATCAGGATGGTCTGGTTCACGTGTCCCAGATGACAGACCGCTATATCAAGCATCCGCTGGAGGCGGTCAGCGTCGGGGACATCGTGGAGGTCAAGGTGCTGGCGGTTGATGTGGCGAAGAAGCGCATTTCGCTGACGATGAAAATCCGGGAGACGAAGTAAACCACGGCAGATTCAGCCGTTGGTATAGGATGCAGGAGCGCTGACTGGAATGGGGCGGCGGATAAGGCATAGAAAATTAGGGAGAAGATAAAATGGACTTACGTGTAAAAATACAGCCAAAAGAGATTTTTATTTATTCGATGTACAATTTCTGGGCGGGAATGCGTGGAATCGGAAGCATCATACTGACGGTGCTCGTCATTATTGCGGCGGCAGCCAGCGAGGAACGTCTGGGAACGCAGGTGACGAACCTGGTGATTCTGGGTGTGATTGCCTTGACAGGCTTTCAGATTTTTGCAATCTGGAAACAGGCAGAGCACACCGCCGGGGATGCGAAAAAGGGCGCTGAGATTGTATTTCATATTGGAGACGAGGGCATCCGTACCCGCCAGGCGAACAGCAAGGGCGAGATCAGCTGGGATAAGCTGGTAAAAGTGAAAAAGATCGCGGGAATCTATGTGCTTTACCTGGATCGGGACAAGGCATACCTGATGCCGAAGCGCGTGTTCAGAGGTTCGGAGGAGCAGATTTTTCTCAGTATGCTTACAAGAAATCTGCCGCAGGAAAAGAGAAGAGGAATTCGAGCATGATGATAGAAACAAACAGCCCGGAAGAGACGTATGCGTTTGGAAAAAAGCTTGGAATGGAAGCCCAGGCAGGGCAGGTGTATTGTTTGAATGGTGATCTGGGCGTAGGAAAGACGGTCTTTACCCAGGGGTTTGCCGCGGGACTTGGAATTCAGGAACCGGTCAACAGCCCGACTTTCACGATCGTGCAGGAGTACGACGATGGGCGCCTGCCGCTCTACCATTTTGATGTATATCGTCTCGGCGATGTGGACGAGATGGATGAGATTGGCTATGAGGACTATTTCTACGGCGAGGGCATCTGCCTGATCGAATGGTCGGAGCGCATCCGCGAGATCCTGCCGGAACATCCGATCCAGATCACAATTGAAAAGGATCTGGAAAAGGGCTTTGATTACCGGAAAATTTCAGTAAACGAGCAGTAGCCGGCGACAGGAGGAAAGAGAAAATGAGAATTTTGGGAATCGAAAGCGCATCCCTGGTGGCATCGGTTGCTATTGTTACGGATGATGTGATCACGGCGGAATATACGGTGAATCTGAAAAAAACGCATTCGCAGACACTTCTTCCGATGATTGATGAGATTGTGAAAATGCTGGAGGTGCCGTTGGAAAGCATCGATGCAATCGCAGTATCCGGCGGTCCGGGCTCTTTTACGGGGCTTCGGATTGGCTCTGCGACAGCGAAAGGACTGGGACTGGCGCTTGGGAAGCCGCTGATCCATGTGCCGACGATGGATGCGATGGGATATTGTCTGTACGGGGCTTCGGCGCTCATCTGCCCGATGCTGGATGCGAGACGGCAGCAGGTGTACACGGGACTCTATCGGTATGAAGAGAAGTTCGAGATTGTGAAAGAACAGTACATTACGGATATCCATGCGTTGATTGCCGAGTTAAATGAGCGCGGCGAGCGCGTGATTTTCCTGGGGGACGGTGTGCCGGTCAACCGGGCGGTGATCGAGGAAGAGATGAAGGTGCCGTATTCGTTTGCACCGGCACAGGCGAGCCGTCAGCGAGCTTCGGCGGTGGCAGCGCTTGGCGCAGTGTATCTGGCAGAGGGAAAGACTGAGACGGCAGCCGAGCACAAGCCGGATTATCTGCGGAAATCGCAGGCGGAGCGCGAGCGCGAGGTCGCAGAGCGCCAGGGCGAGATGGATAAGCTGGCAGCCGGTATTGTGGTTGTGGAGAAGAAATAATGGCGGCAGAAACGGGAACGCAAAAAGGGCTTCGTGTTCAGATAGTGGATTTACAGCCGGGGGATCTTCCGGCGGTCCGGGCACTGGAACTGGAATGCTTTTCGGATGCATGGTCGGAGAAGCTTTTACAGGATCTGCTGACGAGCAGCTGGGATAAAGCCTGGGTGCTGAAAGAGGATGAAACCGTCTGTGGCTACTGCAATTTCCGCGTCATTGCCGGGGAAGGCGAGCTGATGCGGATCGCGGTTCACGGCGCGTGCCGGGGGCGCGGCTATGGGCGGCTTCTGATGGAACGGCTGTTAAGGGAAGCAGAGGAAGAAAACGTCGAGGATATCACCTTGGAGGTGCGTGCATCCAATGGCCCGGCGATTGCGCTGTATGAGGCGTATGGCTTTCAGAAAGAGGCGGTTCGGAAGAATTATTACAGCGGGCCGACGGAAGATGCGCTGATTTATTGGAAAAGAAGCGGAAAAAGCATTGACAGATGAAATGGAAATGAGTATACTGTTTAACAGATAAAAGCGTAACACTTTACAGTATTAAACTAAAAGAAAAGAACGGTAGGAGGTTCATATGCTGAGTCAGGTATCTATTTTTGCAGAGAATAAGAAAGGACGTTTACAGAATATTACATCCCTTCTTCAGAAAGAGAATATTAACATCTGGGGTTCGATCACGAATGACAGTGCGGAGTACGGTATTATCCGTATGGTTGTTTCTAATCCAGAGCACGCGGAGAAAGTGCTGGCGGAAGCTGGTTATCTCTGCCGTCTGACAGAGGTGCTTGGCGTCGAACTGGATGACGAGGTCGGAGCACTCAACCGTCTGTTAATTTCCCTCGAAGAGAGCAATATCAATGTAGATTACCTGTATCTCTCCTTCAATCGTGATTCTGGCAAGCCGGTTATGGTGCTTCACACGGACGATGTGAGGGAGGTCAGCATCTGCCTGACATCGAAGGGATATAAGGTACTGTAAGTATTTCCAGCACTTTCCGCTTAAAAACCGGTATAAAAAACAGTATAATGATGGAGAAGCTGTGGAGGACATGGCTTCTCCATTTTGCGTATATAGAAGAGAAAGGCGAGGAGAGCATGAGAAAATATGGAGAGAGCGGCATTCTTCTGTCGGTTGTCTGCAACCGGTGCGGGAAGAAGCTGGCGGTGAAAGAAGGCATTCTGCGCGAAGGAGCGGCGCATTTTGATGTGGCATGGGACTATTTTTCAGAGAAAGATGGGGAGGTGCATCATTTTGATCTGTGCGAGGAGTGCTATGATGGAGTGACGCGGGAATTTCTGATTGAGGCAGATAAGGAGGAGAGGACGGAACTATTGTAGAGTCGTGAGGGGAACGGAGAAACGCGGGACAGGCGGTGCGCCATCTGCGTCTCGCCAGTGAATTGGATTGCTGAATTTCTGGCTTGCAACATAGTATTTCTTTATGATATTATTAAATGATATGGGAGTTAGGAGAAAAGCTGTTTTGACAGCTTTTTGCATGACTTTTAATTAAAAAGATTTATTATGAATCATTTATTTAATAGAAAAGAGGATGTTCCATGTTAGATGTATGTTTGCTGGGAACGGGAGGGATGATGCCGCTGCCGTATCGGTGGCTGACGGCTTTGATGGTCCGCTGCTCGGGCAGCAATTTGCTGATAGACTGCGGGGAAGGCACGCAGATTGCGTTGAAAGAAAAGGGCTGGAGTCCGAAGCCGGTGGATGTGATTTGTTTTACACATTATCACGCGGATCATATCAGCGGTCTGCCGGGACTTTTGTTGACGATGGGAAATGCGGAGCGGACGGAGCCGATCACGATGATTGGACCGAAGGGACTGGAACGCGTGGTGACGGCACTGCGGACGATCGCGCCGGAATTGCCGTTTCCGCTTGAGTTTATCGAGCTGACGGAGCCGAGACAGCAGCTTCAGATTGGACCGTATGTGATCGATGCGTACCGGGTCAACCATAATGTGACCTGTTATGGGTACTCGATTTCGATTCCGAGAAAGGGACGGTTCGATGTGGAACGCGCGCGGGCGCAGGAGATTCCGCAGAAGTTCTGGAGCCGCCTGCAGAAGGGGGAGACGATCGAGGAGGAAGGCAGAACGCTGACACCGGATATGGTGCTCGGAGGTGACCGGAAGGGAATCAAGGTGTCATACTGTACCGATACGAGACCGCTTCCGGTAATTGCGGAGTACGCGAAGGATGCGGATCTGTTTATCTGTGAAGGCATGTACGGCGAGGACGGGAAAGAAGCCAAGGCGAGAGAATACAAGCATATGACATTCCAGGAGGCGGCGCATCTGGCGAAGGAGGCCCAGCCGAAGGAAATGTGGCTGACTCATTACAGCCCGTCGCTCATCCGTCCGGATGATTATATGGATAAAGTGCGTGAGATATTCCCGAGAGCGAAAGCCGCCCGCGATGGCTGGACGGCAGAGCTGGGATTTGATGAGGAGTAAGGGCGATGCAGACGGAAGAAAAGAGAGAGAATATAGAAGAAAAGAAGGAAGAACGGATGGAAATGCCAGTTTCAGGAGCATTGGAACAGGGACCAGGGAAAGCTCCGGTATCGGGGGCAGAGATTTCCGTGCATGATACAGAAAACGGACACTCATCAGAAGATGTTTACATTCTTGCAATCGAGAGTTCCTGTGATGAGACGGCAGCTTCAGTCGTGAAAAACGGACGTACCGTTCTTTCCAATATCATATCTTCCCAGATCGATCTTCACACGCTGTTTGGCGGCGTTGTGCCGGAGATTGCGTCGAGAAAGCATATCGAGAAGATCAACCAGGTTATTGAAGAGGCGCTGACAGAGGCACATATGAGTCTGGAGGAGATGACGGCGATTGCAGTTACCTACGGTCCGGGGCTGGTTGGCGCGCTTTTGGTCGGTGTGGCGGAAGCCAAAGCACTCGCGTATGCGGCGAAGAAGCCGCTGGTCGGCGTACACCATATCGAGGGGCACGTATCGGCAAATTTCATCGAAAATCCGGATCTGGAACCGCCGTTCATGTGCCTGATCGTGTCAGGCGGACATACACATCTGGTGATTGTGAAAGATTATGGCGAATTTGAGATTCTGGGACGCACCCGAGACGATGCAGCAGGCGAGGCGTTTGACAAGGTGGCACGCGCGGTCGGGCTCGGTTATCCGGGCGGCCCGAAGGTCGATAAGGCGGCAAAAGAGGGGAATCCACATGCGATTGAGTTTCCACGGGCAAAAGTGGGCGACAATCCATATGATTTCAGCTTCAGCGGCTTAAAATCGGCGGTCTTAAATTATATTAACCATGCGAAAATGATGTGCGAGGAGATTAATGTGCCGGATCTGGCGGCTTCGTTCCAGAATGCGGTTGTGGAAGTGTTGGTATCGCGCACGATCGAGGCGGCGAAACAGCATGGCTATAAGCGCGTGGCGATCGCCGGTGGTGTGGCATCTAACTCCGCTCTCCGGGCGGGCATGGAGAAGGCCTGTAAAGAGGCGGGCATCCAGTTTTTCCATCCGTCACCGATCTTCTGTACGGACAATGCGGCGATGATCGGCGCGGCGGCGTACTATGAATATAAGAAGGGCGCGCGCGCAGGCTGGGATCTGAATGCGGTGCCGAATTTGAAGCTGGGCGAGAGATAATACAAATTTTTTCAGGAAGAATTGTTTTGCGGTTAGTTTTTTTTAAAATATTGATTTGACAAAAAGTGGAAAAAGAGTGTTTTAAGAGATCGTTCTGGCATGGAGGAGAAACGAGATGGAACATACATTGGATCAATTTGGGAAAGAGAAAATTACACCGCATCCGACCCGCACCGCCGCTATCGTTCTGGCAGCCGGACAGGGAAAACGGATGAAAAGCAAGATTCAGAAGCAGTTTCTCCTTCTGGAGGAAAAGCCGGTCATCTGGTATGCACTTCACGCGTTTGAGGAGAGCCGGGTCGATGATGTGATTCTGGTGACCGGGGCGGATGAGATCGCGTACTGCCGGGACGAGATTGTAGGAAAATATGGATTTTCCAAGGTGCGCGCTATCGTTGCGGGCGGAAAAGAGCGCTACCATTCGGTCTACGAGGGTTTAAAGGCGCTCGGCAGCCAGCTTTCCTATGGGGAGGGGGACTGCGTCCTGATTCATGACGGGGCGCGTCCGTTTGTGGACGAGCCGATGATTGAACGTATCGTATCAGATATACGAAGTTATAGCGCAGCAGTGGCAGGCATGCCGTCAAAGGATACGGTCAAGCTGGTGGATGCGGACGGATTTGCCTCTGTGACGCCGGAACGGGCGCATGTCTGGATGATTCAGACACCGCAGGGATTTACTTACCCGCTGATCCGCGCGGCGTATGACAAGATGATGAGTCGGGAAGAGTACCAGCAGGGAGTGACGGATGATGCGATGGTGGTCGAGACGATGACCGATCACAAGGTGCGCCTGACCGAAGGTTCTTACCGGAATATCAAGGTGACAACGCCGGAGGATATGGAGGTTGCGGCTGCATTTTTACAAAATAAAAAAAGTTAATAGGTCTATTGACAACCCTTGACTTCTATGTTATAGTACTTATCGTGTTTAACTGCCGAAGACAGCAGGTGCCGAAAGGCATAAGGTTAATACGCCTGCCGAGGGAACTGATATCGTTGTATATTTCTATCCCCCTGTCCTGCGAGTGACGGAGGGATTTTATTTTACAGAAAACGTTTACCAGGCGGTTATAGAAATAAAACAGGAGGTAAACCAATCATGGCAAAAGTTGAATTAAAGCAGCCGGTTGTTGCTGAAATCGCAGAATTATTCAACGGCGCTAAGGGCGCAGTAGTAGTTGACTACCGTGGACTGACAGTTGAGCAGGACACACAGCTCCGTAAGCAGTTAAGAGAAGCTGGTGTTACTTATAAAGTATATAAGAACACCATGATTCGTTTCGCTGCTAAGGGTACCGCGTTCGAGGCTCTGGAGCCGAATCTGGAGGGTCCGACCGCTCTGGCTGTATCCAAAGAGGATGCTACAGCTCCGGCAAGAATTTTAGCTGAGTTCGCTAAAAAAGCAGACAAGCTTGAGATCAAGGGCGGCGTTGTAGAGGATACTTACTACGATGCAAAGGGCATGCAGGTTATCGCAACCATCCCGTCCAGAGAAGTTCTTCTTGGAAAACTTCTTGGAAGCATGCAGTCTCCGATCACAAACTTCGCTCGTGTTATCAAACAGATCGCAGAGCAGCAGGAGGCATAAGACCCTTACCTGCAAAGCAGGGTGTAAGGTGCGTGAGAGCCGCATAGTAAAGCAAGAGGCCGCATAAGGTCGATTTAAAATTCAATCACAGGAGGAATATTAAAATGGCAAAGTTAACAACAGCTGAGTTCATTGAGGCAATCAAAGAATTATCCGTATTAGAGTTAAACGATTTAGTAAAAGCTTGCGAGGAAGAGTTCGGTGTATCCGCAGCAGCAGGCGTTGTTGTAGCAGCAGCAGGTGCAGCTGAGGCAGCAGAAGAGAAGACTGAGTTCGACGTAGAGCTGACAGAGGTTGGCCCGAACAAAGTTAAAGTTATCAAGGTAGTTCGTGAAGCTACAGGTCTTGGTCTGAAAGAGGCTAAGGAAGTAGTTGACGGTGCTCCGAAGGTAGTTAAGGCTGGCGCTTCCAAGGAAGAGGCTGAGGACATCAAGACTAAATTAGAGGCTGAAGGCGCTAAAGTTACCTTAAAGTAATTTAAGTAATTTCGCATAGAGCTAATTGCATTACAGATGGAGAGTCTGGCGTGTGCGTGAGCGCATGCCGGGCTCTTTTTATTTCATGGGAAATTGCGTCCTATGAAATAAAAAAACGCTCCGCGAAGATGCAGACTCTTTTTTAAACGGGGGAATCAAATCAAGATGGCAGAGAAGACAAGAAATGAAACGGCAGCAGATGAGGAACTTAAAACGCTTCGGGAACGGCTTAAGGCGTGCGAATTTCTGCTGATTGGGCTTGGAAGCGAATGGGAGAAGGCGGGAGGCGCGGAGGTACAGGAGGCATACCGGGCGCTGGCATCGATGACAGAGGGGAAGGATTATTTTATCGTGACAACCGCAAAGGATGCGCGCATCTTTGAAAGTTCGTTGGATGAAGCGAAAATCACGGCGCCGTGCGGTAATGTGAACTGGCTTCAGTGTTCGAAAGGCTGTACGAAGGATATCTGGGAGCGCGGCGAGGTGGCGGATGGTATCTGCCCGCACTGTGGGGCGCCGCTGACAGAAAACACAGTTCTGGCGAATCCGTATATCGAGGAAGGTTATTTGAAAAGCTGGAATCTCTACCGGGAATGGCTGGCTGGAACCTTAAACCATGCGCTTCTGATTCTCGAGCTGGGAGTGGATTTCAAGACGCCGACCGTCATCCGCTGGCCCTTTGAAAAGACGGTCTTTTTTAACCGCAAATCGCATATGTATCGGATAAACCAGAAGTTTTACCAGATTGTCGGAGATATTCAGGAGAGGACCGTATCGATTCCGCAGAATTCGGTCGGCTTTATCCGCAATTTTCCTTCCTGCGATTGAGAGTCCACTTAGTTACTGGGCACGTATGCGTGAACAGTAACGTCCACTTATCTGCGGAGGGGACATTTGGGAAGCAAAACTTGAGAAACCGCTTCGATTGTGCTAAAATGGAACCATCGTTTGACAGAAAACGACAGAAAATGACATGGACGAGAGGATAGGGCAATGGGAGCAATCAGTAATGACTGGCTGGCTCCGCTCAGCGGAGAGTTTAAAAAGCCATATTACAGAAAGTTATACGATACTGTGAAACGGGAATATGAGACGCATGTTGTATATCCGGATGCGAATGATATTTTCAATGCATTTGATTTTACCCCTCTTTCCGAGGTAAAGGTGGTTATTTTAGGTCAGGATCCCTACCATGGTCCGGGACAGGCGCATGGGCTTTGCTTTTCGGTAAAGCCGGATGTGGAAATCCCGCCGTCCCTGGTGAATATTTATCAGGAATTGCACGATGATCTCGGCTGCTACATCCCGAACAATGGCTATCTGACGAAATGGGCGAAGCAGGGAGTCATGCTGCTGAACACTGTTCTGACCGTTCGCGCGCATCAGGCAAATTCCCACCGTGGAATCGGCTGGGAGGAGTTTACGGACGCTGCGATCAAGATCTTAAATGAGCAGGACCGTCCGATGGTATTTATTCTGTGGGGACGTCCGGCACAAGCGAAGAAATCGATGCTTAATAATCCAAAGCATCTGATTCTCGAAGCACCGCATCCGAGCCCGCTGTCTGCGTACCGCGGATTTTTCGGCAGCCGGCCATTCAGCAAGACCAATGAATTTTTAAAAGAACATGGTGTTGCCCCGATCGACTGGCAGATAGAAAACGTGTAGGAAGGAGCAGACATGAGTTTTGTTGAGATTTTAAAGGTAATTGTACTGGGAATCGTGGAAGGTTTCACGGAATGGCTTCCGATCAGCAGTACCGGGCATATGATTCTGGTGGATGAGATCATCCATCTGGATGTCAGCGAGGCGTACCGGGAAGTGTTTATGGTTGTCATCCAGCTGGGTGCGATTCTGGCGGTTATGGTGCTGTATTTCAATAAATTGAATCCGTTTTCACCGCACAAATCGATGGCGCAGAAGCGCGGTACAATTCGTTTGTGGATAAAAATTATTATAGCCTGCATTCCGGCAGCGGTGATTGGGCTTCCGCTTGACCATTTCATGGATAAGCTGATGAACGGCTATGTCGTAGCAGCGATGCTGATTCTCTACGGCGTTTTGTTTATCGTACTGGAAAATCGAAACGTGCACCGTCATTTTCCGATTGAGCGCGTGACGCAGATTTCGTTCCAGACAGCGGCGCTGATCGGCTGTTTCCAGGTGCTGGCGATGATTCCGGGTACTTCCCGTTCGGGCGCGACGATTCTGGGCGCGATGCTGATCGGCTGTTCACGTCCGGCGGCGGCAGAATTTTCATTCTTCCTTGGGATTCCGGTTATGTTCGGTGCGAGTTTTTTAAAGATTGTGAAATTTTTCATTCAGGGCGGCGGATTTTCTTTCGCGGAGTTCATTTATCTGGTTCTTGGTATGGTGGTCGCATTTGGCGTGTCCGTGTACTCGATCAAGTTCCTGATGGGATATGTCCGCAAGCATGATTTCAAGTTTTTCGGATATTATCGGATTGTGCTTGGTATCGTGGTGCTGTCCTACTTTGGTATTTCGGCGCTAGTAGGTTAAAATGTACGCTCGGAGTCTTTCCTGCACTTGCTTTTGCGGCTGGCGGAAAGATTCCGAGAGCACATTAAATAGAAAAAGAGGATTCAGACCTGACAGAAATGCGGAGGTCTGGATCCTTTTTTGCGTTCATATAATACATGGAAGCGGAAACGCAAATATAAAGGGGATGCCCTGTCACAGTTCAGGGCTGACACGTCTAAAATGGTAAATCGGATCATTCAAAATAAGGGTTCCATGAGGAAAAAACTGCTCTGCCTGTGCACGGCAGTGCTGCTGGATCTGTGTTTCTTAGGAATCGTGTGCAGGCTGGCAGTGGGGATGCAGTGGGAAGATTTGGCGGAAGTGGAGCAGGCGGACCAGACGGACCAGACGGTTTCCTCCCCGGAATGCTTTTCCGGCGGGGAGCTGGCGCTGACCTTCGACGACGGACCGCACAGGGTGTACACGAAAAAGCTGCTGGACGGCTTGCGCGAGAGGGGCGTGAAAGCCTCTTTTTTTCTGGTCGGGGAAAATATTCCGGGTAATGAGGAACTGGTGCAACAGATGGCTAAAGACGGTCATCTCATCGGGGTTCACTGCATGGCACATGTGGATCTGGCGCGCCAGCCGATTGAAAAGAGCGTGGAGGAGATTCGGGAGACGGCCGATTGGATCGAGGCGGTCACGGGAAAACGTCCGGAATACATACGTCCGCCGTATGGTTCATGGAGTACGGAGCTTCAGGAGAGAGTGTCGATGACGCCGGTGTTCTGGGACGTCGATACGCTGGACTGGAAAAACCGGAATACGGCGCGGATTGTGAAGCATATCTGCAAAAATGCGGCGGTTCACACGGTGGTGCTGATGCATGATGCATATCAGACTTCGGTCGATGCTGCGCTTGAGACGATTGACACATTGACGGCGGAGGGATATACTTTTGTTACAATAGAAGAATGTCTGATTGATTGAGAGGATACGATGGATTTATTTGATTATATGCGGAAAAATACGATCGAGCAGGAGGCGCCGCTGGCATCCAGGCTGCGCCCGTCCACGCTTGACGAGGTGGTGGGACAGAAGCATATCATAGGAAAGGATAAGCTTTTGTACCGGGCGATCAAGGCAGATAAGCTCGGATCGCTGATTTTTTATGGACCGCCCGGAACGGGCAAAACGACGCTGGCGCGCGTGATTGCCAACACGACGAGCGCGCGTTTTGAGCAGCTCAACGCGACGGTGGCGGGGAAAAAAGATATGGAACAGGTCGTGCAGGATGCCAAGGATGCGCTGGGGATGTACGGAAAGCGCACGATCCTGTTTATCGACGAGATTCACCGCTTTAATAAGGGGCAGCAGGACTATCTTCTGCCGTTTGTTGAGGATGGTACGATTCTGCTCATTGGTGCGACGACGGAGAATCCGTATTTTGAGGTCAACGGGGCGCTGATTTCCCGATCCCGTATTTTTGAGCTGAAACCGTTGGAAAATGCGGATATCCGCGAGCTTTTAGAGCGGGCGCTCCATGACAAGGAAAAGGGTATGGGAAGCTATCGCGCGGAGGCGACGGACGAGGCGCTCGATTTTCTGGCCGATATGGCAGGCGGAGACGCGCGCGCGGCGCTCAATGCGATCGAGCTTGGTATTCTCACAACGGAACGGAGTGAAGATGGCCTGATTCACATCACACTCGATGTAGCACAGGAGTGCATCCAGCGCCGTGCCGTGAAGTATGACAAGACGGGGGACAACCATTACGATACGATCTCAGCGTTTATCAAGAGTATGCGCGGTACCGATCCGGATGCGGCAGTTTATTATCTGGCGAAGATGCTGGATGCAGGCGAGGATATCAAATTTATTGCGCGGCGTATCATGATCTGTGCGTCGGAGGATGTCGGCAATGCGGATCCGCAGGCGATTCAGGTTGCGGTCAGCGCGGCATTGGCAGTGGAACGGATTGGTCTGCCGGAGGCGCGGATTATCCTGTCGCAGGCAGCTACCTATGTGGCGAGCGCGCCGAAGAGCAACGCGGCGTATGTGGCGGTCGATGAGGCACAGGAGGCGGTCAGGTTAAAGGGAAACTTTACGGTGCCGTCCCATCTGCGCGATCGCCATTACAGCGGGGCGGAGAAGCTGGGGCATGGCGACGGGTACAAGTATGCACACGATTATCCGAATCATTATGTGAAGCAGCAGTACCTGCCGGATGGACTGGAGGGCAGCACATTTTACCGCCCGTCAGAAAATGGGTATGAGAAGAAGATTGGGGAGTGGCTGCGCTTCCTGAAGGGCTCTGAATGAGAAAAAGCTTCCCATATGTTCCTGAATTGATATGTATGAAGAAAATGTTTACTTGAATTTTTATGAAAACCGTTTATAATAAAACCAAGGTGGCTGCAGGATAAAGAGCAGTCACAGCATAAAAGGCTATGTTAAAAAGGTATGCCGGGCAGGTATCTGCCTGTCCGGTTTCGTGTAAGTACCTGGAAGACATCCACACGTTTCTTATTTCTGATTTTTGAATCCCAGAGAATATGACACAATTAAACAGGGTAAGGAGAATTATATGAGAGAAAAATTAAAGACACTCCCTCTGGTGCAGCTTCGGGAAATGGCGAAGGCACAGGGGTTAAAGGGGATCAGCACCCTGAAAAAGGCGGAGATCATAGACAGGCTGTGCGAACTTGAGAAGCCGGCGGAAGGGGGACAGAAAGAAGAAACGCCCCAGGCTTCTGTCAGTGAGCATCCGGCTGGATCGGCGGAACCGGCAGAGAGAACGGAAATGCACGTGCAGCCGCGCAGAACGGATGCAGGGCAGAATACATCGGCACAGACGTATTCGCAGCCGCGGAGATCTGCCAACGGAGAACGGGCTGCGGGAGGGCAGAATTCCAGCTATGAGCGCCGCAGCGAAGGCGGATACCGTCGGAATGAATACGGCTCCTATACACGCCGTGAGAATAATAATACCCGTTACCAGGATAACCGCAGACGCGAGTACACGCAGCGAGAGGGGTATCAGAGAAATTCCTATGTGCCGCGTAACAATTACAATGAAGCGATGAGCGCAAGAACCGAGTATAGCCAGCCGGAACATACCGCACCGGTACCGCAGATGGCAGAAGCAGCCTCCGAGTACAGTCAGCCGGAACGTACCGCGCCGGTGCAGCAGATGGAAAGCACCCGTACCGAGGCGGAAAATGCACGCATGGAGGATCTGAAAAATGAATTTCAGGAGCTGGACAGCGGCATCGAGGCGAACGGAATCCTGGAGGTTATGCCGGATGGATTTGGATTTATCCGTTGTGAAAACTTCCTGCCGGGTGAAAATGACGTCTATGTGGCGCCGTCCCAGATCCGCCGTTTTAATCTGAAAACTGGTGATATCGTGCGCGGAAGCCGTCGTGTGAAGTCGGCGACGGAGAAATTTGCCGCATTATTATATATTAATTCGGTCAATGGATACCCGACCAGCGTGGTGGAAAAACGTCCGAATTTTGAAAATCTGACGCCAATTTTCCCAAATGAACGTCTGCACCTGGAATATCCAGGGGTTAAGACTTCCATGGCGATGCGCGTGATGGATCTGCTGTCCCCGATCGGAAAAGGACAGCGAGGCATGATCGTATCCCCGCCAAAAGCCGGAAAGACCACCCTGTTAAAGCAGGTGGCGACGACCATCACAAAGAACCATCCAGAAATGCACCTGATCATCCTTCTGATCGATGAGCGTCCGGAGGAGGTGACAGATATCCGTGAGACGGTAACGGGAGAAAATGTCGAGGTCATCTATTCGACGTTTGACGAGCTGCCGGAGCGTCATAAACGTGTGTCGGAGATGGTAGTAGAACGGGCGAAGCGCCTTGTCGAGCACGGAAGGGACGTTATGATTCTTTTAGACAGTATCACCCGTCTGGCAAGGGCTTACAACCTGGTGGTTCCGCCGAGTGGACGAACTCTTTCAGGTGGTTTGGATCCGGCAGCGCTGCATATGCCGAAGCGCTTCTTCGGTGCGGCGAGAAATATACGCGAGGGCGGCAGCCTGACGATTCTGGCGACCGCGCTGATTGAGACGGGCAGCCGTATGGACGATGTTATTTACGAGGAATTTAAGGGAACCGGCAACATGGAGCTGGTGCTTGACCGCAAACTTTCCGAGAAGCGCATCTTCCCGGCGATCGATATCCTGCGTTCCGGTACGCGAAGAGATGATCTGCTTCTTTCGTCCGCCGAGGCGGAAGCGGTCGATATCGTCCACAAGGCGACCAACACGCAGAAACCGGAGGATACCGTCGAGCGGATCCTGGATCTGTTTGCCAAGACGAAGAACAATGCGGAATTTGTGGAGATCACGCGGAAAAAGGGGTCATTTTACTAAAAATCATGTTTCACCAATAGCGCATCTGTGAGGACTTTCTTCCAGGCAGGAAAACAGGACTGTAAGAAGAAAAATAGTATTGAAAAATAGATAAAATTGCTTGCTAAAAAGTACGCATCATGATATAATTATAAGGCTGTATTAACAGACGGTAGTTCTGACATCTGCGTGAGTCGTCCTTACGAGTGGAAGGAACGCTTAAATGATGGAATAGCGTGCCTGGATGTGCGGAGCTTTATATAGAGCCGTTTTAAGACGGCTTGCAATTAAAAAAGCGGTCGGAAATCGCAATGAAAAATTCAGAGAGGTGAAAGAAATGAGAGAAGGAATCCATCCAGCCTATTATCAGGCAAAAGTAGTTTGCAACTGTGGTAACGAGTTCGTAACTGGTTCTACCAAGAAAGACATCCACGTAGAGGTTTGCTCCAAGTGTCATTCATTCTACACAGGCCAGCAGAAAGCAGCCGCTGCCCGCGGACGTATCGATAAGTTCAACCGCAAGTACGGCATCAACGCAGGCAAATAAGTTTGAACCATGTAAAGGTTGGGTTTTAGTGGCGACATTAAACTCAGCCTTTTTGTTTTCTTCGTAACTGTTCAGTACCTTCACAGTCACGCGCAAAAATCCATTAAAAATTGCCTGCGGCAATGGGATTTTTGCCTGCTGGCTCATGTATTCGTACGGTCAGCGCAGTAAATGCGCAGACCTGCTGAACAGTTACTTTTCTTCTTTTTTTATTTTATTTTGAAAGGACAGCATGAAGTATTCAGGAATTGGCGGTCAGGCGGTAATTGAAGGAATCATGATGATGAAAGGCGAGGACTATGCAGTGGCAGTCCGCCGGCCTGACAAAGAGATAGAAGTAAAAAAAGACACATACCAGAGTATCACGAAAAAAGCGAAGATTTTACAGCTCCCGTTTGTGCGCGGCGTGTTCCGGTTTGCAGATTCGATGATCATCGGCATGCGGAGTCTGTCGTATTCCGCCAGCTTTTTTGAGGATGATGAGGATGCAGAGCCGGGAAAATTCGAACAGCTTTTAGACCGTGTGTTCGGCGAGAAGCTGGAGAGTGCGATCATGGCAGCAGTGCTGGTAATTTCGTTTATCCTGGCAATTGGTATTTTTATGCTCCTGCCGCTGGGGATTGCGAACCTGTTTAAGGGAGTTATCACATCGGATCATCTGATGGCAGTGCTGGAAGGTGTGATCCGGATCGCGATTTTTATTATCTATATTAAACTCGTTTCGCGGATGGAGGACATCCGGCGGACATTTATGTACCACGGGGCGGAGCACAAGTGCATCAACTGTGTGGAACACGGACATCCGCTGACGGTAAAATATGTGCGCGAGAGCTCGAAGGAGCACAAGCGCTGTGGTACCAGTTTCATATTGATTGTCATGGTGATCAGTATTCTGATGTTTATGGTGATCCGGGTCGATACGATCTGGATGCGGATGCTGAGCCGTATTATTCTGGTTCCGGTCATTGCGGGTATATCATATGAGGTATTGCAGTGCGCCGGACGGAGCAATTCGAAGTTTATGGATCTGGTGAGCCGTCCGGGTATGTGGATGCAGGGTCTGACGACGAAGGAGCCGGATGACTCGATGATTGAGGTGGCGATCGCGGCGACCGAGGCAGTTTTTGACTGGAGAGAATACCTGACGGAGAATTTCCCAGGCTGGGAAAAGCAGCTGGAAGAGTCATAAATAGAACACGGTACGACAGAGGGGATGAGTCGATGAGCGAGGAAAACGGAAGAACAGACCTGACCTGGAGAGAACTGTTGGATGAGGGAGGCGCGCGCTTAAGTGAGGCGGGTGTGCCGGACGCAGGGACGGATGCCTGGTATCTGATGGAAGCGGCGTTCGGGATTGACCGGGTGCATTATTATCTGGATCAGAACCGTCCGATCCATGCAGAACGCCTGGAAAAGGGCTATGGGCGCTATCAGGAAATGCTTCAGAAACGGGCAGAGCGCATTCCACTGCAGCAGATTCTGGGAATGCAGGATTTTATGGGAATGACATTTTCTGTCGATGAAAATGTCCTGATTCCGCGCCAGGATACAGAGACGTTAGTTGAGCGGGTTCTTCGGGATTACCCGGAAAAGGATCTGAAACTTTTGGATATGTGTACCGGATCCGGCTGTATCGCGATCAGCCTTGCCGTGTTTGGCGGTTACCAGAACGTGACGGCGGTGGATATTTCCGAGGCGGCGTTGCGCGTGGCAAAGAAAAATGCGAGACGTCTCTTTTTGATTCAGAAGGGAACTGCGCGGTCAGAATCGTTTCAGGTATCGGAGGAACCGTGGTGCATCCGCCTGAAAACGTGGCTGGCAAAGGGACCGCGCCTGCAGGCAGAGATCGAGGAACACAGCCTGACACTTTTGCAGAGCAATCTGTTTCAGGCGGTGGAGGCGGATGTCATGTACGATGTGATTGTGTCGAATCCGCCGTATATCCCATCGGCGGTGATCGATGGTCTGGAACCGGAGGTACGCGACCATGAGCCGCGGCTGGCGCTGGACGGCAGCGAGGACGGTCTGTATTTTTACCGGGTTCTGGCGCTGGAGTGCAGCAAACATCTGAACAAGGGCGGCTGCGTATATTTTGAGATAGGATATGACCAGGCGGAGGCGGTCAGCCGGATACTGACCATCGCCGGGTATCGGGAGATAGAAGTGATAAAGGATGAGCCGGGGCTTAACCGCGTGGTAAAGGCACGGTGGAACCGTTAGACGATAGAGGAGGATATCATGTTTGACAGATTGGATGATTTGCTGATCCGTTATGAAGAGCTGATGGAAGAGCTCGGCAGCCCGGAAGTGGCAAGCGATACAAATCGTTTCCGCAAGCTGATGAAGGAGCAGTCGGATCTGGCTCCGATTGTGGAGGCATATAAAGAGTATAAGAAGGCAAAACAGGACGTAGAGGACAGTCTGGCGCTTCTGGATGAGGAATCCGACGAGGAGATGCGCGAGATGGCGAAGGAAGAGTTAAATGCTGCGAAAAAGCGCATTGAAGATCTGGAGCAGGAATTAAAAATTCTGCTTCTTCCGAAGGATCCGAACGATGAAAAGAACGTTATCGTCGAGATCCGTGCAGGTGCAGGCGGCGATGAGGCGGCATTATTTGCGTCCGAACTGTACCGTATGTATGTGCGCTTTGCAGAGCGCAACCGCTGGAAAACTGAGCTTGTCAGCGTCAGTGAAAATGGAATCGGCGGCTTCAAGGAGGTCGTTTTCATGATTACCGGCCAGGGCGCTTACTCCAAGATGAAGTACGAGAGCGGTGTCCACCGCGTACAGCGTGTGCCGGAGACCGAGTCCGGCGGACGTATCCATACCTCGACCGCGACGGTTGCCGTGATGCCGGAGGCAGAGGATGTGGACGTTGTCATCGATGATAAAGATATCCGTATTGACGTTATGCGTGCGTCCGGAAACGGTGGACAGTGTGTCAACACGACTGACTCCGCGGTACGTCTGACCCATATTCCGACCGGTATCGTGATCTACAGCCAGACTGAGAAATCGCAGTTACAGAACAAGGAAAAGGCGTTCCGCCTTCTGCGTTCCAAGCTATATGATCTGGAGCTGGAGAGACGCCAGAACGAGGAAGCGGCAGAACGCCGCAGCCAGATTGGTACCGGTGACCGTTCCGAGAAGATCCGTACCTATAACTTCCCGCAGGGACGTGTGACCGAGCACCGCATCAAACTGACCTTGTATAAGATCGATTCGATCATGGACGGCGATCTGTATGAGATCATTGACAGCTTAATTGCAGCCGATCAGGCGGCGAAGCTGGCGAAGATGAATGAGGGCATCTAAAGAATTAGAGAAAACGGAAGGGGGATCCTATATGGAAAGAAGAGATAAAGTCAATTATTATTTGGATCTGGCGGAAATGGTTTCGCAGCGGAGTACCTGTCTGCGAAAGCACTACGGGGCAGTGATTGTGAATAACGATGAGGTTATCTCGACCGGCTATGTGGGCGCCCCGCGCGGACGGAAAAACTGTTCCGATATCGGTCGCTGCATCCGCGAGGAGCTTCATGTGCCGCGCGGCGAGCGGTACGAGTTGTGCCGCAGTGTCCATGCCGAGGCCAATGCCCTGATCAGTGCCTCCAGAGAGCGCATGATCGGCGCGTCGCTGTATCTGACCGGTGTCGATGCGAGAACCGGCGGGTATGTGGAAAAATCGAGCTGCTGTTCGATGTGCAAGCGCATGGTAATCAATGCTGGAATTGAACATGTCTATATCCGTGATACGAAAAATGAGTACCGAAAAGTCGATGTAGAAGATTGGATCCGCGAAGATGAATCGCTGGAAGGAAAATTTGGGTACTAAGAAGCGCACAGGAGACGGCGCTGCCCGCTGGGCACGCCGCATCTTCTGTGCTTTTTTGATCGTGATTGGGTGTCTGGTTCTGGCGGATGGTGTGGGGGATGCGGTTAGAAGGGCGGAAAACAGAGATTCCCAATCTGAAGAAAATGTAGAGCAGAATTTATCAGGAAAATCTGATTCAGATGCGTCAGAGCCGATATGGCAGCCAGATTTCGCAGCCTTAAAATTCCAGAATGCCGACGTCATCGCCTGGATTCACATTCCCGGTACTCACATCGACGAACCGGTTGTCCAGACAACCGACAATGAATCGTACCGCAGCATCGGGCTGGATGGAAAACCAGATCCAGCCGGGACTGTCTTTCTGGACTGCGAGAGTGCACCGGATGCATCGGATTTTCATTCGATTTTTTACGGGCATCATATGAAGGACGGAAGCCGGTTTTCCGAGCTGATCCGCCTGAAAGACGAAGATTTCTTCCAGAAGCATCGGACTGCTTATCTCTATTTCCCAGATGGGAAAAGGCGGACACTCCGTCTGATTGCAGCGCTCACTGCGGGCAGTCAGGGGGAACGGCGTAGGACGGAATTTGCGGATCGGTCGGAGATGCATCCTTATATAGAAGAAATGACGGAGGGATGCCGGTTTCGAGAACTTCCAGACGAAGAGGTTTCCCACTTGTATTCCTTTGTGACGTGCAGTTATGAATTTGCGGATGCGCGGACGATTGTGTATGCAGTGGATGAGTGATGCTTATGGATTGTACGTTACTGTTCACGTATACGTGCCCAGTAACGGAATTTGCCGTGGCTCCGCATTTAAATACGGCAAATTCCTGCTGCCACCACGTTTTCTTACGGCACTTTCGGTTCCAAAAGTGCCTACCCGTGAACAGTTACGATTGTACAATGCAAGAAAGAAGTGCAAAGCAAATAAATTTGCAAGCAGCAGGCAAATGTGGTATATTACTTATAGTGATGAGATCTGCCTTTTTTTAGAAAAGAGGCGTGAAAATAAAACATATGAGGAGAACAAGATATGAAGGGTATCGTTTTAGCAGGCGGTTCAGGCACACGCCTTTACCCGCTGACACGCGTAACTTCCAAACAGCTGCTTCCGATTTATGACAAACCGATGATTTACTATCCGATCTCCGTTCTGATGAACGCGGGAATCCGGGATATTCTGATTATTTCGACACCGGATGACACACCGCGTTTTAAGGAATTGTTGGGCGATGGACATCAGTTTGGTTTACATTTAAGCTATGCCGTGCAGCCAAGTCCGGATGGACTGGCACAGGCATTTATCATCGGCGAGGAGTTCATCGGGGATGATTCCGTAGCGATGATTCTGGGTGACAATATTTTCCAAGGTCAGGGACTTGTGAAACGCCTGCGTGCTGCCTCTGCCAAGAAAGAGGGCGCGACTGTATTCGGCTACTATGTCGATGATCCGGAGCGCTTCGGTATCGTAGAATTTGACGACCAGGGCAAGGCGATCTCCATCGAGGAGAAGCCGGAGAAACCGAAGTCCAATTACTGTGTAACGGGTCTGTATTTCTATGACAACCGGGTAGTAGAGTATGCGAAACAGTTAAAACCGTCTGCCAGAGGTGAGCTTGAGATCACCGATTTGAACCGCATCTATCTGGAAAATGGCGATCTGGATGTCATTCTTCTGGGACAGGGCTTTACCTGGCTCGATACCGGTACACATGAGTCCTTAGTTGAGGCAACCAATTTCGTTAAGACAGTAGAGACCCACCAGCACCGCAAGATCGCGTGCCTGGAGGAGATTGCGTACTTAAACGGATGGATCAGCAAGGAAGAAGTGCTGGAGGCATACGAGGTATACAAGAAAAACCAGTATGGCAAATATCTGAAAGACGTACTGGATGGGAAATATGTTGATAAAATACATCAGAATTAAAAGGAGTTAAAACAATGAAGATTATCGTGACAGGCGGAGCCGGATTCATCGGCGGAAACTTCGTACACCATATGGTAAATAAATACCCGGAGTATCAGATCATCAATCTGGATCTTCTGACCTATGCGGGTAACTTAGAGACACTGAAACCGGTAGAGGATAAGCCGAATTACAAGTTTGTACACGGCGATATCGCAGACCGCGACTTTGTATTCAAGCTGTTTGAAGAGGAAAAACCAGATGTCGTTGTAAACTTTGCAGCGGAGAGCCACGTAGACCGTTCCATCACGGACCCGGAGGCATTTGTCCGTACCAATGTCATGGGAACGACCACCCTGCTGGATGCCTGCCGCACCTATGGAATTAAACGTTATCATCAGGTATCGACCGATGAGGTATACGGCGATCTGCCGTTAGACCGCCCGGATCTCTTCTTCACCGAGACGACCCCGCTTCATACCTCCAGCCCGTACTCTTCTTCCAAGGCGAGTGCGGATCTGTTTGTACTGGCATACCATAGAACCTACGGACTTCCGGTGACAGTATCCCGCTGCTCCAACAACTACGGTCCATATCATTTCCCGGAGAAGCTGATTCCGTTGATGATCAGCCGTGCGCTGGCAGACGAGGAACTTCCGGTATACGGCGACGGCGCGAACGTCCGCGACTGGCTGCACGTATCCGATCATTGTGAGGCGATCGATCTGATTCTCCACAAGGGACGCGTCGGTGAGATTTACAATATTGGCGGACACAATGAGAGGACCAACCTGGAGGTTGTCAAAACCATCCTGAAAGCGCTGGACAAGCCGGAAAGCCTGATCCGTTACGTCAAGGATCGTCCGGGTCATGACCGCCGTTATGCGATCGATCCGGCCAAGATCGAGACGGAGCTTGGCTGGAAGCCGAAATACAATTTTGACACCGGCATTCGTCAGACGATTGACTGGTATCTGAACAATCAGGACTGGTGGAAACACATTTTAAGCGGTGAGTACAGCCAGTACTTCGAAAAAATGTATGGAGATAGATTATAATGAGAGTATTAGTGACAGGCGTTAAAGGCCAGCTTGGCTATGACGTGATGAATGAGCTGAAAAAACAGGGTCTTACTGGCATCGGTGTGGATGTCGATGAGATGGATATTACCGATGCAGAGGCATGCCGCCGCGTGATCACCGAGGCAAAGCCGGATGCAGTGATCCACTGCGCTGCATATACTGCAGTAGACGCAGCGGAACAGAATATGGAACTCTGCCGTAAAGTCAATGCAGATGGAACGAGAAATATCGCTGAGGTCTGCAAAGGTCTGGACATCAAAATGATGTACATCAGCACCGATTATGTATTCAACGGTCAGGGCACCCGCCCGTGGGAGCCGGATGACCACCGGGAACCACTCAACGCCTACGGTCAGTCGAAGTATGAGGGTGAGCTGGCAGTCGAGGAGCTGGTAAAGAAGTTTTTCATCGTCCGTATCGCGTGGGTATTTGGCGTGAACGGCAAGAACTTCATCAAGACGATGCTGCGCGTTGGCAAAGAGCGCGGGGCAGTCAGTGTTGTGGATGATCAGATCGGTTCCCCGACTTACACATACGATCTGGCACGTTTGCTGGTTGATATGATTCAGAGTGATAAATATGGTCGTTACCATGCGACGAATGAGGGACTTTGCAGCTGGTATGAATTTGCAGTTGAGATCTTTAAACAGGCGGGCATGGACGTCAAGGTGACGCCGGTCAGCACTGCCGAGTATACAGCTGCTTATCCGGGTCAGGCAAAACGCCCGATGAACAGCCGGATCAGCAAAGAAAAACTTTCGGACAACGGATTTGAGCGCCTTCCGTCCTGGCAGGATGCGGTAGGTCGCTATCTGAAAGAAATTCAGTAAAAAATGTGCAATCAGACATAGAAAGCAGCAGCGGCAGAAAGTGTGAAGCGCCGTTGGCTGCAGGATTTTCTTCAGGTTGGAATCAAAATCGTAGAAGGTCATGTATGTTAGTGGGGTATTTCCATAAATGTACATGACCTTTGGACTCTGTATTTGATGATGTAGGAGGAACTCTCAAAATGGGTAAATATTTTGGAACAGACGGATTCCGCGGCGAGGCAAATGTGACGCTGACCGTGGAGGACGCCTATAAAGTAGGTCGTTTCCTGGGCTGGTACTATGGACAGAAGACGAAAGCAGATCGCTGCCGGGTCGTGATCGGCAAGGATACGAGACGCAGCAGCTATATGTTTGAGTATTCGCTGGTATCGGGACTGACCGCTTCCGGCGCAGATGTCTATCTGCTTCACGTGACAACTACTCCGAGTGTATCGTATGTTGTACGCACCGAGGAGTTTGACTGCGGTATCATGATCTCCGCAAGCCACAATCCATACTATGACAACGGAATCAAGGTCATCAATGGACGCGGCGAGAAACTGGAGGAGGAGACGATCGAGAAGATTGAGTCGTATCTGGATGGCGAGATGGGCGAAATTCCATTTGCCAAGCGCGATGCGATCGGACGCACCGTTGACTATGCAGCGGGACGCAACCGCTATATCGGTTATCTGATTTCCCTGGCAACACGGTCTTTCAAAAATATGCGGGTAGGTCTGGACTGTGCAAACGGAAGCGCTTCCGCGATTGCGAAAAACGTATTCGATGCACTGGGCGCGGAGACGCACGTCATCAACAACACGCCGGACGGTCTGAATATCAATACAAATTGCGGTTCCACCCACATCGAGGGACTGCAGAAATACGTGGTTGAAAATCATCTGGACGTTGGATTCGCTTATGATGGAGATGCGGACCGCTGCCTGGCAGTGGACAGTGAAGGCAAGCTGGTGGATGGCGACAAGATCCTCTATGTATGCGGAAAATACATGAAAGAACAGGGCACGCTGGTCAACAATACAGTTGTCACCACGGTTATGTCAAACTTCGGTCTTTACAAGGCATTTGAGCGCGATGGTATTTCCTATGAGAAGACGGCAGTTGGCGATAAGTATGTCTATGAAAATATGTCCCAGAACGGCCACTGCCTGGGAGGCGAGCAGTCGGGTCATATCATTTTCAGCAAGCATGCGACGACCGGAGACGGCATTTTAACATCATTAAAGCTGATGGAAGTGATTCTGGAGAAGAAAGAGACACTTGCAAAGCTGGCTGACGAGGTGCAGATTTATCCTCAGGTTCTGAAAAATGTCAGAGTCAAGGATAAAGAGGCGGCGCAGGCAGACCGCGACGTGCAGGCGGAGGTTCAGAAGGTATCGGATGCGTTGGGTGATACCGGTCGAATCTTAGTTCGTCCGAGTGGTACGGAGCCGCTGATCCGCGTGATGGTCGAGGCACCGACGGATGAAATCTGCGGAAAATATGTAGCACAGGTTGTAGAAATGATAGAAAAAAAGGGACTGGCAGAGTAAGACATGAGAGAGCAGCTGACAGAAAGTGATGTAAAGAAGATTCAGGAAGAGATCGACCATCGGAAGCTGGTGGTCCGCAAAGAGGCGATCGAGGCGGTCAAGGAGGCGCGCGCACAGGGTGACTTGAGCGAAAACTTCGAATATTATGCTGCTAAGAAGGATAAGAACCGGAATGAAAGCCGTATTCGCTATCTGGAAAATATGCTGAAGCACGCTAAGATCGTATCGGAAGAATCCCGCCCGGATGAGGTCGGAATGAATGATACGGTTACCCTGTATTTTGAGGATGACGACGAGGAAGAAGTATACCGTCTGGTAACGAGCATCCGGGGCAATTCCCTGGAAAACCGGATCAGCATCGAGTCGCCGCTCGGAAAAGCGATCGAAGGACACCATGTGGGTGACCAGGTGGAAGTGAAGGTCAACGATAAGAGCAGCTATGTGGTGGAGATCCGGAAGATCGAGAAGACGGGGGAAGAGGATTCGGATCGGATTCGGAGCTATTAGTTGTAACGCAAAGGAGAGTTTTGATTACTATGAAATTTGAAGAATTATGTGATGCACGTTATTCACTTCGTAAATTTGACAGCCGTCCGGTTGAGGCAGAAAAATTACAGAAAGTGCTGGAGGCGGGACGCAAAGCCCCGACGGCACATAACTTACAGCCACAGCGCTTTTTCGTGATGCAGAGTGAGGAGGCTCTGGCGAAAGCGGATGCATGTACGGCGTGTCATTTTCATTCGCCGGTTGTGATTGTAGCAGCCTATGATCCAGAGATTTCCTGGAAAAGGGAAGAGGACGGGAAAAACCATGGAGAGATCGATGTGACATTGGCGGTTTCCCAGATGATGCTGCAGGCAGCAGAACTGGGACTGGGAACAACGTATGTTGGTATGTTTAATCCAGAAAAATTGCTGGAGCAGTTCCCAGAGATGAAGGGCTTACAGCCGACGGCCTATCTGCCGCTTGGATATCCGGCAGAGACAGCTCATCCGTCCAGGCTGCATACAGATCGCAAGCCGCTAGAAGAGCTGGCAGTATTTCTGTAAAATATAGACAATCCGTAACTGTTCAGTACCTTCACAGTCACGCGCAAAAATCCATTAAAAATTGCCTGCGGCAATGGGATTTTTGCCTGCTGGCCCATGTTTTCGTACGGTCAGCGCAGTAAATGCGCAGACCTACTGAACAGTTACGACAATCCTTTATTTACCATAATCCTTAATCGATACAGTCTGTTTCCTGAGAAGCTTGGAGACAGGCTGTATTTTTGTGTAATGCCAATGATGCGCACTCGCGCGAAGCAGAAATATGTAACGATATATCTTGCAATCCATGTGCATTTAAAAGTATAATAAAAAAATATGAAGAGAAGCATGAAACGATGTAAGATGAGAAAAGGAAATGGTATGTTATTAAGAGAATATTTAAAAGAATGGACCAAAGAAGACTTATTAAACGAAGCAAGAAGCTACGAGTTAAAGAACTGTTCCCGGCTTAAAAAGGATGACCTGATTGACCGAATTGTTGAATATTTAACGACAAAAGAGGCACTCCGGGGCAGACTTTCATGCCTGACGAAAGAGCAGATGGTGCTTTTTTGCAAAGCCTGTACCGAGCCACAGAAAATTTCTGCAGAAGAGATTATGGATGGAATGCAGTTATATAAATACGTACTTGGAAGTTTTGAGGAAGTGAGTGACTGCTTTACTGTCTTTGAAGAGATTGCACAGGGGTTTAGCGGGATTGACGATGAGGCATTCCGGGCGGTTCAGAGCAAAAAAGGCTGGCTGATGAAGTGTATCAGCTTCTTTATCGATTATTATGAGATTGCGCCGTTGGAAATTTTGTATGAACTGTACAAATTGAAGGTGAAAGGCACGATCGAAGAAATGATCGGGATGCTGGAGGAAATGCCGGAGGACATCACAGAATCCTGCATTTTCCCGATGGAGAAACTGGGAATGCAGGACCTGCCGAAAGAGAATCCGCTTTATTCCGAGAGGGGCTTGTATGTACATCTTCCAGTTTTTGAGGGTGATGGACTCACTGCTTTGTTGAAACAGCAGCAGAATAAAAAATTCTATATTCCGTCTGCACAGCAGTTGGATGAAATCTGTCAGAAAGGGTATGAGGCAGGGGTACTGGCTTATAAGGAGCTGGAGTCCTATTTCATAAAAAAATTGGATGTGCCGTATGAGAAAGCGGCTAGATGGTGCTTTGAGACGTGGACCAGCAGCTATGAAGGAAAATCACCGGCAGAACTGATGAATAAGATGCATGAAGAAGGGATTGTCTTCCAGAGCGAGCAGCAGATGGGCGAATTTTTAAGACTTCTCATGGATGCGTTCAACAATACGAGAACAAAAGAAAACCGCGGAAATAAACCGTGGGAATTAAGTGAGAGAGGTATGATCGGCGGCATGCCGGCGATGGTGCCGGAAATGTCCCAGCCAGCACCGGTAACCGCGAAAAAGGTGGAGAAGATTTATCCGAATGATCCGTGTCCTTGCGGATCTGGGAAGAAATATAAGAAGTGTTGTGGAAGAAATTAATACTCAGAGGTGAAATGAAAAATGCAGCAAGAGAGGAAAGAAATATCTGGCAAAGCTAATACGATCGCTGGTTTTTCCATCCCTCTGTATCTAGGCATCTTGGCGCTGGTGGTGGTCTGTATGTATATGGACTGTCTTCCGGCAGGCTTGGTCGGCGGCATGATTGCGCTGATGGTGCTGGGCGAGGGACTCAATTTTTTGGGAAATCATACACCGGTTGTGAAAACGTACCTGGGCGGCTCGGTCATCTGTATTCTGGGGGCGGCAGTCATCCAGGCGCTGGGGCTGATTCCAGAGCAGACGCATGAGATTCTGGACAATTTTGTCAACAAAGAAGGATTTCTGGTCTTCTATATCTCAGCGCTGATCACAGGAAGTCTTTTCAATATCGACCGCGGGCTTCTGATCCGCGCAACGGTGAAACTGCTTCCGACAGCTGTCATATCGCTGGCAGTCGGCGTGATACTTTCAGGTCTGCTCGGTATGGTGATGGGGGATAGTTTTCTGGAAGGCATCCTGTATATCGGTATTCCGATGACGAGCGGCGGCATGACGGCGGGAGCAGTGCCTCTGTCGGCAATGTATTCGTCGGTTCTGGGGACGGACGCCGGACAGATCCTGACGCGGATCGCACCGGCGACGGTGCTGGGAAATTGTGTGGCGATCATTTTTGGCGGTTTAGCCAATAATATCGGCGAGCGAAAGCCATCCCTGACCGGAAATGGCTGCCTTGTCAATGACGGTCACGAAGTGAAGAAACAGCCTCCGATGAAACCGACCTTCGCACTCTTATGTACGGGGCTTATCATTTCAATGGCATTTTATGAACTGGGGGCGATCTGCCATCATTTTATTTCGATTGTACCGACGTATGCGTGGATGATTGTAGCAGTTGTGATTGTGAAGGGAACGGGAATCCTTTCAGAGCGCCTGGAGGACGCGGCGAGAGAGTGGGGACAGTTCGCGATCCACAGCTGGACAGCGGCGGCGCTGACCGGAATCGGGGCGACGCTGATTGATTTAAAGACGATTTTACACACGATCACTCCATTTTATCTGCTCAGTGTCGTGCTGATTGTCGGGGCGATCACACTGACCGCCGGATTGATCGGCATCAAGATGGGATTTTATCCGCTGGAATCATCGATCGCAGCGGGGATGTGTACAACGAACATGGGCGGCTCCGGAAATGTAGCGGTGCTCAGCAGTTCGAAACGGATGGAACTGCTTCCGTTTGCACAGATTGTGACGCGTTCCTGCGGGGCACTGATGCTGACCATTGGGGGCGTGCTGATACAGCTGCTGGCGAGGTAAAAAAAGAATGGTGCTTGACAGAGAAATGTACCTGATAGAGGGAAAATAAGTGGAAACAGAGGAATAGAGAAATAGAGAAATAGAGAAATAGGAAAAAGCTGGGAGGTACGGCTTATGAACATATTCATTGCGATCATGCTGGTGTTTGCGGCAGCCGGTCTTGTGGATGAGATGCTGGGAGGAAAGCTGGGGCTGATGCCGAACTTTGAAAAGGGGCTTGCCACCATGGGCGGTCTGGCGATGTCCACGGTCGGATTTTTTGCGATCGGAGTTACATATGTGCAGACCCACGCGGAAGCGATTGCAGAGGCGGCAAAGCATATGCCGTTTGATCCGGCGCTCATTCCAAGCTGCCTTCTGGCGCCGGATATGGGGGCGCTTGGCATGGCACAGAAGCTGGCGGCGACACCGGCTCTGGCGGCATTTACCGGTGCGATGGTAGCAGGCAGTCTGGGAATGACGGTCGGATACCAGCTGCCGGTCTTTCTGGCAGCTGTTCGAAAAGATGAAATAGGAGAGCTGATGCGGGGGTTCATCTTCGGTCTGATTGCCATACCGTCTGGTCTGGCGGTCGGAGGTCTGATGCTGGGTCTGCCTGTCCGTCAGCTCTTTTTTAATATGATCCCGGTGCTGGTGCTGTGCATGGTGCTGATTGCGGCATTTGTGCTGGTTCCGGCGCTGACGATGAAGATCATGATTTTCCTCGGAAATGCGATCCGTATTTTTAGTTTTCTCCTGTTTGGTGTGGCAGTCTTCGGAATTTTCATGCCGAAGTATGCGGTTGTCGAGGATGCCTTGATTGAGGAAATGCTTTTTATGGTACTCCGTATGGTCATCGCAGCGTGCGGCGGTCTGGTGCTGTCGCAGGTGGCGTTAAAACGTCTCCAAAAGCCGATCCAGCGTATTGGGGCGGTCCTGGGTATCAATGAGGAGGCAGTTGTCGGACTGTTCCTTTCCTTTATACAGAGCCTTGCGATGCTGCCATTGTTTTCCAAGATGGATAAGCGCGGAAAAGTATTAAATGCCGCTTTCTCTGTGGCTGGTGCCTATGTGGTAGGCGGTCAGATGACCTTCGTAGCCTCCCTGATACCGGGAAACTGGGTAACAGCCTATATGATCAGCAAGGTGCTGTCAGGCGGTCTGGCAGTTGCCCTGGCGTTTATCTCAGTCGAGAAGATTCCTGCATTAGGTGGCGAGTAACAGCAAATTTGACTAAAATTATCTAAGAAGGACAAAAATGATAACAGAGTAGAGCGGAATATCTGATATTGAGATAAAGATAAAGAAATAAGAAAGCCCCGGCAGTTTCGCTGCCGGGGCTTTCCGCCCTTTTGGGGCTATATCATTTTCATAGAAGGCATTAATAGGTTACAATGAAGACTTTTAGAGTTGTCAAACGGTTGCGAGCAATTAACAGCAGCCACAGCCTCCAAAGCTCTGCTCGGTTCTCTCAATGATCTCGTTCTGAAGCGGTTTATCCAGGTTACGGAAGTAGTCACTGTATCCGGCTACACGGACGATCAGTTCTTTGTATTCCTCCGGGTTCTTCTGAGCTTCAATCAGAGTCTGGCGGTCGATAACGTTGAACTGCATATGATGTCCGTTCATAGCGAAGTAGGAACGAATCAGAGCAGCCAGGTTGTCAATACCCTTCTCGCCTGCGATAGCAGCCGGAGTAAATTTCTGGTTCAGCAGAGTACCGCCGGTTTCACAGTGGTTCATCTTGGAGCAGGATTTAACAACTGCGGTCGGTCCGTTGATATCAGCACCCTTCTCAGGAGAGATACCCTCAGACAGAGGATTATGAGCCAGACGGCCGTTCGGAGTAGCGATCATAACATCACCGAAGTATACGTGGCAGGTGGTCGGAAGCATATCTACATGATATACACCGCCTCTGGTGGTCGGTCTGCCGGTAATATAATCTTTGTACTCATTGAATACACTTACCATGATGTCATCTGCATAATCATCATCGTTGCCGTATTTCGGAGTTTTATTCTTAACCAGGTTCAGAATGTCCTCATGGCCCTTGAAATCGTCGTTCATAGCGTCGATGAGTTCTTTCATGGTAAACTTCTGATTGTCAAATACGTTGAACTTGATAGCGGAGAGTGCATCGGAAATAGTGCCGATACCAACACCCTGGATGTAGCTTGTGTTGTATCTCGGGCCGCCTGCGTTGTAGTCTTTACCTTTCTTGATACAGTCATCGGTACAGATGGAAAGGAACGGAGCCGGCATCATCTGAGAGTAGATTCTCTCGATAACCAGGTTGCCGCGCATCTTAACATCGATGATGTACTCAAGCTGTGTCTTGAATGCGTTCCACAGTTCGTCATAGGATTTGAAGTCTTCTGCTTTGCCGGTGTGCGGTCCGATCTGTTTTTTGAACATTACATCGTAGCCATCATACAGAGCGAGCTGTAAGCACTTAGGGATGTTTAAGTAACCGGTCAGCCAATAAGCCTCGGTTCCCCATGCACCTGTCTCAACACATCCGGAGCATCCAGCGTTTCTTGCATCTACCAGAGATTTGCCCTGATTTACCAGCTCCTGAATCAGCTCATCGGTATTGTAGAATGCCGGCTGGCCCCAACCCTGACGAGCGATCTCGCAAGCTCTCTTTAAGAACTTATCCGGAGTAACCTTGGAAATCTGTACGTTGGAGTTTGGCTGGTTCTGTCTCATATCTTCCATACAGTCAAGGATTAAGTAAGAAACAGCGTTAACTGCGTCTGTACCATCTTCCTTCACACCGCCGGAGTTGATATTTGCGAAGTCTACGTATGTACCGGACTCTTTTAAGGTTACGCCAACCTTAACCGGAGCCGGAGAGTTGAACAGTTTAACCCAGAGACACTCAAGAAGCTCAAGAGCTCTGGTATCATCCAGAGTACCTGCAGCGGTATCTTTCTCATAGAACGGAATCAGATGCTGATCCAGACGGCCCGGTGTAAAGGCATCCCACGGGTTTAACTCGGTTGTAACGCCAAGGTGTGTAAACCAGTACATCTGAAGTGCCTGCCAGTAGGTCTCCGGTTTGTGCTCCGGAACAACGGCACAGTTAGCTGCAATCTGCTCAAGCTCTGCTTTTCTGACCGGATCCTTCTCCTCAGCAGCCTTCTCAAGAGCCAGATCATGATATCTCTTACCTAAGATAATGATAGCATCGCAGCAGATATCCATAGCGCGAAGCTCCTGCTCTTTGTCATAAGCTTCCGGATCATTGAAGTAGTCAAGATCTTTGATAGCCTGCGCGATCTCTTTCTTGTAATCGCCGTAGCCTTTGATGTAGAAGTTCTTGCCGCCGGCTGTATGGCCCGGTCCACGCTGCTCCATGAACTCGGTAAACATACCAACCTCATAGCAGTCTCTCCACTCCTGGGTCATAGCTTTTAAGAGATGCTCTCTGACTGCACGGTTCTTCCAGTACGGAATGATCTCTTCTTCCTGAAGCTTCAGATCGTCTTCGGTAACGGTGAAGTTAACCAGTTTACGATCGTTCATGATGTGCATATCCTCGATGGTATGACAGCACAGCTCCGGGAAAGTCGGTGAACACTGCGGGTCCTTGCCCTTCTCACCAACTAACAGCTCATCATCGCCTAAGTAAAGAGTTTTTCTGGAGAAGTACTCTTTCAGAACGAGAGCTCTTAAAACCGGTACAGATACGGAACCTTCGTACTCTTTGTAAACATCGGTTTCAATTTTTGCTCTTTCCAGATCCAGATGCGGCTGGGTGGAATGGCTGATTCTTCTCAGTCTTTTAATTCTCTCGGTACATCCGCGGTCGTTGTCTTTTAACAGACCTTCTGGTGTGTTGATTACGAATGAAGTATCAATTTTCTCTGCCATTTAAATCATCCTCCTATATTGACTTTGTTGAATCCCTGTTCTTCGAACATGGACTTAAAGTGTTCCATAAGCTCGGACACCGGTACGCTCATCTCATCCTCATGGTACTCCATGTCGAGGCTGGCGTATTTACCCTTTCCGATGTCATGATAAGGTAAAAGGTTTACCTGACGTGCGTGAATATTATTTTCCTTCAGGAAATGGATGACACTTTCAATGTGTTCATCGGTTGCGTTGACCTGCTGGATAATCGGAAGCCGGATGTAAAGACCAGCGCCCTCATCACTTAATTTCTTTAAGTTCTCAAGAATCAGTGAATTGTCAACGCCGATATATTTCTTGTGGTCTTCCGGATCCATCACCTTGATGTCGTAGAGAAAAACATCTACGTAAGGAAGAATCCGCTTCAGATTCTTATAATCTGTGTAGCCGCTGGTGTCGATGAAAATGCTGACACCGTTCTCGTGGAGCTTGCGACAGACTTCTTCCACATAGTCCATATGCTGGGAAGCCATAACCTCGCCGCCGGAGAGTGTTACACCGCCGCCGGACTGCTCATAGAAGATTTTGTCCTTCATCGCTTCCTTGACAAGTGCATCTACCGTGTATTCCTTACCGGCCAACTCCCGGGCCTCTGTGATGCACCAGTCGGTACAGACGCCGCAGGCGGTACACTTGGAACGGTCAAATACAATCTTGCCGTCTACGATGGAATTGGCTCCCTGTTTACATTTTGCAACGCATCGGCCGCAGGTGGTACATTTGTGCTGATGAAAAATCAGTTCCTTATAATAATGCTGACTCTCCGGGTTGTGGCACCACATGCAGCGTAAGGGACATCCCTTGAAGAAGATCGTGGTGCGGACACCATCGCCGTCGTGCGTTGAAAATTTCTGGATGTTAAATATGTAAGGAGTTTCTGCCATTCTTTCCCCCTCCTTTGCAAAAAACTAGACTGTGTTCTAGTTCTGAGTCTATAATACTACAACCATCTCAAGAATACAAGAGTAAATTGAAAAAAATGTATTAATTTAATTTTTAACAGACGAATCTGAAAAATAATCATCCGATCACGCTGAAACAAGCGGAGTGCGGAATGACTATAAAAGAAAATTAATATAACATATAAGATACCATAGAAAAATGGGGCTTACAATCGGCAAAAATGAGGATATTATGCATGAAAAGAAAGTGAAAATTGTAGAAAAGATAGAATGGTTTGAATATTCATAATATATAAAACAAAAACAAAAAATTAAGCACAGTTAAAAGGGCATCGCACAAATATGAAAAGGGAAAATCGAGATAGAAGTGAAAAAAGACTAAAAATCCAGAATAACAGTAGAAAAGAGCAGTAGAAAACAAAAGACAAAATAAATAAGAAGCTTGAAAAAATGAAAAAATTTCGCTCATGTGAAAGTTGCCCGGTTGACAAGAAGAATTTTGACATGGTATAGTAAAAATGTATAAGGATGTTTCGGGAAGTATTAGAAGAACCCGGACAGTAGAAGCCAGGAAAACTATATTTCGAGCTGAAAAACCTAACACAGTATATTGTCAGGGTTTACAGCCAATGGGTATCAGGGGAAACTCGGATGCCTCCCGCATTTGGAAAGAAATGCATTGGAAAGAGAAGTAGGACCTGCTGCTTATTTAGGAAGAAAGGCAGCTGGTAAAAGGCGGCGCATCCTCTGCCAGAGTCTCGTTCCGATGAAATGTTTTTCAGCGTATTCTTAAACAAAAGAAGGGAGAAGAACAATTTCATGAAGAAGACAAACAGAATCATTGCATTGGCAATGGCGGCCATGACAGCATTGTCTATGACAGCCTGCTCCGGAAGCGCAAAAGAGACAACGGAGGCGGAAAGCGCCGCAGAGACAACCGCAGAGGCTGCTGAGGAAAGCAGTGCAGAGGAGACCAAGGAAGCATCCGGAGAGACGCTTCTGATGGCAACGACGACCAGTACCGATAATACAGGTCTTCTGGATTACTTAAAGCCAATCTTTTTAGAGGATACAGGTATTGACTTACAGTGGACGGCAGTAGGAACCGGTGATGCGATTCAGAAAGCAAAAGATGGTGAAGTCGATGTGATACTGGTTCATTCTAAAGCAAAAGAAGAAGAATTTGTGGAGAGCGGCTACGGTGTAGAGCGCTTCCAGGTTATGTATAATGATTTCGTGATCGTAGGACCGAAGGATGGTCCGATTGCAAAGACGGATGATATCAACGCTGCATTTAAGCAGATCATGGACGAGCAGCTGACATTTGTGTCCCGTGGAGACAACTCTGGTACCCATAACAAGGAGACCGGAATCTGGGAGAAGCTGGGAATTACAGATTATGAGAGCAATCCAAACTATGTATCGGCAGGCGCTGGAATGGCTGATACACTGGCGATGGCAGATGAAAAAGGTGGCTACTGCCTGTCTGACCGCGGTACCTGGCTTGCCAAGAAGGCAGATTTCCCGGATATGGATATTGTATGTGAAGGCAGCAAGGAACTTTTAAACCAGTACGGCGTTATCGCAGTAAATCCGGAGAAATATCCGGATGTCAACAACGAGGCGGCGAATACGTTTATCAAGTGGATCTGTTCTCCGGAAATCCAGACGCTGATCGGTGAATACGGCGTAAAGGAGTACGGCGAGCCGTTATTCTTCCCGAATGCAGAGCAGAAGTAAAATACTGCCGGATGATATGTGGTAGTGCTGGAATTAGCGTATTTAAACGAATAAAGCAGGCAGTTGAACCTTGCAGAATTTATAATGTATAAACAGGAAACCGGAGAAGGGAGGATGCACTTTTTCCGGTTTTTCTGTCATTAAGAATTGAGAAAATGAGAACGCCTGCAGAACATAAGGTGTTTCAGTGGATATGCTGGGAGAAAAAATATGGGAAACCTGTTTTCAAAATTTTTTGGTACGGTCGGAGTGATAGATTCTATCCGGGTAACGCTGGTGATGTCTTTCTGGTCAACCTTGATTGCGTCCATGCTTGGAATTTTTCTGGGACTTGTGCTGGAGCAGACGAAATTTCCAGGAAAAAAGCTGGTAGTCCGCGTGAACCGGACCTTGATGGGAGCACCTCCGGTTGTCATCGGACTGCTCACATATATGCTTTTGAGAAAAAAAGGTCCGTTTGGGGCGCTTCGATGGGTATTTACGATCAAAGGAATGGTGGCAGCTCAGGTTCTGATCATCACTCCGATCGTCTGTGGAATGGTATATTCATATGCGGTCCGCACGGCGCCTTCGATCCGGGCGTTTGCCAGGACGATGGGAGCTGATCGGCATCAGACCGCGCGGCTTCTGCTGCGTGAAATGAAAAATGAAATTTATTTTGCGGTTGTGTCTGGATATGGGCGTTCCATCAGTGAGGTTGGGGCGGTCTTTCTGGTAGGTGGAAATATAAAAAACAGCACCCGGACAATGACAACTGCGATTTCAACCCTGAAAGGTGCAGGCGATTATTATGAAGGGGTATTTTTGGGAGTGATCCTGATGCTTCTGGCATTTGCGGTACAGACATTGGCAGAACATTTCAGACAGGAGGAGACACCGGATGAAAATCTCTAAGCTGCAAAAGAAGATAGGTCAGTTTACGCTTCAAATCGAGGAACTGTATCTGGAGAGCGGGAAGGTTCATGGTCTGATAGGAACCAATGGCTGCGGAAAAACAACACTTTCCAAGCTGATACAGGGGATATTGGTTCCAGATGGCGGGAGGATTGATTATGAGGGACTGACACCCCGGGATATCACGATGACAACACAGAGACCGTATCTTTTGCATGATACGGTGTATCAGAACCTGATCTATCCGCTGAAAATACGGGGAATCCGCCCAGATGAGGCGAAGATGGATGCCTGGCTGGAACGATGTGGACTTCTGCAGAAAAAAAATCAGTATGCCCGTTCCCTGAGCAGCGGGGAACAGCAGAAATTATCATTTATCAGGGCCCTGGTATTTGACCCTGCGTTTGTGATTGTTGATGAAACGCTTTCCAACCTGGATCCTGACAGTACAGAATTGTTTGAACAGCTGATGCGGGAGCAGCAGACGAAAAATAAGATGACATGGCTGCTAATCAGTCATCAGCTGGTGCATGTCCGCAAGATTTGTGACCAGGTACATTTTATGGAGCAGGGGAATGTTCTGGTGTCTGGAACACCGGAAGAAATCCTTCTTCACCCCTCTCACCCGTCCATACGCCGATATCTGGCAGATACAGAGGTTTCATATCGCGAAAATGAAAAAAATTCAGAAATATGAATAAAAATGCGAGATGATTGCGCTGAATGTGAAAAAAATGGAAATAGTTTTGCTTGGGATGATTGACACAGTTTGTGAAAATGTGGTATAATTTCAGGTAGAAAATCATGAGAAAGAGAATTGTCGCACGAGAGCGGCAGTTATACAGAGTTGATTTCGAGCTTTTCTGCCTAAGCTGTGAACCGATTGACAGGATGGAAGAAAAGCCAATGGGTATCCGGGGAAACGCGGGTGCCTCCCCGCATCAGGCGATGCATTGGAAAGGAATAGCTCTCGGATGACCGGGATGAAGACCCGGAAGTTCTGGAAAAGAGCAGTAAATTCCGCCAGCGCAAGCAAAGCCTGATGTAGATAAGTGCATATCAGCAGAAAGCCATAAGAGGCAGACTGCATCATCAGGAACGGATACAGAGAGCGGAATGTTTTCTGTATTCGTTTTTTTGTTTCATTCGGAGAGGCGGTCCATGAATCAGAAGCACTTCGCGTGGATGCATACCTTCGCGAAGAAGAATCATGCCGCAAGGGAGGAATTATGAAGTTATTGAAAGTTGATACGCTGGCGCAGGCGCGGGAACGTTTGCTTAAAGCGGCAAAAGAATGCCTGCCAGAAACGGAGCACGTTGCGCTTGCAGATGCATCTGACCGTATTTTAGCAGAAGATATTGTCTCTGGGGAAATGATTCCGGCATTCCGCCGTTCCAGTGTAGACGGGTATGCAGTCTGTTCAAAGGACACGGCGGGCGCAACGGAAAGTATCCCGGTTTTTCTGAAGGTGCTGGAAGAAGTAGAGATAGGACATCCGGCGGTATCAAAGATTGAACCGGGTACCTGCGCCTATGTGCCGACCGGCGGCATGGTTCCGGAAGGGGCAGATGCCATGGTGATGGTAGAATACAGTGAACGGTTCGGAACAGATGAGGTTGCCCTGTATGAAAATGTTCCGTATGGGAAATGCATCGTGCTTCCGGGAGAAGATGTAAAAACCGGGGATATAGTCCTTAAAGCGGGAACCCGGATTGGCCCGGCGCAGGCGGGAACATTGGCAGCGCTTGGCGTGGTTCAGGTTCCGGTTTTTAAACCGTGGAAGGTGGCAATTCTATCGACGGGCGACGAACTGGTCAGGATCGATCAGGTTCCTGGACCGGGACAGGTGCGGGATATTAATACATGGGCGCTGTCCTGTTATGTGAAGAAGACAGGTCTGGAGCTTGTTTCGGCAGAGGCAGTGAGGGATGAAGAGGTACTTTTAGAGGACAAAATCAGGGAGGCGGTCAAAGCCTGTGATTTGATTCTGATCTCCGGAGGAAGTTCCCAGGGAAAGAAGGACATGACTATGGAGATATTAAACCGCATCTCCAAGGAGGGAGTATTTACCCATGGGCTGGCACTGAAACCGGGAAAACCGACGATTCTGGGATATGATAAAGAGAAAAATACGCTGTTAGGAGGACTTCCTGGGCATCCGGCAGCAGCGCTTGCCGTTTTCCACTTATTATTTGTGTGGCTCTGGAAGCAGGTAACCGGTCAGCCAGATCAACCTCCGCTAGAAGCCTTTATGACAACGAACCTGGCGGGGGCACCCGGAAAAACAACCTGCCTGCTGGTAAAACTTCAGATGGCTCCGCAGGGGCTGGAGGCAGAACCGGTATTTGGAAAATCAGGCTTGATTTCGACGATGGCAGAGGCAGACGGCTACGTTCTGATTGATATGAATCAGGAGGGACTGAAGAAGGGTGAGCAGGTGAAGGTATACCGTTTTTAAAATGAATTGCTTCCAGAAGGGCGACGGAGAATAAAGGATCGGCAGAGCCTGGTGGAAACAGAATAGAGGCAGAGATGGGAAAGAGAAATTTATATCTGAATAATACACCGGTGGAGGAGGCAAAAGCCCTTTACCAGAAAGCACTGGGGGAATTATTAAGACCCAAGGCAGAATGGATTCCCGTGACGGAAAGTCTGCACCGGATTACAAAAGAGGCAGTCTATGCGAAATATTGTTCTCCGCTTTACAATGCGGCGGCGATGGATGGAATCGCGGTTGAGGCAGAGAAAACAAAAGGAGCATCGGAGCGGAAACCACTTACCCTATATCCAGGTACAGATTTTACAGTGGTGGATACGGGCGATCCGATTCACGCACCATGCGATGCAGTTATCATGGCGGAGGATCTGCTGGAGCAGGAGGATGGCTCGGTGCAGATTACGGATGCAGCTGCATCATGGCAGCATGTGCGCCCGATCGGAGAAGATATCGTAGCGGGTGAGATGCTGATGCCCGGTTATCATGAGATACGCCCGATTGATATAGGTGTTCTCCTGTCTGGCGGAATTACAGAGATTGAGGTGTTGAAAAAGCCGTCGGTAGCGATTTTTCCGACGGGAACCGAAATCATAGAGCCGGGACAGGAACCCAGGGATGGGGACATCATCGAATCGAATTCGAGAGTGTTTGAGGCACTGGTAACGGAACATGGCGGTGCGCCCCATCGTTTTCCGCCGATTGCGGATGAATATGAAACATTGAAAGCAAAGGTGGCAGAGGCGGTTGAAAACTATGACATGGTGATTGTCAATGCCGGCTCCAGTGCAGGAACTGAAGATTTTACGGTTCATGTACTTCGGGAATTGGGGGAGGTTCTGGTACACGGGGTGGCAATCAAGCCGGGAAAACCGGTAATATTGGCGATTGTCAATGGAAAACCGGTAATCGGACTTCCGGGATATCCGGTATCCGCCTATATCAACTTTGAAAATTTTGTGATTCCTGTGCTGCAGAAACTGGCAGGACGTACAGAAACAGGCGGCACGACGGTGCGGGCTGTCATATCCAAACGCCTTGTATCATCCCTGAAACATAAAGAGTATGTGCGGGTGAAGGTAGGAGAAGTGGGTGACAAGCTCGTCGCTTCTCCACTGGCGCGCGGGGCGGGAGCAGCAATGAGCCTGGTGCGGGCAGACGGATTCTGTGTGATTCCTCAGAACAGCGAGGGGGTCGAGGCGGGAGATACCGTTGACGTAGAGCTATACCGTTCCCTGGAGGAAATTGGAAGTACGGCAGTGGCAATCGGAAGCCATGATCTGATTCTGGATGTGATGGCAGATTTGCTGCCGTGTATGTACCCGGGTAATTACCTTTCCAGTACGCATGTAGGCAGTATGGGCGGTTTAATGGCATTAAAGCGGGGAGAGGCGCATCTGGCTCCGACTCACCTGCTGGATGAAGAGACAGGAGAATATAATATTGCGATCCTGAAAAAACTGTTTGCGGGTGAAAAAATGGCACTTGTCAAGGGGGTTGAGCGAATTCAGGGAATTATCGTAAAAAAAGGAAATCCGCTTGGAATCCATGAAATTGAAGATCTACGTGGTTTGAATTATGTCAACCGACAGAGAGGAGCGGGGACAAGAGTCCTTTTTGATTATAAGCTGAAGGAAGCCGGTATTTCACCGGAAGAAATTCACGGATATGACAGAGAGGCGGCAACGCATATGGCAGTGGCGGCTGCCGTGTCCGGCGGCGATGCAGACGCGGGCATGGGAATCCAGTCGGCAGCCAGGGCAATGGGGCTTGATTTTATTGAGATTGGACGGGAAGAGTATGACTTTGCGATTCCAGTCAGATTTTTGGATTTTCCACCGGTGCAGCATTTTCTGGCGGTTTTGAAAAGCCGGGAGTTTGCAGAGAGAGTGGAGAAGCTCGGTGGTTATGGGCTGGCAAGAACCGGAGAAATTTTATATTTATAAAAGAGGGGATTAGATGGGAGCAGTTGTGCGTGAATTATATGTGTTCCGGCAGAGGGGACAGCCGGGAGAAGCCGTGGAGAGCGCCTGGTTCCGAAGGGGGATCGGAATGGAGGGTGACCGGCATGCAGCGGGAGGTGAAAGGCAGACTTCGCTGTTGGCGGGAGAAGCCCGGGACTGGATGGAGAAGCAGACAGAACCGGGACTCTGCTTCCGCCGCTACAAGGCAAACCTGATAACGGAGGGAATAGATACCACCCAGTTAAATACGGGGGATCTTCTGGCGGCGGGAGGGGCGGTGTTCCGCGTCTCCGGGTATGGAAAAAAGTGTTTTCCAGAGTGTATTTACCATGAAAAAGGAGTTTTCTGCCGCCTTTCGGCAGGAGCCATATTTTTGGAAGTGATTCGGGACGGGTATGTATCTGTTTCGGATGAAATAATGAAATTAGGCAAAAAGGAGGAACTGTGATGAGACGATTAGAGAAAGATGAATCACTCTGCATTGGCTGCCACCAGTGCGAAGAAGCCTGTTCGAAGGCATTTTACAAGGTTTCGGATCCAATGAAATCCTGCATCCGCATTACCGACAAGGAGGATGGAAGCCATCATATTGCTGTGTGCACACAGTGTGGAAAATGTTCGGAAGTATGCAATACAGGTGTGATTACGGAGGATGCGAGAGGCGTTTACCGGCTGAACAAGAAAGAATGTGCCGGCTGTCTGATGTGCGTTGGATTCTGTCCGGAGAATGTTATGGTACAGTGTGATGATTATCTGGAGCCGTCCAAATGTACGGCGTGCGGATTGTGCGTAAAAGCATGTCCGACCGGAGCGATCCGTCTGGTAGAAGAGTAAAAGGAGGAGAAAGGCATGATTAAAATGTGTGATCTTCCGCGTTATGCGGACGCAGATATGGAAGAAATCAAAAAAATGAAAGAGGCCCACACGGTTCTCAATCAGGTTACATATGAGCCAAAGCCGCTGTATCATGGATATACGGATAAGCGTCTTCGAATCAATGTGACAGATAACACCATCGATATGATCGACATTCCTCAGGAGGTCAAAGAAAAATTTACCGGCGGAAAAGGTTATTGCCTGCGTTATCTGTGGGATGCAACGAATCCGGATACAAAGTGGAATTCTCCGGAAAATGCCATCACCATGTCGGCAGGACCGATTGCCGGAATTACGCAGTACGGCGGTACCGGAAAATGCCTGGTATGCAGCATTTCACCGATGACAGATATCCCGATTGATTCAAACGTCGGCGGATATTTTGGCCCATTCTTAAAATTCTCCGGATTTGATGTGATCGAGCTGACTGGAAAAGCGGAGGAAGACGTGATTATTGTCATCGATGGCAATAAGGGAACCGTTTCAATTGAAAAAGCACCGTTAGAGCATAAAGATGCACATGTACTGGGAGAAGAGCTGACAACCATGTATGCGGAGGATGACAATGATCGCAAAAACGTGGCGGTCGTATGTTCTGGTTCAGCGGCGGATCATTGCAACCTCTCTATGCTGAATTTTACATTCTATGATCCGAAAAGAAATGTAGTCCGCTTAAAACAGGCTGGACGTGGTGGTATCGGACGTGTCTTTGCGGACAAGCACATAAAAGCGCTGGTATGCCATTTTAAAGGCGTAAAAGCAAATCTGAACCATGTATATGATATCAGTATCCTGAACCGGGATGGCCTGAAATTCCATCGTGAGGTGGCGACACAGGATGACAAACAGAATTCAATGCGTAAATCCGGAACAGCATACTCCCTGCGTATCATGAGCGATTATGATATTCTGCCGACGCGCAATTATAAATATGGCGGAACGGATAAGATCGATGAGATGGCACCGGAGGTATGGAGAAATAAATGGCTGACCCAGGGCGGAGCGGACGGATGTTGGTATGGATGTTCGATGGCGTGTGCTAAAACAGCCGATCAGTTTGAATTAAAGACAGGTCCGTATAAGGGACATAAAGTATGTGTGGATGGTCCGGAGTATGAGACAGCAGCCGGTGTTGGTCCGAACTGCGGCGTAACCGATCCGCAGGTAATCCTGGAAGTGAATTTCTACTGTGATACATATGGCATTGATACGATTTCCTTTGGCACCATGACTGCCTTCCTGATGGAATGCTATGAAAATGGTATCCTGAATAAGGAGAGAACCGGCGGTCTGGAGCTTGTATGGGGCAATGCAGAGGCGGAGCTGGAGCTGCTGCACCAGATGGCGCGAAACGAAGGCTTTGGCAAGATTGCGGCACTTGGAAGCCACAAGCAGAAAGAGTATTTTGCAGCGCAGGGCTGGGGCGATATGGATTTCATGAATGATATTGCGATGGAACAGAAGGGACTTGAATATTCAGAGTATGCTTCCAAAGAATCCCTGGCGCAGCAGGGCGGCTATGGTCTGACCAATAAGGGACCGCAGCATGATGAGGCATGGCTGATTTTCATGGATCAGGTAAATAACCAGATTCCTACCTTTGAGGATAAGGCGGAGGCGCTGTATTACTATCCGATGTTTAGAACCTGGTTTGGTCTTCTGGGACTTTGCAAGCTGCCGTGGAATGATATTGTACCGGCTGACAACAGCCTGACCGATGAACCGGCGAAGGTACCGGAGCACGTAGATAACTATCTGGATCTTTATTATGGTGTTACTGGGGTCAAGATTGATAGGGATGAGATGATTAAAATGTCCGAGCGTGTCTACAATTTCCAGCGTGTTTTCAACATTCGTCTGGGCAAGGGACTGCGTGCGAACGATGCGATTCCATACCGCTCCCAGGGACCGGTTACGGAAGAAGAATATCTGTCCCGTCAGGAGCGCTACGATGGTCAGCTGGTAGAGCTGGTTGGTTTTACAAAAGAAGAAGTCGAAAAAATGTCCTTAAAGGAAAAGATGGCTGCGACCAGAAAGCACAGAGAAGGGGAATATGAGAAGCTGATTGATGCGGTATATCCGAAGCGCGGCTGGAATTTAAACGGCGTTCCGACAATTGCACACCTGAAAGAGCTTGGCATGGATCTTCCGGAGCTTTTGGAAGTAGTTGAGCCGCTTCAGTAAGACTATTCATTAATACGTTGCAGAAGGGAAGTGGATATAATGGTACTGAATAACCGTCCATATCCGGACTGGCATGAAGGACTGACAATCAGGGGTGTGATGGAACACATGAAATTTACCTGGCCCAAGCTGGTCGTGAAGGTAAATGGGCAGCTGGTCTGGCCAGAAGACTATGATAAAGTAACACTTGAAGAAGCAGATGATTTGAAGATTTATCATTTACTGGGGGGCGGTTGATTCAGAAAGGAGACGCTGGTTTGGAGATAGACAAAGAACGCTATAAAAGAAATATTCTCCTGCCGGAGGTAGGAGAAGAAGGACAGAAAAAGCTGGCGGAAAGCCGGGTGCTGGTAGTCGGGGCGGGGGGACTTGGATCTCCCGTCAGCCTCTATCTGGCAGCAGCAGGAGTCGGTACGATCGGGATTGCTGATTTTGACCGGGTGGATGTCAGCAATCTGCAGCGGCAAATCCTTTACCGGGAACAGGACATTGGAAAGGCAAAAGCAGAACTGGCGGCGGAGCAGCTTCAGAGCCGGAACCATTCGGTGCAGGTAGAAGTATACCCAGAGGGAATTACAGCTGAAAATGCAGAAGAAATTCTTGCAAAGTTTGATGTGATTGTGGATGCTTCGGATAATTTTCCAACCCGCTATCTGCTGAGTGACACATGTATGAAGCTGGGAAAGCCGGATGTATATGGAGCTATCTGTGAATTTGCGGGACAGGTTACCGTGTTCGCATCGGACGGACCATGTCTGCGCTGTCTCTGTCCGGAGGCAGAGGACCCATCCGGAAACCCGAATTCGGCTGCTTATGGTGTGCTTGGCGTGATTCCCGGCATGATCGGGTGTATGCAGGCGGCAGAAGTATTGAAGCTTCTTTTGGGCAAGGGAGAGCCGCTGATTGGAAAAATGCTGTTCATTGATGCCAAAACGTGGTCCACGGATCTGATAGAAGTTCCAGTGCATCCCCAGTGTAGCTGCCATGCACATACCAAAGTTCACCGGATGTGAAAACGATATTAAAAATAGACACTATGAACAATCTCTTTACTTCACAGGAAAAGAATGATAAAATAAATTAGATTGCCGAAAGCAGATGAGGAAGATTATCCACTCTGCTTTCGGCTGGATTCAGGTAAACAAAAAGGTAAATTAGATAACCAGGAATGTTTCCCTGAAATTACGATTATTGAGAAGTTAAGAGGTAAAAGGTAAATGGCGAAGGGTAATAACACAAAAGCAAAAATTGCCCGTGTTGCATGGAAATTGTTTCATGAGAAGGGATATGAGGAGACGACGATCGATGAGATTATCCTGCAGTCTGGAACATCAAAGGGAAGCTTCTATCATTATTATAGTGGAAAGGATGAGCTTCTGGCATCTCTCCCAGAGATCTTTGATGCAAAGTATGAAGAGGTAATGCAGGCGCTGGATCCGGAGATGGACAGCTTTGACAAGCTTATGACGCTCTGCTTCAGTGTACATGATCTGATAGAGTCGGATATCCCGGTAGGGCTTCTGGCGTCACTCTATTCCTCACAGGTGGTGACAAAGGGGGATAAGCATCTTTTAAACCAGAACCGTTTTTACTATAAGATGGTAAATCAGCTGGTCGATGAGGGGCAGCGCCGGGGGCAGATTACCCGCAGTATGCCATATTACGAGATTGCACATATGTATGCACTCTGCGAGAGGGCAATCATCTATGATTACTGCATTTCAGACGGTGGCTATGCGCTTGGAGAGTATACAAGAAAGACAATGCCTCTGCTGTTCGGCGGAGTGCGTGTAAAGCAGGAAGTCAAATAAAAAAGCAGACGGAAAATGCTTCTTAGGGGTATTTTCTGTCTGCTTTTGTGCGTGATAGCCGCGTACAGATCAGGATAGCATTGAGTACCTTTAAAATAAAGGAACCTGGGACGGGAAAATGCAGCTTAAGAAAGGAAAAATGCCAGATGGAACGAGAAAATCAGGAGTACATAAGCATTGTGAATGCAACGGAAAACAACTTGAAACATGTGTCGTTGAAAATTCCGAAAAAGAAAATCACAGTTTTTACCGGTGTGTCCGGTTCGGGCAAATCATCGCTCTGCCTTGATACGATTGCGGCAGAGTCGCGGCGGGAGCTGAATGTGACATTTCCAAGTTTTGTCCAGCAGTTTCTGCCGAAATATGGTCGTCCGGAGGTTGAGCGCATGGAGAATCTTCCGGTCACGATCGTGATCGATCAGAAAAAGCCGGTGGCAAACTCCCGCTCAACGGTGGGCACATACACCGATATCTATGCGCTGCTGCGCCTGCTCTTCTCACGTGTGGGCAAACCGTTTGTCGGCTATTCGGACAGCTTTTCCTTCAACCATCCGAGCGGCAAGTGTGAGCGCTGTGAGGGCCTGGGTGTTGTGACGGAGCTGGACATCCACAAGCTGGTGGATTTTGATAAATGCCTAAACGATGAGGGCGTTATCCAGTGGCCGGCGTTCACGACCGGTGCATGGCGGTGGAAGCGGTACGCGTACAGCGGTCTGTTTGATTTGGACAAGAAGATCAAGGATTATTCGAAGGAGGAGATGGATTTATTTCTCTATTCGCCGCAGATCCGCCTGAAAAATCCGCCGGCAAACTGGCCGAAGTCCGCGAAGTACGAGGGCATTTATCCGCGTATGTACCGCAGTATCATTACATCTAAGGAAGGACAGCTTCACAAGAAGGAGCTGGATCGCATTGTCAGCACCTTTACGTGTCCGGAGTGCCACGGGGCGAGACTGAATGCAAAGATCCGTAGCTGCCTGATTAACGGAAAAAATATCTGCGAGGTTTCGGATATGCCGATCCCGGAGGCGGCAGAGTTTATCCGCCAGATCGACGATCCGCTGGCGCGCGATATCAAGACCGAGATCCTGAAGCGGATGAATGCGCTGATTGAGATCGGACTCAGCTATCTTTCTTTAAGCCGTGGAACCGACACTCTCTCCGGCGGCGAGGCGCAGCGTATCAAGATCGCGCGTTACATCAATTCGCCGCTTACCGATATGATGTATGTGCTGGATGAGCCGAGCGTCGGACTGCATTCGCGCGATATCCAGAATCTCAAAAATTCGCTGATCAAGCTGAAAGAGCACGGAAATACCGTGATGATTGTGGAACACCACCGGGAAGTCATCGCTCTGGCGGATCACATTGTGGATATGGGACCGGAAGCGGGCATAAACGGTGGACAGATCATGTATCAGGGAAGCTACGAGAACCTTTTGAAAGCGGACACTGTGACCGGGCGGATGCTGCGGACGAAAACGCCGATGAAGATGGAGTACCGCAAGCCGAACGGATGGTATCAGGTTGAGCACGCGAAGCTTCATAATTTAAAAGATCTGAGCGTAAAACTGCCGCTTGGCGTGATGACGGTCATCGCTGGTGTGGCTGGTTCGGGAAAAAGCTCCCTGATGGAATATTTTACGAGCCAGTATCCAGGCGAGGTGATCTCGATCCGGCAGAAGGATATCGGTATCAATCTGCGTTCGACCCCGGCGACGTATCTGGATATCGCGGATGCGATCCGGGCGCTTTTTGCGAAAGCGAACCATGTCGCACAGGCATATTTCAGTTTCAATTCCAAGGGCGCCTGCCCGGCGTGCCAGGGAAAAGGTGTAATTATATCGGATATGGCATATATGGATTCGATTGAGACGGTTTGCGAAGTCTGCCACGGAACGCGGTATTCGGAGGAAGTGCTGCACTATCAGTACAAGGGAAAAAATATTGCGGAAGTCATGGATATGACCGTCCGTCAGGCGATCCAGTTCTTTGAAGATGCGGATTTTGTGAAGAAACTCGATACGCTGGTACAGGTCGGACTCGGTTACCTGCACCTGAATCAGTCGATGACGACGCTTTCCGGCGGCGAGCTGCAGCGTGTGAAGCTGGCGAGCAAGCTGGATGAGCGGGGACAGATATTTATTCTGGATGAGCCGACTGACGGGCTGCATCTCGACGATATCCGCCGTCTGATGAAGCTTTTCAACCGGATGACCGATCAGGGCAATACACTGTTTATCATCGAGCACAGCCTGGATGTGATGAAGGACGCCGACTATATCGTGGAGCTTGGACCGGGCGGCGGACTCGCAGGCGGCAGTCTGCTCTTTGCCGGGACACCGAAGGAGATGCTGGAAGCGGAGCGGAGTGTGACGCGGGAGTATCTGCGGGAGAGCTTATAGATAAAGAAAAATATCCCGAATGCATCGGAAAGTGCATTCGGGATATTTTTAATCAATCAATTCGCTCAATACCATGGCAGCTTGAAAGATATTTCTTCGCATCCTTAAAAAACGCCGCCACGATCAGGAGAATGATAAACGCGATCGGAAATGCTGCAATGATGGACACGGTCTGCAGGTTTGCCATTGAATTATCACTGAAAATGAGGACCATCGGCAGTAGAATCAGGCTCAGGGACCAGAAGGTTTTGATCGCCATGTGCGGTTCGTCCTCGCTTGTCAGGTTCTTGTAGGAGTAGGCGGAGGCAACCAGTACGATCGCGTCAAAGCTGGTGGCATAGAAGGCGATCATCGCCGCCGCGAGCAGAACGAGAACCATCGGGGCGAGCGGAAGCGTGCGGATGATGGCAGTGATTGTGGAATAGAGGTCGCCACTGGCGGCATAAAGACCCATGACATCCAGTTTTCCGAACACCTGGAGTCCCAGGCTGTAGTTTCCGAGGATAATAAAGCTCACAAACGTGCCGCCAAGCCCGAACACGTAGCCGCCGAGGATTGTCTGCCGGATCGTACGTCCACGAGAGATGGTTCCGATGAAGAACGGGGCAGCGACGCACCAGACCATCCAGTATGCCCAGTAGAACATTGTCCATGTCTGCGGAAATGAGGTGGTGCGCTGTGGGTCGGTGTAGGTGGAGAGTCCGATAAAGTTCTGTACCAGATTTCCGATGGAGGAAAAGCCGGTTTCGATGATATAGCGAGCTTCACCGCCAAACAGCAGCACATACGCCAGAAGAGCGAAGAAGAGGTAGACGCAGGACGCCGCGAGCTTCTGGATGCCCTTCATGCCACGCACGACGGAAACGGTATATACCAGGCAGGTGACTGCCAGAATCGCGATGGTGATGAGGCGGGTGTCGCCGAATCCGAAGAGTTCGGAGACGATCTGGCTCATCAGAGGGGTCGCCAGCGTAAAAGTCGTGGTTGTGCCAGCCAGCAGTGCGAAGACCGCCATCAGATCAATCAGGGTTCCGGCAAGCCCGTCTGTGTGTTTTCCGAGGATCGGGCGGCAGGCTTCGGAGTATTTCTGTTTATGGCAGCCGCGCACATGAAGCATGAAGCCAAAGGCAGCGGCGAGCACGACATAGAAGCCCCACGGGATCGGACCCCAGTGAAAGAGCGGGTATGTGCTCGCCCAGTCCTGAATACTGCCCATTTCTGCCAGATGCGGGTCATTGGCGTAGAGAACCCACTCACACAGGGAGTAAAAGAGAATGTCCGCCGCAAGTCCGGAGGTAAACATCATCGAACCCCAGGCAAAATTGGAATAGAGCGGCTTCTCATCCGGTTTTCCGAGCCGGATGGTTCCGTAGCGGGAAAAGGCGATGTAGATTGACAGAAGAAAAATGCCGAGTCCGATGGCAAGGTAGCCGACACCGAAGTTTTCCCCGAGAAAGCTCCGGAGATTTTCCAACACTGCCTTGGATGCATCTGGCGCAGCCAGAAAGCAGAGACAGAGTATTATAATAAGAAGAAATGGGACGACCATCGTGGTCCAGTCCAGGCGTTTTGGCTCTGGCGCTGTTTGGGATTGTGGATTTTGCATGGGAAACCTCCTTTTAAATCATTTGTAAAAATGAGGATTTTTGCAAATGGTTCATGTTCATTTTTTGATAAATAAATTAAATATTGAACACATTATAGCATTGGGTGGAAAAAAAATCAATGAAAAATTTGGGAAAAAATAGAGAAACAAGGAAATAGATGTTACCGGTTCACGGGTAGGCACTTTTGGAACCGAAAGTGCCGTAAGAAAACGTGGTGGCAGCAGGAATTTGCCGTATTGAAATGTGAAGCCACGGCAAATTCCGTTACTGGGCACGTATGCGTGAACAGTAACGAATCGATAGAAAAATGTATGGGAGGCGGCAATGGAAAAATCCTGCCGCCTCCCTACTGCTCAATCTGCACATCAAATCCCAGTCCGCGCAGCATGTTCGCATAATTCTCCATATCCTGACCGGAGAAGGTCTGCTCGCGGACAAGAGCCGGAGATTGCGTGTATTTTTCATATTTAATGCTCCCCAGATTTGAATAGGAGAGCAGAATTACATGTCTGATGTGGTGCTCAGACAAAAGGTGGGCATACCTGCGGGCATCGATGAGCGTGTCGTTGATGCCGGGGGTAATGGTAATGCGGACCGCCACTGTTTTGCCGATAGCGACGGCAAAGTCCAGATTTTCCAGAATCGAATGATTTGAGACGCCGGTGAACTGGACATATTTCTTTTCAGAATAATGTTTTAAATCAATGATAATCATGTCCGCGTTGGCGATGAAGCGGGAGAAAGCCAGCGGTTTGGCGAAAGCGGTTGTCTCAATCGCGGTGCGGATGCCGTGTTCTTTACATGTTTTCAGGACAGCGGTGGCTGCTTCCGGTTGCATCAGCGGATCGCCGCCGGAGAGAATGACGCCGCCATTTCCATAGAGCTCCCGGTCGGCAAGAATTTGTTCCATGATTTCATCCATATCCATCATCTGACCGACGAAATGAAGCATTCGGGACGGACAGTGATCCGTACAGGCACGGCAGAATGTACAGGTGTCCGGGGTAAAGGTGAGACGGTTGTCTGAAAATGCCAGACTTCCGGTGGGACATTCGCTGACACAGAGATTGCAGTAGAGACAGTGCTTGCTGTCCCAGAGAATCCGGGTCGGGCGCTCATGCGCCTGCGGTGTTGAACACCAGACACAGCGCAGGGGGCATCCTTTAAAATAAATCGTAGTCCGCAGCCCGGAACCGTCAGCCAATTTATTTCGTTTGATTTTAAATATATTCGCCTGCATGAATACAATACTCCTGAAAATCCTTCTGATATTTATAAAACACGATAAGACATTGAGTATTCCGGCACGGGATGGCACCGGAATTTCCGAATGGATTCGTAATACAACTGAATGCAAAATACAGGCTAACTATAGCATAAAGAAGATAAAAAGTAAATGAGACAGTTTCTCCAATTTGCTGCTTGATTTTTTTACAAAGATTTGACAAAAAAGCGGAAATAAATTTTACAAAAAAGCGCTATAATAAAACAGGTTCAAGAGAGAATATGTGTGAACGCTGCGAAAGAGCAGGTTATACAGCGGCAGATTTGCCAACTGGCACATATCGAAAAAAAACCACGAAGGAATACCGCGAGAGATCGGGCGGCTGGCTTAAAATGAAGCGCGAAAACAGCTGCAGGAAAAAGATGGAAGATAGCGGGGAAGATATGGAATTGAAATATGAACTCTGGAAAGAGAGTATATTTCAAGAAAAAGTTATATGTGAATGTAGGAAGCGTCTGTCGGGATATCGGCGGGCGGTTTTTTGGTTCATAGTAGAATTAAATATAGCATTTGTGAAATTACAGTATTATACATAATTTCTATATACAAAAGAGGTATTTGTTTATGTTATGAGCACAGGCTTACAACACTTATTAATAAGAATTAATATAAGGTACTTTTAACGAAAAATTCACGGAAAATCACGCTTACAACGTGAAAAACACGGTTGTATTTAGGAAATAAAATTGTTATAATGAGTGGCTGAAATGGAAAATGTAAAACAAAAAAGAAAAAAGTTGGGAGGTTACGAAGGTGAAAAGATTGAGTGCGTTTTGCGCGAGCCTGGGATTATTTTTGATGGCAAATCCGATGACGGCTCTGGCAGCAGAACAGGAAGGCGGTGCATCGGCATCCTCTGTGCCGCTCTGGATGTGTATTCCATTTGCGGGACTGCTTCTCTGTATTGCGATTCTGCCGCTTGTGAAGGCAGAATGGTGGGAAGAGCACCAGCCTCATGCGGTTGCTCTTTGGTCAATTCTTTTTATCATTCCGTTTGCGATGCGTTACAGTGCGGGGACAGCACTGGAAACGGTTCTGGAATGCCTGGTCAATGACTATTTGACCTTTATTATTTTGTTATTTGGACTTTTTTGCGTTGCCGGTAATATCACGATGTCCGGTGACCTGGCAGGTTCTCCGCGTGTCAATGTAGGACTACTGGCACTGGGAACCCTGCTTTCAAGCTGGATCGGTACGACCGGTGCCAGTATGCTGATGATTCGTCCGGTTGTCAAGATGAATGCATGGAGAAAGAAGAAACGTCATATCATTATCTTCTTTATTTTCCTTGTATCCAACATCGGCGGATGTCTGACCCCGATCGGTGACCCGCCTCTGCTGATGGGCTTCATGCGCGGCGTACCGTTCTTCTGGAGCTTACATCTGGCGCCGATCTTATTCTTCAATATGCTGGTGCTGCTGACAATCTTCTATTTTATTGATAAGAGGGCATATCGTCAGGATATCGCGAGCGGTCTGAAACCGGATATCAGTAAACCGGGTACCGAAGTAAAGCTGCGCGGTGCGCACAACCTGATTTTCCTGGTTATGATCGTGGCAGCCGTTATTTTAAGCGGTACCTTACCGTCCATGCCGCAGTTCCAGGATGCAGCCGGAAAGGTGCTTGGCATCCATCTGTTTGGAGAGGTAGAATTAAGCTATCCGGCCATCATTGAGATTGTGATCATTCTGGTGGCGGCCTTCCTGTCCTTCAAGACCACGAAGGTTGAGATCCGCCGTGAGAACCACTTTACCTGGGGCGCGATTCAGGAGGTTGCGGTTCTGTTTATCGGTATTTTCATCACGATGCAGCCAGCCCTGATGATTCTGAAAGCAAATGGCGCGAACCTGGGCATCTCCGAGCCGTTTGAAATGTTCTGGGCGACCGGTCTGCTGTCCAGCTTCCTGGATAACACGCCGACCTATCTGGTATTTTTAACAACGGCAGGTGCGCTTGGATTTACGGAGGGCATGGTGACGACGTTAGGAACGGTTCCGATCAAGATGCTGATGGCGATCTCCTGTGGTGCGGTATTTATGGGTGCGAATACCTACATCGGAAATGCACCGAACTTCATGGTTAAGTCGATTGCGGATGAAAACGGTGTGCGTATGCCGTCCTTCTTCGGATATCTGCTCTGGTCGTTCGGTATTCTGGTTCCGGTCTTTGCACTTGATATGCTGTTATTCTTTTTATAGGGGGTGAGTGACGATGAGCAACAATCAGGAACATACCAATACAGATAATATGGAAAATCAGACGCAGCAGGCGCTTGAAAAGGACAGCGCCCAGTATGCGAATGAAGTAACGGGTGCGGAAAATGCAGCCGAAAAGGATTCGGCAGGGAAGAAGCCGGGTAGCACGGTGCCTGGAAGAGATGAAAAACGAATCCGTGAACTGGCGGAGAGTATTTACGATCTGGATGCGGAGGTTTATGCACAGTTAGGTTCTTCTCTGGGACGTGTTTTCAACCGTGACCGGAAGCGCTGCGTGGATGAGCTGACTCATCTGATGCTGACACGCCCGCAGGGTAACCTGGTTCGAAGTGAGATTGCCCTGATCGGAAACATGGCGCGTACCATCGAGAATAAGGAAGAGCGGAAGCTCGTCATGACCGAGTACAACCGGATTCTGACCGAAGTCATGAGTCTGCCGACCAGTTTCGCGAGCGGCGACGTTATCAACGCAGAGCTGGCGAAGCTGAATACATTTAACCTGAAAAACCGTTTTTCCGAAAATGACCACCTGATCGTATGTATCAGCTGGACCTACGGAAGCGGCGGTGTAAATATCGGATTTAAGCTGGCAGATAAGCTGAAAATCAATTTCTACGACGCGGAGATCTTTGAAGCGGTTCTGAAACGTCTCGAGGCTCAGAAGGATTCTATACAGGATTCTGTCAGCTACGGAATCAAGCCGGGAATCAAGAAAGAGCCGGCGCACGATCAGGATGCCAATGTAAACCCGAGTGAGGCATTCATCCCGGAGCGCCATCTGACCCTGCGCCAGCGTATGCGCGAGTTCAGCCGTTTTCACGGACTGCCGAAGCGTGATGCGGTCTTCTTCAACGAGAGCGACCTTCTGGTTGACATGGCGAAGAAGGAAGATTTTGTTATTCTGGGACGATGCGGAGATGCCATCATGGCAAACAACAACATCCCGCATATCAGTATCTACATCACGGCGCCGTTTGAGCAGCGTATCAAACGTGCGATGGAGATTGACAGTTCCCTGACGGTCAAGCAGGCACGCCATATGTTAAAGCATCTGGATCATGTCCACAGCCAGTACTATCATTATTATACAAACCGAAACTGGGGACATTCCAACAACTATGATCTCTGTATCAACAGTGCCAGCTACGGTATCGATGGAACCGTGGATTTCATCTATCGGATGATCATGGCGCGGGAAGAGGATAAATAAGAGAACGGCTGAAGATGATGGGAGTCAGCGAAAGACAACAGACGCTGCTCCCAGATTCTTCGGTCGTTTTTTTACATTTATAGTTTACTGCCAATAGAATGTATAACTAAAAAGATTCAGAATTTTTGCGGCGGAATACTTGCAAATTTGAGGGAAAGCCAGTATACTAGGTACCATATCACAGGGAAGTCCTTCGAAAGCGGGAGATTGGAAGAGGCATCCTTCTCGAAAGGAGAAATAAATTATGGAAGAAAGAATTATGCGCCGCGTAGCGGATTCAGCTGTTATCCAGACACAGCTTGTATTAAATAGTCACTTAAATGGTGCTGGTCGTTTGTTTGGCGGTCAGCTGATGGAATGGATCGACGTTGTAGCGACCGTTGTAGCGCGCCGCCACGCGCACTGCAATCCGACAACTGCATCGGTTGATAACCTGCAGTTCAAAGAGGCAGTCCACCTGAACAATACCCTGATTATCGAGGGTAAGCTGACTTACGTTGGAAGAACCTCCATGGAAGTGCGTGTCGATACATTCGTAGAGTCTTTAAGCGGTGCGCGTAAACTGGTTAATACCGCTTATGTGGTTATGGTAGCGCTGGATGAAAACGAGCATCCTATGGAGGTTCCGGGACTGCTTGTCGAGACCGATGAGGAGAAGGCAGAGTGGGAAGCTGGCGTGAAGAGAAACGACTTGCGGAAGCACCGCCGTGCGGAGAACTACTAATCGGCAGTGTTTTTGTTTGGGAAAGGGAATTTGCATAAACCGGAAACAGATGTAATAAGATGTAAAAAACGTTCTCAGGGGAACTCCCATGAAGGAATATATCGAGGAACGGGCGGTTGCGATCGCTAATTACATCATAGACTACAATGCGACAGTGCGGCAGGCGGCGCGGAAATTTGGGATCAGTAAATCTACCGTGCATAAAGATGTGGCCGAGCGCCTTTCCCATATCAATCCGCCGCTTGCATCCCGGGCGCGTGTAGTACTGGACATCAACAAAGCGGAACGCCATATCCGGGGCGGGATGGCGACGAAAGAAAAATATGAGCATGAGCACCAGCTGCGCGCGTGCAGCCGGGATGAGGAATAGAAAAGCTGGTAAAATTGGAGCTGAAAGCAGAAAAAGGGGCATTCCGCCTGGACGGGCGGAGTGCCATTTTTTCTGCTTCATTGCAAACTATTTCAAAATATGCTATAGTAGCTTCGATTCATGAAGCTATATGTCAGCCAGATTCAGGCATATGGCAGCGTAGGAGGAACGGGAAAATTCTGAATTGAAAGATAAAAAACAAAGAGGAAGAATGGATAGATGGAACCAAGACAGGCAATCCTGGTAGTCAGCTTCGGGACAAGCTACAATGACAGCCGGGAAAAGACGATCGGGGCGGTTGAGCGTGCAGTGGCGGAGGCATTTCCGGCATATGAGGTGCGCCGGGCATTTACCAGCCAGAGGATCATTGATAAATTGAAAAAGCGGGATCAACGGTCGATCGACAATCTGAAGGAGGCACTTGACCGGGCAGCAGCCGATGGGATTAAAAGTCTGATTGTGCAGCCGACCCATCTGATGGATGGATTTGAATACATGGATGTAAAAGCGGAAGTGGAAGCGAATCAGGGGCGTTTTGAACGGCTGGCGCTGGGAGCACCGCTTCTTGCCAGTGAAGCGGATCTGGATGCGGTGATCCTGGCGATGGCAGGAGAACTGGGCGGATATGACGATGGAAAAACGGCACTCTGCCTGATGGGGCATGGGACGGACGCGGCTTCCAATCAGGTGTATCAGAAGATGCAGGATAGGATGATCGCGGGCGGCTATGCAAATTATTACATCGGAACCGTGGAGGCGCAGCCGGATTTACAAGCGGTGATCGAGAAATTGGGCGCGCAGAAACACTATCAGAGGGCAGTGCTGCAGCCGCTCATGGTGGTTGCAGGCGACCATGCGAATCAGGATATGGCAGGTGAAGAGGAGGATTCCTGGAAGAGCCGCCTGGAACGCGCCGGATACCAGGTGGAATGCCGCATCCGGGGACTGGGAGAGGTTGAGGCGATCCGGAAGCTGTATGTGGCGCACGTGAGAGAGGCAGAGTGGGAAAAATGAAGAAAATAGGATGGATAACGGGAAAGAAAAGGTTACTGTACACGGGTAGGCACTTTTGGAACCGAAAGTGCCGTAAGAAAACGTGGTGGCAGCAGGAATTTGCCGTATTTAAATGCGAAGCCACGGCAAATTCCGTTACTGGGCACGTATGCGTGAACAGTAACAAGAAAATGGCACTTAGGATGGCAGGACTGTCGCTTATGGGGGTGCTGCTCTTGAGTGGCTGTGGAAATACGGGAAAGAGTGCGGTGGCGGCAGCGTCGTCTACATCCGCCAGTGAGATATCCAATGAGGCGGGTAAAGGTACGAAAGTGTCCCAGCCGGCAGAAAACGTGGATGCACAGGTGGCGGAGGCATCACTTCCACAGCCGGGTGAGGCGATCAGTGCGTCCCTGGCCTGGAAATCGCGGATGGAGCTTGCCTATGCGACCCAGTTTGCGGTCGATACCTATGAGGATGCGGACGGGATGCAGTACGAAGCAGTTTCGGTTGCGGATGGAAGCCGTTTTCTTCTGATTCCAGAGGGCGGAAAGGTGCCGGAAGATCTTCCGGATTCGATCCAGGTGCTTAAGCGCCCGGTCAAACAGATTTATCTGGTAGCGACCGCGACCATGGATATGTTCCGGATGCTGGGAGCGCTCCCGGATATCCGGTTTTCGGGAACCGATGCGTCGGGCTGGTACATCCCGGAGGCAAAGGAGGCGATGGAGAATGGGTCAATTCTCTACGCAGGCAAGTACAGCGAACCGGATTATGAGCGGATTGTCTCGGAGGGCTGCGGTCTGGCAATAGAAAATACGATGATTCTCCATTCGCCGGAGGTAAAAGAAAAGCTGGAAAGTTTCGGAATCCCGGTGCTTGTGGATCATTCCAGCTACGAAGCACATCCGCTGGGGCGGACGGAATGGATCCGCCTGTATGGAGTGCTGACCGGTAAAGAAAAAGAGGCGGAAGCGGCATTTGCAAAGCAGGAAGCAGCTTTGCAGCGTGTTACAGAAGAAGGTTCGGATGCGGAGAACGCAGGCGGGAGCGTAAAAACAGAACAGACGGCACAGGCGGAAAAGCCGTCGGCGGCATTTTTCTATATTACGAACCAGGGCAGCGTGAACGTGCGCCGTTCCTCTGATTATATACCGAAAATGATAGAATTAGCGGGCGGCAGATACATATTCGGGCATCTGGGGGATGACGGAAAGAGGTCTTCGACCGTCAATATGCAGATGGAAGAATTTTATGCAGCCGCGAAAGAATCCGATTATCTGATTTATAACAGTACAATCGACGGGGAGATTCACTCAATTTCGGAGCTTTTGGCAAAAGCGCCGGTTCTCAAGGATTTCAAGGCGGTACAGGCGGGAAATGTCTGGTGTACGACGAAGAATCTCTATCAGGAATCTATGTCAGTTGGAGCGATGCTGGAAGATATCCATGCGATTTTCAGCGGAAGCCAGGAAGATGGGACATATCTGTATAAATTGCAGTCGTGAGGATGGAAAGTGTAATAAAGATAGATAGGAGAAACGATGCGTTCAGTATCAGAAGCAAACAGACAAAAACAGGAAAAAAAACAAAGAAACCTGGCGCAGGCAGGCAGACAGGTGCGGATCGCAGGCGCATTTCTGCTTCTGATTATGCTGCTGCTCCTGTCGCTTATCTGGAGTGTCTGTTCAGGCAGTGTATCGGTTCCGATCATGGAATTTTTACAGGAACTGCGGGAGCCTAAGCTGCGTGGAATGGCGTGGACGATCATCTGGGAGATCCGTCTGCCGCGCGCGCTGGCGGCGCTGATCCTTGGCGGGGCGCTGGCACTGTCAGGGTATCTGTTACAGACCTTTTTCCACAATCCGATCGCGGGTCCCTTTGTGCTGGGAATTTCTTCTGGTTCAAAGCTTTTGGTAGCACTTGTGATGGTCGGATTTCTGGAATGGAATATTACGATCAATTCGGGGATGCTGGTGGCAGCGGCATTTGCCGGAGCGCTTCTCTCTATGCTGTTTGTGCTCCTGGTCGCGCGGAAAATGGAACAGATGGCAATGCTGATCGTCGGGGGCGTGATGATCGGCTATATTTGCTCGGCAATCACGGATTTTGTTGTGACCTTCGCCAGCGATGCGGATATTGTCAACCTGCATAACTGGTCGCGCGGAAGTTTTTCTGGTATGACCTGGGAAAATGTGGCAGTCATGGCGGGCGTGACCTTTGTCTCAGCGGCAGCGGTGTTTCTGTTATCCAAACCGATCGGCGCATACCAGATGGGGGAGACGTATGCGAAAAGCATGGGAGTCAATGTCGCACATCTGCGTTTCTTTATGGTGATTTTGTCCAGCATCTTATCTGGTTGCGTAGCGGCATTTGCCGGTCCGGTTTCCTTTGTTGGAATCGCGGTTCCGCATCTGATCCGCTGGCTGTTTGCCGATACAAGACCGCTGGTGCTGATTCCGGGCTGTTTCCTGGGCGGAAGCGTGTTCTGCCTGTTCAGCGACTGGCTGGCGCGGACGGTCTTTGCCCCGACGGAATTGAGCATCAGCACGGTAACAGCTGTCTTCGGTGCGCCGGTCGTGATTTTTGTGATGATGCGGAAACATCGAAAGAGCACCTGAAGCATAGAGCAGCGGAGGAGAAAATACCATGAATCCAGAAAATGAGGAGAAGATCTACTTTTATACAGAGGACTTACAGGTTGGATACGGTGGAAAACAGATCTTAAATCCAGTCCGGATCGGGATAAAGAAGGGTGAGATCCTGACTTTAGTCGGACCGAATGGAGCCGGAAAATCGACCATTTTAAAGAGTGTCGCCGCGCAGCTTCCCCCTCTGGGAGGCGCGGTTTACCTGGACGGCGCGGACCTTCTGGGAATGAAGGGAACGGAGCGCGCACGGAGGATGGCGGTCATGTTTACGGAAAAGGTTCATGCAGAGTGGATGACCTGCCGGGATGTTGTGGCAGCCGGGCGTTATCCGTACACGGGGCGGTTTGGTGTCCTCTCGGAGGAGGACTGGAAGGCAGTTGATGAGGCGATGGAGGCAGTGCAGGTATCAGAGCTTCGGGAGCGGGACTTCCAGACGCTCAGCGACGGTCAGCGGCAGCGGGTGATGCTGGCGCGGGCGCTCTGTCAGGAGCCGGAACTGCTGCTTCTCGATGAGCCGACTTCCTATCTGGATATCCGTTATAAGCTGAAATTTATGTCGGTCTTGCAGGAGCTGGCGCGCCGCAAGAAGGTGGCAGTCATTTTATCCATTCATGAACTTGATCTGGCGGAGCGCGTCTCTGACTGGGTGCTGTGCGTCAGCCCGGGGCAGGAAAGCCGGTTTGGACGCCCGGAAGAGATGCTGACTCCAGAACATCTTTCCGAGCTTTTCCAGGTCGAGGAAGGGCGCTTCCGTCAGACAGGCGGCAGTATGGAGCTTCCGCGTCCGGAGGGGGCACCAGAGGTGTTTGTGCTGGCAGGAGGAGGAAGCGGGCGCGCTGTCTTCTGGCAGCTTCAGAGAGCTGGAACCACGTTTGCGGCAGGGATCGTATCGGAAGCCGACTTAGATTATCCGGCGGCTTGTACATTGGCGTCCAGATTGATTGCAGTCCCCGCATTTGAAGAAATATCAGAGGAAAAGGAACAAGAAGCCAGAGAATGTCTGGATGCGTGCCAGTGCGTGATTGCGTGCCGCAGGCAGTATGGGGGCTGGGCGGCGGCGAACGACCGGTTGCTGGCGTATGCCAGGGAAAAAGGAAAAAAGATTGAATATCACAACCTTCCGCTTCATAAAATGCAGTAAATCAAAGCATTTTGCCGCGTGGCTGCGTGCAGGGGAGCGGGAGGTTTTTTATTTGATGAAAAGTAAGAAAAGCAGGAAAAAATGGCTTCTAAGCCTTATGGTTGTGATGGGAATCTTTCTGGCGGGGGTCTATGCGGTTGCATGCGGCGGTGAAAAACAGGCAGAAAAATTGCGGGATCTGGAATTTGCCGTCATAGGTCCCGATGAGACGCCGCAGGAGCTGGCGCAGATCATAGAAGAAAAGAAGAACGATTCCTTCCGCCTGACTTACACAAGCGGAAATGACCTCTACATAGCTGCCGGGTACGGCAAGCAGGAGACCGGCGGTTACAGCATTACGGTTCCGGAGTTGTACCTGACGGACAATTCGATCATCGTCAAGACCGAGTTAAAAGGACCGGAGAGAAGCGAGCCGACCGGGGAAGAGCCGTCGTATCCGTATATTGTGCTGCGGACGGAACTGCTGGAGGAACCAGTGGTATTCCAGTAGTTTCCTATGAAACAAAAAAACAGGAACCGGCGAGAGTATCATCCGGTTCCTGTCTTTATGCAGTTTCTGCAGAACGATTTCCGCAGGATTTCCTATATGAGTATAAGACTGGTTTCCTGATTACAGGGAAAGAGCCTCTTTTACCTTGGAAATGATGTGAAGTCCGATGTCTCTGGAAGCATCTACGGACTGAGCGCCGATGTGCGGGGAAACGATGAAGTTGTCGCACTCGAACAGCGGGCTTGCGAATGTATCATCACCTGTCAGACCGCTGCCAGCCAGCTCGTTCTCCATAACGTCTGCTGCGTAGCCGCCGATCTTGCCAGCTTTCAGAGCCTCGTACATGTCTTTCTCGTTTACGATACCACCACGGCTCATGTTCAGAACAACTGCATCATCCTTCATCTCAGCGATGGACTTAGCGTTGAACAGATCCTTTGTCTCTGGTGTCAGCGGTACGTGGATAGATACGAAATCAGCTACCTTTAACATCTCGTCTACGGACATGCCAGTTGCATGCTCTTTCTCGAAATCTTCCGGTTTCAGGAATGGATCGTAAGCAACGACAGTCATACCAAATGCACGACCAAGTTCGCCGACTCTCTTACCGATACGACCGAAGCCCATAACACCCAGAGTCTTGCCGCGAAGCTCACGACCTTCGAATTTATATTTGTTCCACTCGTGTTTTACTTTTACATCGTAGTTAGCTGTGAAAGTACCACGGGAGATATCTAACATCTTGGAAATGGTCAGCTCTGCAACTGCGTTAGCGTTTAAGCCCGGTGCGTTGAAGATCTGGATTCCTTTGGATTTTGCATAGTCCATATCAATGTGGTTCAGACCAACGGAGCAAACGCCGATAACCTTCAGGTTCTTAGCAGCGTCGATGATTTCCTGATCGATCTTCGGATCTACACGCATGATCAGAACGTCTACGTCACCGATTTCAGCTAATAACTGATCCTTGGTGGACGGCAGATTCTCTGCAGTTTTAACTTCCATGTATTTGCTGAGTTCTTCAGCAATACCAGCGTATACTTTGTCAATGATAAGACACTTCATAGTTTAATTTCCTCCGCTCTTATTTTGTAAAATGTACCTATATGCAAGTATACCTAAAATCTGCTGTCCAGTCAAGTCATTTTGCCGTACCAAACAGAAACTCGTATTCGATTTTTTGTATAACACTTATAAGTAAATGCTGGATGAAAAGGGGTTTTTGTAGAAAATGCCGCGGGAGCGATTTATAAATTGTATTTTGAGATAGGGCAGACTATAATAAAGGTACGATGCAGTTCAAAGTCCGGTTCCGGACGGCATTCGATGATTCTGCCCGCAAAGAGGGCATCTGTGATTCACAGAAATATTCGGGTATTTATGAAATTTCATAATGCATTTTTTGTTTCAGGGGAAACTGCGTCCTATGAAACAAAAAAATAGCAGTCATATGATTGAGCAGTGCTGAATATAAGTATCATATCGTTACTGTTCACAGGTAGGCACTTTTGGAACCGAAAGTGCCGTAAGAAAACGTGGTGGTAGCGGGAATTTGCCGTATTTAAATGCGAAGCCACGGCAAATTCCGTTACTGGGCACATATGCGTGAACAGTAACATCATATCGGCATTTAGAAAACATGGCATCTTATATCTTGAATGATATGTGTGTGTGATGCGGTATTTTATGCTGATTTAAACTCAGCACAGAAAATTTCAGGTTACTGTTCATTTAATGCGAAGCCACGGCAAATTCCGTTACAGGGCACGTATGCGTGAACAATAACAATTTTAGAAAGGACGGAGAAGGTTGAGAGAGGAGTACGGAAATTTAGAACGTGCTTACGAAAGAATGCGGTTCGGCTGGCAGGAGACATTTGCCGGGGAATGGCAGAAAGGGAGAATGTATGGGGAAAAGAGAAGACAGAAGATATGGCTGGAGGCTGGCAGTGCTGACATTTGTGCTGCTGTGCCTGCAGGGCACCGGCGGACAGGCTTACGCACAGGAAGATAAGGCGGGAGAACGGCGGATCCGTTATTCTTCTTCCTATTTGAAAGAGGCTGAGATACCAGAAGCGCCGGAAGAATATCTGGAAGAGGGGGAAATTACCTACCGGCTTGTGGGGACAGAGATAGAGGCGGTGCCGGTGCGCGGCAGAACGCGGGAGGTTTCGGGGGAGATGGTCTATCCATCCGTGACGCGGGAACAGGAGATCCCGGCGAGAGCGCCGATGGAAGTGGAGGATCGGGAGAGCCGGAAGACGGTATCGGTTATGCTGGATCTGAAAAGAACCTCTTATGAGAACGAACACTGGCAGGATGGATTTGAGATTTCGGTCGTATTTCACGAATACGGGGCGGATACATACCAGCTGGGTGGGGCTGTCGTGATGCATGATGAGAAAGTGCCGCCATTGGAGGCGTGCAGAGAAGAACTGCTTGCAAGTGTGGGGCTATCGGAGGATGATGTGCAGATTGAGTCCGCAAGCTGGGAGGGAGATGCCTATCAGGATGAGGCTGGCATCTGGTGCCGCAATGCGGCGGTACAGGCAAAACGCCGCGTATGGGACTGCCGGGCAGTGTACGGGGGAACGGTCAGACTTCCGGCATATGAGCGTTACCGGAGGCGGATGGAGTATGAAAAAGCGGAACTGGATGTGGAAGAGATGACAGAAATAGAAGCGGATCCGGGAACTCTGGTGGAAACAGAGACTGCGCCGGTGGAAAACCTCCCGCTTCCGTTCTGGAGACGGTGGATTCACTACGGACTGACGATCAGTGTAAGTCTGTTGCTGCTTTTACTGGCATGGCTTGGATTTCGGCAGCTGCGGCGGATGGCGCGTGAAAAAAACGAACGGTAGGTTATGTGGGCGCAGTTGATAAAAGGAAAAAAGTGCCGTATACTAGAAAACTGGTAAGCTGGCGGTTATGGTTCGTGTAAAAAAATTTTGAAATCAGAGGCACGGCGTGAGGATATGCCAGCAGCCAGAATCGGGGATCAGACCAGAAAGAAGAGGGAAAACGGCGTGACAAGAGATGTTGTATTTAAAATGGAACGTCCGGGACTGGTAGAAGTCGGACAGACAGTAGAGGTGACGGAGTCGGTGACGCCGTTTAATGTCAATTATATGATTGAACCGGCGGTGGCGATGTCGGGGCTTTTTAAGCTGAATGACCGGATTCCCGCCGATCACGGCGTGGTAAAGGCGATCGAGGAAAATGACCGCGGTTACTATGTGACGGTTACGTTTGAGTATGAATAAAAGGACAGAAAGGGAAAAAGATGGCAGGAAAAATACCGAACGATCCGATTATGTGCCTGAGTTTTGTGAACACACAGCTCAGAGATTTTTACCCGGATTTAGATGAATTATGCAGTGCGTTTGATACAGAACGGTCGGAGCTTGAGAAGAAGCTGCAGGCGGTGGGATATACCTATGACAGAGAAAAGAACCAGTTCCGCTAGGGCACGGTCAGGCTTTACGCTGGCAGAGCTGCTGATCGTGACCGGGATTGTGGCGATTCTCGTTGCAGTTTCGATCCCGATCATGTCCGGACAGGTACAGAAAGCGAAGGAAGTGCGGGCGAAAGCCGAGGCGAGGATTCTATGCATGGCGCTCTGGATGTATCTACATGATTTGGATGAACAGGACATTCATCCGGAAAGCTGGGAGCTGATGATGGATCTGGGTGGTTCTTTCCGGGATCTGGGAGAAAATCCGCTGGAAAACTATCTGGATGGAGAGATTTCTGAGGATGTGTCTATCTACAGCGTGTATTACAGCGATACACTGGAAAGCTATGAGGGAATCTTGTGCGAGATAGGTGGAATCGAGGTGGAAGCGCTGATCAGCGGAAAGACGGAGATTGTGAATCCATAAAAAATAGAGAGGCAGGTTACTGTTCACAGGTAGGCACTTTGGGAACCGAAAGTGCCGTAAGAAAACGTGGTGGCAGCAGGAATTTGCCGTATTTAAATGCGAAGCCACGGCAAATTCCGATACTGGGCACGTATGCGTGAACAGTAACAGAGGCAGGATGTCTTACAAGGAAAGTCTTGTAAAACCCTGCTTCTTTCTATATAATGAGACAGTAAAGCAGTCTGTCTGGAAATGAAAATAGCAGGATAAAAACCAGACGGTTTCGGACAGATACAAGAGAAAAGAGAGGTATCAGTATGTTTCGCGCGATAAAGATAGTAGGAACGATCGTCAGCTTCCTTGTTGGTTCCATCGGCACATTGCACCGTATGGATAAACAGGGACAGGTAGATCCGGTCGCAGTGGAGGAAGAAAGCACCCAGATGGTGCGTAATATTTTTGAAAAACTGCTCAAAATGGCAGGTGTGACGGTAGAGGTGCGCGGATATGAAAATATTCCGCAGGATCGCCCGGTGCTCTATGTGGGAAACCACCGGAGCTATTTTGATATCCTGGTTGGCTATACGACGGTTCCGGGACTGATGGGATTTGTGGCAAAGAAAGAGATGGAGAAGATTCCGCTCTTGTCAAAATGGATGCTCAATGTCAACTGTCTGTTTTTAGATCGGAATAATATAAAAGAAGGTTTAAAAACGATTCTGGCGGGGATCGAGAAGGTGCGCCGCGGCGTTTCTGTCTGGATTTTTCCGGAGGGAACCCGCAATAAAAATGAACAGCTTTCAGATCTGCTTCCATTTAAAGAGGGAAGCTTGAAGATTGCAGAGAAAGCTGGCTGTCCGGTTGTTCCAGTGGCGATCAAGGGAACAGCGGAGGTCTTTGAGAAGCATATTCCGCTTATTTGTCCAAGCCATGTCGTGATTGAGTTCGGCGAGCCGTTTATCGTGAAAGAGCTGGATCCGGAGAACCGGAAGTTTGTCGGCGCATATACGAGAGAAAAGATCGCAGGGATGCTTTCAGAGATGGAAAAGGAGAACAGCTAAGAGATGGATTTGCTGGAGATAAGAGGGCGTCTGGACCAGATTGACACCCAGATAGAAAAGTTATTTGAGGAGAGAATGCGCCTTTGCAGCGAGGTGGCAGAGTATAAGATCGCGACCGGAAAGGCGGTTTACGACGCCGAGCGTGAGAAACAGAAGATCGAGTCAGTTCAGGCGATGGCGGAGAGCGAGTTCAACAAGCAGGCGGTTGCCGAACTGTTTTTGCAGATGATGACGCTGAGCCGCCGGTATCAGTATCAGACCATTGCAGGGCGCGTCGGCGGTCCGGATCTGGGCTTCCATAAGGTGGAGAAGCTTGAAACAGCCGGAAAACGCGTGGTGTTCCAGGGATTAGAGGGTGCTTACGGTCATGCGGCGGCGCTGCAGTTCTTTGGAAAAGACGAGGATATCCATCATGTACGCCGGTTTGAGGATATGATGGTGGAGATTCAGGAGGGAAAAGCTGATTTTGCGGTGCTTCCGATTGAAAATTCTTCCGCCGGTGCCGTGACGGACAACTATGATCTGCTTTTAAAATACGACAATGTGATCGTGGCGGAGACATTTCTGCCGGTACACCACTACCTGCTTGGCACACCGGACGCGGAACTTTCCGATGTGAAGCGTGTTTTTGCCCATCCGCAGGCGTTGATGCAGAGCAGCGACTTCTTAAACCAGCACGACTGGCAGCAGCTCAGCATGGAAAATAATGCTGTGGCGGCACAGAAGGTACGCGATGAGAAAGATCCGTCACAGGCGGCAGTCGCAGGTGAGGTGGCAGGTGAGATTTACAGGCTCAAAAAGCTGGCAGGTCCGATCAACAACTGTCCGGACAATACGACCCGTTTCCTGATTTTGGCGAAGGATCGCGTCTATCAGGCGGGCGCAGAGAAAATCAGCCTCTGTTTCGAGCTGCCGCACCGCAGCGGTACGCTGTACAGTATGCTCGGCAATTTTATTTTCAATGACGTCAATATGCGTATGATCGAGTCCCGCCCGATCCCGGAGGAGAGTTGGCAGTACCGCTTCTTCGTGGACATCGAGGGAAACCTGGAGGACGCCGGTGTGCAGAATGCACTGTACGGAATCATGCGCGAAGCGAAAAATGTAAAAATATTAGGAAATTACTAGACTCTTTAGCTTAGGACAAGACAGAATGGGGTGCTGTCCACGGGCAGGCATTTTTGAGACTGAAAGTGCCGTAAAAGAATGTGATGGCAACCGGAAAGGCAGAATGATGGAAGAAAAAAGGAAAAATACGATGATTTTATATCGCAACCTGCGGTATCAGCAGTTATTTGACGATATGTGCAGCCTCTTAAAACCAGAGGAAGGCGAGGCACGCCCGGATGCATATGCATGCGCGAGTCAGCTCATCGATCTGGCAGTGACCTATGGATTCCGCGGAAACCTGTGGCATTGTTTCCTGGCGTTCTGCATGGCAAACAATGAAAATGCCTACAGCACATCCTGCGAGATCATCGGACCGGTCGGCGGCAGCTTGAGCGAGCTTGCACGTCACGATTTTGCACAGGTCAGAGAGCTTTTTTCCCTGGATATTGCCTGTCTGGACGAGACTGAGAACGGCATCTGGTCGGAGATGAAGCATTACGAAAATGCGCTGGAAAACAGCAAGGCGTTCAACCACCGCATCCGCGATCGGATCGTTGAATTATCGGTTTCCCTGGAGAATGCGGAGAGTGATCAGGAATTTCAGGATATCGTGACCGAATTTTATAAAGAATTTGGTGTCGGCAAGTTTGGTCTTAACAAAGCATTCCATATTATCATGGATGAGGAGGCAAAGCAGGTCGATATCGAGCCGATCACGCGCGTGGAACATATCGAGCTGAGCGATCTGGTCGGCTATGAGCTGCAGAAAGCCAAGCTGATTGAGAATACCGAGGCATTTATCGAGGGGCGCGCGGCAAACAACTGCCTGCTTTTCGGTGACAGCGGTACTGGTAAATCATCCAGTATCAAGGCGATCTTAAATCAGTATTATGACCGCGGACTCCGCATGATCGAGGTGTACAAGCACCAGTTTCGCGGACTGTCAGATGTCCTGGAGCAGATCAAAGACCGCAACTACAAATTTATCATTTATATGGACGATCTTTCCTTTGAGGAATATGAGCTGGAATATAAATATCTGAAAGCAATCATAGAGGGTGGTCTCGGCATTAAGCCGCAGAATGTCCTGATCTATGCGACATCGAACCGCCGTCACTTAATCCGCGAGAAATTCAGCGATAAGCGCGAGCTGGACGACGATCTGCACTCCAACGATACGGTGCAGGAAAAACTGTCCCTGGTTGCGCGTTTTGGCGTCACGATCTACTACGGCTCACCGGACAAGAAAGAGTTCCAGAACATCGTCCGCGTACTGGCAGATAAATACCATATCCATATGCCGGAGGAAGATCTGCTTCTGGAAGCCAACAAGTGGGAGTTAAGCCACGGCGGGCTGTCCGGACGTACTGCCACCCAGTTTATTGCAAACTTACGCAGCAAGCTGAAAGGAGAGATCAAGTAATATGACCGTTAAAACCTTTGCCGCTATTGATGTGGGTTCCTTCGAACTGGAGCTGGGAATTTTCGAGATTTCTGCTTCCGCCGGAATCCGCGAGATTGATCATGTGCGCCATGCGCTGGCGCTTGGCAAAGACACGTACAATGACGGACGTTTGAGCCACGAGATCGTGGAGGAAATGTGCGAGGTCCTGAATAAGTTCCGGGAAGTGATGAAAACATACCGGGTATCGGATTACCGGGCATTTGCGAGCAGTGCGCTTCGGGAGGCGCGGAACAGCCAGATGGTACTGGACCGGATTCTGGTGCGTACCGGACTCCGGGTCCGCACGATGAACAACTCGGAGCTGCGTTTTAAGAGTTATAAAGCTGTTGCAGCCAGGGAGGAAGAATTCCAGCGCACCGTGAAAAATGGCGCGGCGCTGATGGATGTCGGATTCGGAAGCACCCAGATCTCCCTCTTTGATGAGGAGGTACTGGTATCGACGCAGAACCTTCTGCTCGGCGTGCTGCGTTTAAGCGAAATGTCAGCACACTGGCGCGTCGATTACCGGAAGATCCCGGCGATCATCGACGAGCTGGTAGAAAATGAATTATACACATTCCGGAAGATATTTTTAAAAGAGCATCAGATCGAGACGCTGATTGCAACCGGCGAGACAATGAATTATATGATCAGCCGCGGCATGCATGAAAAAGGCGGGGCGCGGTTCACGGCAAAGGAATTTGGCGTGTTCTGCGAGAAGCTGATCGGAATGTCCTCGGAGGAGATTCAGGAGCGCTATGAGCTGCCGCAGGATTACGCAGAAGTGTTGATTCCAAGTGCGATTCTCTACCGGAAGATATTAGACATGACGGGTGCTTCCTATATCTGGGCACCGGGGACGACACTCTGCGATGGTATCGCGGCAGAGTACGCGCAGGAAAACCGTCTGGTCCGCTTCCATCATGATTTTGAGGCAGATATTCTCTCAACGGCGCGCCAGATGGCGAAGCGCTACCGCTGCCACGGCGCACATGTGCGCGAGGTAGAGCGGTCGGCGGAGATGATCTTTGATGCAACGAAAAAATACCATGGTCTGGGAGCGCGGGAACGGCTGCTTTTAAAGATCGCAGCGACCCTGCATGACTGCGGCAAGTTTGTCAGCATCACGCGCGGTTCGGAAAGCTCGTACCAGATCATCATGGATACGGAGATTATCGGAATTTCCCATCTGGAGCGCGAGGTTGTAGCCAATATCGTGCGCTACAACATTCAGGAATATGCCTACGATGAGGTCATCCTGGAGTCGGATCTGTCCCAGTATGCGGGGCTTGGAACCTCCCGGAGAGAGCTGACGATCCTGATTGCGAAGCTGACGGCAATTTTGCGTCTGGCCAATTCGATGGACCGCAGCCACCGCCAGAAGCTGAGCGACAGCCGCATCGCTGTGCGGAACGGCAGTCTGGTGATTACGACGGACTGTCCGGAGAGTATCGTGCTGGAGCAGTATTCATTTGACCAGAAGGCAGATTTCTTTGAGGAAGTCTTTGGAATACGGCCTGTACTCAGGCAGAAAAGAGGGGTATAAGGATGTCGGATGCAGTGTTGAAATACGGAGAACCTGAAAATTATGTAAACCGTGAACTGAGCTGGCTGGAATTTAACTACCGGATTCTGGGTGAGGCGCGCGATAAGACGACCCCACTGTTTGAACGCCTGAAATTTTTAAGCATCACGGCGTCGAATCTGGATGAGTTTTTCATGGTCCGCGTGGCATCCCTCAAGGACATGGTTCACGCCAATTATACGAAGCGGGATATTGCGGGTATGACGGCACAGGAACAGCTGGATGCGATTGATGGAAAAACGCATGAGCTGGTCGAGAATCAGTACCGGACCTACAACCGGATGCTCCTGCCGCTCTTAAAACAGCACGGTCTGCGCGTGGTCACCGAGCATGAGAAGCTGACGAAGGAAGAAGCGGTGTACGTTGATCGGTATTTTGAGGAATCGGTCTACCCGGTCCTCACGCCGATGGCGGTTGATTCCTCCCGCCCGTTCCCGCTTATTCACAATAAATCGTTAAATATCGCCGCGCTGGTTCGCAAGAAAAAGGGAGACGGCGAGCTGGAATTTGCGATGGTCTGCGTGCCGGGCGGGCTTCCACGCGTGGTGGAGCTGCCGTGCCAGGAGGGCAAATCGATCATTTATCTGGAAGAAGTCATCGAGCGGAACATCGACAAATTGTTCTTAAATTATGATATTATCAGCTGCCATCCGTTCCGTGTCATGCGAAATGCCGATCTGAGCATCGACGAGGATGAGGCGGAGGATTTGCTCAAGGAGATCGAGCAGAAGCTCAAGAAACGCCAGTGGGGCGAGGTTATTCGCCTGGATATCGAGAAAAAGGCGGACAAGCGCCTCTTAGACATCCTCAAAAAGGAGCTGCACGTCGGCGGGCACGCGATCTATGAGATTGACGGACCGCTTGATCTGACCGTTCTCATGAAGGTGTTCGGTCTGCCGGGCTTTGACGAATTTAAGACACCGCCGTACACGCCGCAGCCGGTTCCGGCGCTGATGAATGAGGATGATATTTTTGCCAATATCCGCAAAGGCGATATATTGCTGACCCACCCGTTTGAGACCTTTGAGCCGGTCGTCAATTTTATCAAGAAAGCTGCCCGCGACCCGGAGGTGCTGGCGATCAAGCAGACACTCTACCGTGTCAGCGGTAACTCCCCGATTATCGCGGCGCTTGCTGAAGCGGCGGACAATGGAAAACAGGTGTCGGTCTTGGTTGAGCTGAAAGCCCGTTTTGACGAGGAAAACAATATTCTCTGGGCGAAGATGCTGGAAAAAGCCGGCTGCCACGTTATCTACGGCCTGCTGGGGCTGAAAACACACAGTAAGATCACGCTGGTAGTGCGCCGCGAGGAAGAGGGCATCCGCCGCTACGTCCATCTGGGAACTGGAAATTACAACGATTCGACGGCAAAACTTTACACCGACTGCGGTCTTTTAACCTGTGATCCGCTGATCGGTGAGGATGCGACTGCAGTCTTTAACATGCTGTCGGGTTATTCGGAGCCGCTTGGCTGGAACAAGCTGTCGCTGGCGCCGCTGTGGCTGCGCGGACGTTTTCTGCGCCTGATCCAGCGGGAAACGCGCAACGCCCGCGAAGGTATTCCAGCGCGGATCGTGGCAAAGATGAACTCCCTGTGCGACCGTGAGATCATTGCGAGTCTTTACGAGGCGTCCAATGCGGGGGTAAAAATACAACTCATCGTCCGCGGCATCTGCTGTCTGCGCGCCGGGATTCCGGGATTAAGCGAGAATATAACGGTCTGCTCGATCGTTGGAAATTTCCTTGAACACAGCCGTATTTTCTACTTCGAGAACGATGGTGAACCGCAGATTTTCATGGGAAGTGCCGACTGGATGCCGCGAAACCTCGACCGTCGTGTGGAGATTCTCTTCCCGGTTGAGGATGAGAAGCTGAAAGCACGCATCTGTCACATCTTAGAGGTACAGCTTGCCGACAATGTCAAGGCGCAGTACCTGAGACCGGACGGAACCTACGCTAAACGCAACCGCCGCGGCAAAGAGCCGGTCTGCGCGCAGGATACCTTCTGTGCGGAGGCAGTGCAGGCGGCGAAGGAGGCTGGAAAAAAGCAGGACCCGGCGGCGATGAGGGTGTTTATTCCGCTGGAACAATAAAGAAATTGCAGTTCGCAGATAAGCAAAATTCTCCAAAAATGTAATAAATTTTTAAAGCATAAATCCTCCCCATATGGTAAACTGGAAACAGGTATATTCGTCTGGTATTTCGCATAGAGATACCGGGAACCTGCATTACATATGAGGGAGGTTTTTTTATGTCTGAAATACACGTTCTGGTGGTGGATGATGAGAAAGAGATTGCCGATCTGGTGGAGATTTATCTGGTCAGTGATGGTTATAAAGTATATAAGGCATCCAATGCGTTAGAGGGATTGGAGATTCTGGAGAAGGAGACGATTCATCTGGTGCTTCTCGATATCATGATGCCGGGGATGGATGGTCTGGAGATGTGCCGCAAGATCCGGGAGACGAACAATATCCCGATCATCATGCTGAGCGCGCGCTCAGCGGATCTGGATAAGATTCTGGGACTGGGAACCGGCGCGGATGATTACGTGACGAAACCATTTAACCCGCTGGAGCTGACGGCGCGCGTCAAATCACAGCTTCGCCGCTATACGCAGTTAAATCCGCAGAGCGGTGCAGGAAACCAGGTTAAAAATGAGATCTCGATCAAGGGACTCACGATCAACAAAGATAATCATAAAGTGACGGTGTACGGCGAGGAGATCAAGCTGACGCCGATCGAATTTGACATTCTGTATCTGCTGGCATCCAATCCGGGGCGGGTCTTCAGCACCGATGAAATCTTTGAGAAGGTGTGGAATGAGAAAGTCTACGAGGCAAATAACACGGTTATGGTACATATCAGACGGCTTCGCGGCAAGATGAAGGAGGACACCCGACAGAACAAGATCATTACAACGGTCTGGGGGGTAGGATACAAAATTGAAAAATAAAAAAGATATGAGTCGCCGATTCCGGACACGGATGGTCATGAACATCGTTTACAGCACCGTGGTGGCATGCCTGGTGGAGGTGTTTCTGATTGCCAATGTTTCGATGATCAGCAGCTATCTGCGGGAGACGCGGTACCGGGATTCTTTTTTCCTGCGCCTGACGGAGACAGAGACACTGATGGCATTTGTCTATCTTCTGTCGGGCATCGCGATCTTCTCAGTCACTTTTTTTGCCCTCCAGGAGCGGTCCATGCGCTATATCAGCCGGATCTCGTCCGCGATTCAGAATATTTCCGAGGGCGATTTGAATACGACGATCGAGGTGCGGGGCGACGACGAGTTTACGGCGATGGCGGTCAATTTAAATAAGATGGTCGGGGATATCCGGAATCTGATGGACAAGGAGCGCGAGGCGGAGCGCACGAAGAATGAGCTGATTACCAATGTGGCACACGATCTGCGGACACCGCTGACCTCGATCATCGGCTATCTTGAACTTCTGTCCGGCAAGGTGGAGATTCCTGCAGAAATGCAGAAAAAATATATTGATATTGCCTATGCAAAATCGAAACGTCTGGAAAAACTGATCGAAGATTTGTTTGGTTTTACCAAAATGAATTATGGAAAAGTGGCAATGCACGTGTCGAAGGTGGACATCGTCAAACTGCTCAGCCAGCTGTTGGAGGAATTTTATCCGAGCTTCAAGGACAAAAACCTCTCCTACGAGCTGCAGAGCAATGTCCCGGGCAAGGTTATCACGGCAGACGGAAATCTTCTGGCGCGCCTCTTTGACAACCTGATCAATAACGCGATCAAGTACGGTGCGGACGGAAAACGGGTGCTGGTGCAGATTCACGCGGAGGAAGAGGTCGTGACCGTCTCGGTGACGAACTACGGTTACGTGATTCCGGCGGACGAGCTGCCTCTTTTATTTAATAAATTCTACCGCGTGGAACAGTCGCGATCGACCAACACGGGCGGCACAGGGTTAGGTCTGGCGATCGCCAAAAATATCGTCGATATGCACGGTGGCACGATTCAGGTAACGAGCGATCTGAATGGAACGGTGTTTACGGTGCGCCTGCGGACGAATTTTGACATCAACAGGGAAAATTTCCAGATGCCGTAAAGGCGAGTGTGGGAAAGAATCTGATAGACATTTTAATGGATTTTTGGTTACTGTTCACAGGTAGGCACTTTTGGAACCGAAAGTGCCGTAAGAAAACATGGTGGCAGCAGGAATTTGCCGTATTTAAATGCGAAGCCACGGCAAATTCCGTTACTGGGCACGTATGCGTGAACAGTTACAGATAGGGAGAGAAAGAATGCAGAAAAAGAGGGGAATACAGTTCTTTTTTGCGATATTGATCGGATGGATGGCACTATTCTGCCTTCCTGCAGGGTACGCATATGCCTCACAGAAGGAAGCAGATGCGCCGCTGTCGATGGATGTTTCCTATGGATTTGACAATACGGCAAAGAGTGACCGTTACCTTCGGGTAACGGTCCTTCTGAATAATGATACAGCGCCGTTTGAGGGAACGCTGGAATTTCTGACCGCGCAGTCCAGTCTGGAGGCGTACCAGTATTCCTATCCGTTATCGTTGGCAGCTGGGGAGAAGTTTGAACAAGAATATTATATCCCGCTGGGTGTGCGGGCGGATCAGATGTTTGTATCGGTACAGGATGTAAACGGGAAAACAATCATCCGGAAACGTCTGAAACTTGGTTCTGAGGAGGACGTTGCGGAGAGTTATATCGGAATTTTGACGGATACGCCGGAGGCACTTTCTTATTTAGACGGCGCGGGCATCCGATATGGGACGCTTCGGACGCGGGCGGTTTTTCTGGATGCCGAGCAGGCACCGGATGACCGGCTGGGTTACGATCCGCTGGATCTGGTAATTGTGTCTGGATTTGACCTGGATTCGCTCAGCGATGTCCAGTATGAGGCGCTGCGGCGCTGGGTGGAAGACGGCGGTACGATCCTCTTTGGCGGCGGTGTGGATTGTGCGAGAAATTATGGCAGGTTTGCAGAGAAGGTGCTGGAGCCGCCGTATCTGGATGCGGTAACCGTTCCGGTCAGTCTGGGCGGGGAGACGGCACCGGGCGAGCAGACGGGGGAGATCCAGGCAGAATGCGTCGATGTGAACCTGAAGAACGGCAGCACTCTGCTGGCGGGGGAAGTGTTCCCGCTGTTATCCCATACGAACTGCAAACAGGGGCGGATCGTGGCAGCTGCCTTTTCGATGGATGCGATCAGCGATTTGTGTTTGACCAATCCATCCTCATTTGAAAAGCTGTATACGCTGGTGCTGGGAAGTGATACCGTGGACGAGCTGGCACAGGAGGATTACTACGGTTATTCGGGCTCGTATTTCAGCGTACAGGGGCTGGTCAACACCGGCAATGCGGGGCGGCTTCCGAAGGTTGCGGCATATACGGTGATCGTGGTGGTCTATCTGCTTTTGATCGGTCCGGGCATCTATTTCTACTTAAAAAAGCGAGGAATTTACCGGTATTATCTGCCGGCGGTGACACTGGGGGCGTTTTTGTTTACCGGCATTATTTATGCGCTGGGCGTAAAGACACGCTTCCGGGAGCCGTTTGTGACGTATGCGTCGATTCTGGATACCTCGGGAGAAGAGGCGGAAGAAGCCACTTATATGAACATCCGAAGCCCTTATAACAAGCCGTATTCGGTGAGCTTAAAGCCGGGCTATGAGGTGCGCCCGATGACGCGCAGTTACTATTACGATGCGGTTTCGGCGGTGCGCTTTACCGGTGAGGAAGAGTATCATACGAACTTTGTTTATCAGCCGGAACGGGTCGAAATTAAAATGCGGGATACGGTCGCATTTTCACCGAATCTGTTTACCCTGCGTCGTGAGCTGGAGAAAACGGACGCGATGGGCGTTCAGGGAAATATTTCCTATTTTGACGGCGTGGTGTCGGGAACGGTAAAAAACTGTTTTGAGGAACCGCTGGAGAATGCGGCTCTGCTCATCAATGGGAAAGCGGTGCTGCTGGGAAGATTAGAGCCTGGGCAGACGGTTTCTCTGGATGGAAAGGAGAGCTGCGATTATCCGGTCAGCTATTCGTATGCGGCAGCACAGATGGTGACCGGGGCGGATCAGTATGAGAAAGCGGAGATTGAGGATTCGGACTATTTAAAGGCGCAGGAGCGGACGAGACTTTTGAGCTTTTATCTGGATTCCGGCGCGGGGCGCAATCCGTCTGAGGCGTGCCTGGTGGCATTTTCAACCCGGAAGCTCCAGGGCGAGGAAGATTTCCTGGCGGATGCGAGTACACTTCGGGAAGGATTTTGCATGGTGACCGAGTCAATCCCGCTGAACCGTGAAAAAGACGGAAAACTTTACCGTTCGGCGCTTGAGGAAGATCCAACGGTGCTCGCCGGAAATTATGAGGCGGCGTACAACACAATGTATAGCGGTGAAACAGCGGAGGCTGCGACGGTCGAATATTCGCTGGGAAGTGACCTTGTCATTGAAAAGCTTACGTTTGAGACTCTGTCACCGCGATTTTCGGAAAATCCGCTCTATCCGTATATGTCATCCTTCTCCGGAAGCATGTATTTCTATAACTATGAGACCGGGCGCAATGACCGGATCGAGCTGAAATCAGAGTATTCGGCAAAGGAGCTTTCGCCGTACCTGTCTCCGTCGAACACATTGACCGTCAAATATGTGCCGGAACAGACGGGAGAGTATGGCTGGGAAAGCCAGCTTCCAAGAATCTATGTCGTAGGGAGGAGAGAGTGATGCTGACGATTAAAAACCTCAGAAAACGATATGGCAATTTTCAAGCGCTGGATGGGCTGAATCTGGAGGTCGCGGACGGGGAACTCTTTGGATTCGTGGGTCCCAATGGGGCAGGCAAGACGACGACGCTCAAGATTCTTGCGGGACTTCTCGTTCCCGATGAGGGCGAGGTGGAGATCGGCGGACTGGATGTTTACTCAGACGGAAAAGAACTCCGGCGGCGGATCGGCTATGTGCCGGATTTCTTCGGAGTATATGATAACCTGAAAGTATCGGAATATATGGAATTTTTTGCATCCTGCTACGGAATTACGGGGCTGCAGGCGCGGACGCGCTGCCATACGCTTCTGGAACAGGTGCGGCTGGAAGATAAAGAGGACTTTTTTGTGGACGGGCTTTCGAGAGGTATGAAGCAGCGCCTCTGTCTGGCGCGGGCGCTCATCCACGATCCGGATCTTCTGATCCTGGATGAACCGGCTTCCGGGCTGGATCCGCGCACCCGGGTGGAGTATACGGCGATTCTGAAAGAACTGCGCGATCAGGGAAAAACGCTGCTCGTCAGCTCCCATATTTTATCGGAATTGTCAGAGCTTTGTACCTCGATCGGCATCATTGAGCAGGGAAGAACGGTCCTGCAGGGCAGCATGGATCAGATTTTTGCGCGGATCAACTCGTCCAATCCGCTTCTGATCTCGATTTTCAGCCAGAAAGAAAAGGCGCTTGCGATCCTGAAAAGCCATCCTTGCGTGCAGACGATTGCGGTGCAGGGGGATGAGATCAAGCTGGGCTTTTTGGGGGATCGGCAGGATGAGGCGCTGCTTTTGCAGCAGCTTATCGATGCGGATGTGATGGTCAGCAGCTTTATGCGCGAGAAGGGAAGCCTGGAATCACTGTTTATGCAGATCACAGGACATGAAGAAGAGAGGGCGGTGCTGAAACATGAGATGGAATCCGGTATTTAGGAGGGAAATGACAGTCGGGAGCCGCAGCATCCGCATGATGGCGATTCTGTTTGTTTTTAACAGTATTCTGGCGGCGGTGGCGCTGTTTAATATGTATTCGGTGGCGGAGCAGGTCAGGACGACGGCGGAGATCCAGTATTCGCAGTTTCTGGATCTCTACACGTTCGTCTCCTCGATCGAATTTATCATGCTGCTTTTCATCATGCCGGCGCTGACTGCCAGCAGTATCAGCGGCGAGCGGGAACGCCAGACGCTGGAACTGATGCTGACGACCACGATGGAGCCGCGTGACATGGTGCTTGGAAAACTGGCGTCCTCGCTGGTGACGATGCTGGTGCTGGCGGTCTCGGCGCTTCCGGTACAGGCGCTTGTATTTGTCTACGGGGGCGTTACGCTGCAGGACATCGGGATGCTGTTCCTGTGCCACGGCGTTGTGGCAATTTTAACGGGCAGTATCGGGATCTTTTATTCATCGGTGCTGCGCCGCTCGACGGTATCGACCGTCTGCTCCTATGTGACGGTGGTGGCGTTGACGGCGGGAACGATGGCGGTCAATCTGTTTGCATACCGGATGGCGATCCGGGCGGCAGATTCGTATGTATCTAATCTCAATGCATCGGAAATGGCAAGTTCTGGCATTTTACGCTATCTCTTTCTTTTCAATCCGGCTGTCTCGTTTTATAATGTAATTAACGGACAGGCGGGAAGCGGCGACATGAGAAAATGGTTCGAGCCACTGTTTGGCGTATTTCCAGACAATGCGATCACAGCACACTGGACGGCGTGCAGCCTGATTTTGCAGTGTATGCTGGCGATGGTGCTGATCGCGGCAGCAGTATGGGCGATCACGCCGGGAAAATGGAATCGGCATGGGAAAAATAAAGGGAATGATAACCGATAGATAGAAAAAGCAGAAAAACAGAGAAACTATGAATTTGGAGAAGGAGGCAGTGAGTATGGGAATTATCAGAGCAGCGGCACACGCGGTCGGCGGTGGGCTGGCAGATCAGTGGCTGGAAGTGATTGAACCGGAAAATATGGGGGAACAGACCGTATTTTCAGCGGGTGTGCAGACACGCCGCGGGGAGAACCGGAAGAGAACGCCGGAAACGGTGTCCAATGGTTCTGTGATCCATGTGTACCCAAATCAGTTTATGATGCTGGTGGACGGCGGTAAGGTCGTTGATTATACAGCGGAAGAGGGCTATTATACAGTGCAGAATTCATCCCTGCCGTCTCTGTTTAACGGACAGTTCGGCGATGCGCTGAAAGAATCCTTCAACCGTGTGCGTTATGGCGGACAGACGCCGTATGCACAGAAGGTCTACTATATTAATCTCCAGGAGATCAAGGGAATCAAGTTCGGCACACGGACGCCGATCAACTATTTTGATTTATTCTATAATTCCGAGCTGTTTCTGCGCGCACATGGAACTTACTCCATCAAGATCACGGATCCACTGAAATTTTATGCGGAGGCTATTCCGAAAAATCAGGATCAGGTGGAGATTGATTCCATCAATGAGCAGTATTTAGCGGAGTTCCTGGAAGCGCTGCAGACCTCGATCAACCAGATGTCGGCGGATGGCGTGCGGATTTCCTTTGTAGCCTCCAAAGGCAGGGAACTGGGACGATATATGGCGGAGACGCTGGATGAAGAGTGGAACCGTCTGCGTGGCATGGAGATCCAGTCAGTCGGTATCGCCAGCATTTCCTATGATGAAGAATCGCAGAAACTTATCAATATGCGGAATCAGGGCGCGATGCTCGGCGACCCGTCGGTGCGCGAGGGGTATGTACAGGGCGCGATGGCACGCGGCTTTGAGGCAGCCGGTTCCAACGGAAGCGGTGCGATGGCAGGCTTCATGGGAATGGGCGCCGGCATGAACTTCGGCGGCGGATTTATGGGCGCCGCATCGGCGTCCAACCTGCAGCAGATGCAGATGCAGCAGGCGGCGCGGCAGGGATATGCGGCACCACAGGGCGGTTATGCGCCGGGGCAGGCGAATGGAGCGCCGCAGGGTGGTTATGCACAGCAGCCGGGACAGATGAATGCGGCACCACAGGGCGGCTATGCACAACCGGCAGGACAGAACGCAGCGCCGCAGGGCAGTGCGGCAGCTCCGGCGGAATCCTGGATTTGTGAGTGCGGCAATGTCAACCACGGAAAGTTCTGCTCCGAGTGCGGCAAGCCAAGACCAGCCGGTCCGTGGACCTGCAGCTGCGGAACGGTCAATACAGGTAAGTTTTGTTCCGAATGCGGAAAACCGAGGTCATAGGGTGTATGGAGATACAATCATATAAGTGTCCAAACTGCGGCGGCGGACTGGTGTTTGATCCGAAGACGCAGAAATTTAAATGTGAATACTGCCTCTCAGCGTTTACGGAAGAGACGTTGAAAGAGATGGAAGAGGCAGCCAGAAAGTCAGAGGAGGCTTCGAAGCCGGGTGGAATGCCGGAAGCGGAAAAGATAGAGAGCCAGAAGCAGGCGGAGTCTAAGATGGTTCTCTATACCTGCCCGAGCTGCGGCGCGGAGATCGTGGCACAGGAGACGACAGCATCCACGTACTGCTGTTACTGCCACAATCCGGTGGTTCTTTCGGGAAGTCTGGACGGTAAATACCGCCCGGACGGTCTGATTCCGTTTGAGATCGACAAGAAAAAGGCAAAAGAAATCTTTAAAAACTGGATTCAGAAGAAAAAGTATGTGCCGGATGATTTCTACTCGCCGCGTCAGATGGAGTATCTGGAAGGAATTTATTATCCATATTGGATGTATAGCTGCCAGGTATCCGGTGAGATGCAGGCGGAGGCGCTGCGGAAACGCGTGACGGTGGCGGGGGAGATCGAGTATATCGAGACGAGCCGTTACCATCTGGAGAAAAAGGCGGAGCTTCCCATCAAGGATGTGGCGCGCAACGCGTTAAAGCAGGCGGACCGCAGCCTTGCCGAGACCGTGCTTCCGTTTGATATGAAGAAGCTGCGCCCGTTTCAGGCAGGCTATTTTCTGGGATTTAGAGCGGAGCGGCGCGACCGGGAAAAGGAAGAATTTACACAGGAGATTGAGCAGGAGATCAAGCAGTATACGAGAGAATCCCTGCAAAATAGCGTCTCCGGCTACGATCATGTGGATATCCGGAACCATCGGGAGACCATCACGGGGGAAAAATGGAACTATGCCATGCTTCCGGTGTGGATGATGACCTATCCGGATCCGAAGAGCGGTCAGATGTACTATTTTGCGATGAATGGGGAAAATGGAAAGGTCTGCGGCGTCCTGCCGGTTGATTCGAAAAAACTGGTGCGCCTGTTTTTGACGATTTTCATTCCTGTGTTTGTACTTTTGCTGCTGGGAGGATACCTGATATGATAGAGAATCAAAATGCGGGAGTCACACAGAAAAAGAAGAAATATGGACGGCTGAAAGATTTTATATGCTTCTCCGTTGCAGCATTTATTTCATTTTCACAGGTCAGCCCTATATGGGCGGCGGAAGGCACGCGCGTCTTCGACGAGGCGGGACTGTTCAGCGCGGAAGAAGTGCAGGAGCTGGAGACACGGATCGATGAGGTGCGTGATTCACAGGATGCCGATCTGGCGGTACTGACAGTCGAGGACGCACAGGGAGAATCGGCGGAAAGCTATGCCGATGATTTTTACGACAGCCACGGACTGGGCGTCGGGGACGATGCGAGTGGTATTCTGCTTTCGATCGATATGGACAACCGGGAGATATATGTTTCTACCACCGGGTATGCGATGAAAGTGCTGACGGATGCGCGGGTAGAGAAGGTGCTGGATGCGGCATATGACAGCGTGGCGGATGGAAACTATGCGGAAGGCGCGCTGGGGGCGATCGACAGCATCGAAAATTATCTGGAGATGGGCGTTCCGGCGGGACAGTATACGCAGGTGCGTGAGGAGAAAAAACATTCCCTGGAATGGTATGAGGTGCTGTTTGCGGTGGTTGCGGCAGCGATCGTGGCGGCACTCCCGTGCTTTTCGGTGATGCGCCAGTATAAGATGCAGAAAGAACACCGCCAGTCGCTGGGGTTCCATATGTCATACCGGGCGGACAGTGCGCTGCATTTTGTCCAAAATGAGGAACAGTTTGTAAACCGGTCGGTAGTGACCAGACGGATTCCGAAAAATCCGGGTCCGGGCGCTTCGGGCGGTTCGGCTGGAAGGACGACCATACATCAGGGTAGCAGCGGAAGGATGCACGGCGGCGGAGGCAGAAAGTTTTAATTGATACAATTTCGTGTGGAAGGCGGATGAATGATATATGACAATCCTGATGACAGGCTTATGTGAGAAAGGTGCAGACCAGATCTGGAAACAGTGTAACGATGCGCTGTACGCCCAGGGAGTTACCTGGCTGGAAGAGGCGGCATATGCGGGCGATGCGGAAGCATGGTTCTTTTTAGGACACTGTTACAGCTGGGGGGACGGGGCTGTCGGGTTCAATGAGAAAAAAGCGTATGAATGTTACCTGCGGGGGGCTTCGGCGGGAAGTGCCCGGGCAGTGTTAGGAGCGCTGCGCGCCGGTCAGTATGACGAACAGATGAAGCGGTCGGCACGTTATTCCATCGAGGAAAGTTACCGTCAGGTGCGGGATGCCGCTGAGATGGGCGATGTCTATGCCGCGTGGCAGATGGGCGAGGCAGTTGAGTGGGAAGATCTGGCCGATTATATGCCGCAGACTGAGAGCGCCCGTGAGCAGTGTCTCTTCTGGTACGAACGGGCGGCGGACGGCGGCATTATCCCGGCGATGGTTAAGATGGGAAAATGCTGCCAGAATGGTACATACCGGGAAAAAGATGAAAAAGAGGCACTTCGCTGGGCGAATCAGTGCGCCGCCAGCGGGGAGGTCTGGGGACTCTTCCAGATGGGGGAACATTATCGCCAGGAAGAAGACTGGGAAGCTGCATTCCAATATGACTATGCGGCGGCAAAGCAGGGGTCTTCCCGCGCTATGCTGTATCTGGGGCAGATGTACTTAAACGGACAGGGCACAGAGCGCGATATCCAGGCGGCCGTCCAGGCGCTGGAAAACGCCGCGGCGCGGAACGAGGCGGAGAGCTTTGAAGAACTTGGAAATCTGTTCTATCAGGATGAACTGGTGGAGCGCGATGATGAAAAAGCGTTTTACTGGTATGGAAAAGCATATGCGGCAGGCATCAAAGAGGCGGCGCTTCCGTTAGCCCGCCTGTATCTGCGCCCGTCCGACGAGCAGGACACCGTCCGGGCAGAAAAACTTCTGCGGGAGGCAGCTGGGATCGAGACGGACGGACAGGCAAGTCTGGCGCTTGGAAATATCTATCGGGATGGTCTGAACGGCGAGATTGATATGAAGCAGGCGGTTTCCTGGTACGAAAAAGGCGCTTCGCAGGGAAATCCAGAGTGCATGGAGATTCTTGGATGCCTGTATTTCCAGGGCGAAGAGGGAGTAGACCGCGATTATGCAAAAGCATTTGAGTGGCTGAACCGGTGCGAAGAAGCCGGAAGCCTGCAGTCTGCATCCAAGTTAGGCTATCTCTATATGAAGGGAGAAGGCTGCACCGCCGATGAAAATAAGGCGAAGGAGCTTTTTGAGCGGGCGGCACAGACGGAATGTGACGGATATGCACTCTATGAGCTTGGATTTATCTACGAACGGAAAAATGAATCCCCGGAAGATCTCGAGCGGGCGGCACAGTGCTACCAGAAGGCGATCGAGATGGGAAATGAGAGTGCTTCACGGCGGTTTTCCCATTTTAAGAAGGGATTGTTTGGGCGCTGGAAGATCACGTATTAAGGGGGAATTTTTCTTGCGCTGTGCCATAAAGTATGATAGAATTTTTAACTAAAGTGAGCAGGGGGTCCCGTAACTTTGCGGGAGAATTGCAAAACCACACAGAACACTTACATGGCAGAAAGTTTGACTCCGGCATCCTTTGCAAAGATGGGGACGATGGGGAAAGATAAAAAGAGAGGATGAAAATCATGGCAATCAATTACAGCAGTACCCGTGGCGGTGAAAACAACGTAACGGCTTCGATGGCGATCTTAAAGGGACTGGCAGCAGACGGCGGCCTGTTCATGCCGGATCATATCCCGGTGTTAGATTGCAGCCTGGAAGAATTATCCCATAAAACATATCAGGAAGTAGCTTATGCAGTTATGAAGCAGTTTCTGACTGATTTCACAGAGGAAGAGCTGAAAACCTGTATCGAGCGCGCTTACGACAGTAAGTTTGATACGGAAGAGATTGCGCCGCTTGTCAAAGCAGACGGAGCATATTATCTGGAGCTGTTCCACGGAAGCACGATTGCCTTCAAGGATATGGCGCTCTTGATCCTGCCGCATCTGATGACCGTATCGGCGAAGAAGAACCATGCGGAGAATACGATCGTGATCCTGACCGCAACCTCCGGCGATACCGGAAAAGCAGCGATGGCTGGTTTTGCAGACGTTGAGGGAACCAGAATTATCGTATTTTACCCGAAGGACGGCGTCAGCCGTGTGCAGGAGCTGCAGATGCTGACCCAGAAGGGCGCGAACACAAGCGTTGTCGGTATTTCCGGAAACTTTGATGATGCACAGAGCGGTGTCAAGAAAATCTTTGGTGACAAAGAATTTGCCAAAGAATTAGCAGGCAGAGGCTATCAGCTCTCTTCCGCAAACTCCATCAACATCGGTCGTCTCGTACCACAGGTTGTGTACTATGTATATGCGTATGCAAAGCTGCTTGAAAACGGCGAGATCGAGAACGGTGAGAAGATCAATGTAACCGTTCCGACCGGAAACTTCGGCAATATCTTAGCTGCTTATTTTGCAAAACAGATGGGTGTGCCGATCGACAAGCTGATCTGCGCGTCCAATGACAATAAAGTTCTGTACGACTTCTTTAAGACAGGCGTATATGACAAGAACCGTCCATTCATCCTGACCTCTTCCCCGTCGATGGATATTCTGATTTCCAGCAACCTGGAACGTCTGATTTATCTCTCCACCGGCTGCGATGCGGAGGAGACCAAGAAACGCATGGAAGAGCTTTCGAAAGATGGCAAATATTCGGTTACCGACGAGATGCGTGCGCGCATGGCAGATTTTGTCGGCGGTTATGCTGATCAGGCGGCAAATGCAGCCGAGATCAAGCGTCTCTATGATGAGACCGGTTATATGATCGATACGCATACCGGCGTTGCATCCTGCGTATACCATAACTATGTGAAGGAGACAGGCGATACCAAGAAGACAGTTATCGCATCGACGGCAAGCCCATATAAATTCTCCCGCAGCGTCATGGAGGCAATCTTCGGCAGCGAAGAAGGCAAGGGCGAGTTCGAGCTTATCGACGAGATGGAGAAAGCATCCGGCGTGAAGATCCCGCAGGCGATCGAGGAGATCCGCAAGGCAGAGATCCGTCACAACCGCCAGTGCAAGCCGGAGGAGATGGAGAAGACCGTTTCGGAGATTTTACAGTAAAAGTTACAAAATATTAAAATAATTGCCTGTTATTTTTTTGACAGGCTAGGCAAATACTGAATTATGGTATATAATAGACTCTGGTTAGATCAAAAAGAGACAACGAGGAGGTTTGTATATGTTAGTTAGTGCGAAGGAAATGCTTCAGAAGGCAAGAGATGGCAAATATGCGGTTGGTCAGTTCAACATCAACAATCTTGAATGGACCAAAGCGATTTTACTGACGGCACAGGAGCAGAACTCACCGGTTATCTTAGGTGTTTCTGAGGGCGCAGGCAAGTATATGACTGGCTTTAAGACAGTATCTGCGATGGTAAAAGCGATGATCGAAGAGCTGAACATCACGGTTCCGGTTGCGCTGCATCTGGATCACGGCACCTACGAGGGCTGCTACAAATGTATCGATGCTGGATTTTCTTCCATCATGTTTGACGGCTCCCATTATCCGATCGCCGAGAACGTAGAGAAAACCAAAGAATTAGTCAAAGTCTGCGCGGAGAAAGGTATTTCCCTGGAGGCTGAGGTTGGTTCCATCGGCGGCGAGGAAGACGGCGTGATCGGTATGGGCGAATGTGCAGATCCGAACGAGTGCAAGGCGATTGCAGACCTCGGAGTTGATATGCTGGCAGCAGGTATCGGCAATATCCACGGCAAATATCCGGCAAACTGGCCAGGCTTAAGCTTTGAGACGCTGGCAGCCGTAAAAGAAAAAGTAGGCGATATGCCGCTGGTTCTTCACGGTGGTACCGGTATTCCGGAAGATATGATCAAGAAAGCCATTTCTTTAGGTGTAGCGAAGATTAATGTAAATACTGAGTGCCAGCTGGCATTTGCAGAGGCAACCCGCCAGTATATCGAGGCTGGTAAGGATCAGCAGGGCAAAGGATTTGACCCGCGTAAACTTCTTGCACCTGGTTTTGAGGCGATCAAAGAGACGGTTAAGACAAAGATGGAACTGTTCGGTTCTATCGGAAAAGCCTGATGAATAAGTAAGGTTCATGACCGGACTGCAGGGATGTACATTTCGCAACGCGGATATACATACCGGCGGTCCGGTCTGTTTTCATATTAATGTGAGGGATTGAATGAGCGAGATTATCAATGTACCGGAAATTTTCGGAAAAAATGTGTTTAATGACAAGGCGATGCAGGAACGCCTTCCGAAAAGTGTTTACAAAAAACTGAAGAAAACCATTGAAGACGGAGCTGAGCTGGATCCGTCCATCGCAGATGTTGTCGCACACGCGATGAAAGACTGGGCGATCGAGCGCGGTGCGACGCATTATTCCCATTGGTTCCAGCCGCTGACCGGCATTACGGCAGAAAAACATGATGCGTTTATCTCCGTACCGGATTCCAACGGACGCGTTATCATGGAGTTTTCCGGTAAAGAGCTGATTAAGGGCGAGCCGGATGCATCCTCGTTTCCGTCGGGCGGACTTCGTTCCACCTTTGAGGCACGCGGCTATACAACCTGGGATTGTACTTCCCCGGCATTTCTGCGGGAAGATACGCTGGGCGTGACACTCTACATACCGACTGCATTCTGTTCGTACCGCGGCGAAGCACTGGATAAGAAGACACCGCTGCTGCGTTCCATGCAGGCAATCAACGAGCAGGCACTCCGGATTCTCCGCCTGTTTGGAAATACGACTTCCCACCGTGTGATTCCGTATGTGGGACCGGAGCAGGAGTATTTTCTGGTTGATAAGAACAAATATTTACAGAGAAAAGACCTGATCTACACCGGTCGTACCCTGTTTGGCGCGATGCCGCCGAAAGGACAGGAGATGGATGATCACTATTTTGGAAGCATCCGTCCGAGAGTCGGTGCGTTCATGAAAGAGTTAAATGAGACATTGTGGCGTCTGGGGGTCAGTGCAAAGACACAGCACAACGAAGTTGCACCAGCACAGCATGAATTAGCGCCAACCTATTGTCAGGTCAATCTGGCAGTCGATCACAACCAGATGGTCATGGAGGCGATGAAGCGTGTCGCAGGACATCACGGTCTGACCTGTCTGCTGCATGAGAAACCATTTGACGGAATCAATGGTTCCGGTAAGCACAACAACTGGTCCCTGACGAGCGACGACGGCATCAACATGATGAATCCGGGCGAGACGCCGCACGAAAATGTACAGTTTCTTCTGGTTCTGGCGTGCATCATGAAAGCAGTTGACAGACACGCGGATCTGCTGCGCGAGTCCACCGCGATTCCGGGCAACGATCATCGTCTGGGTGCGGCAGAGGCGCCGCCAGCGATCATCTCTATTTTCCTGGGCGAGCAGCTGGAGGATGTTATCGATCAGCTGTGCAGCACGGGCGAAGCCGCACATTCTAAGAAAGGCGAGGTACTTCAGACGGGAGTAGCGACACTTCCGGATTTCGTCAAGGATGCAACCGACCGCAACCGTACTTCACCGTTTGCGTTTACCGGTAACAAATTCGAGTTCCGTATGGTTGGTTCTTCGGATTCTGTTTCATCCCCGAACGTCGTGCTCAACACGATCGTGGCAGAAGCGTTTAAAGAGGCTGCGGACGAATTGGAAAACAGCGATGATTTTGACAGCGCAGTCCATGATATCATCAAGCGTCTGTTTGCAGAGCACCGCCGTATCATTTTCAGCGGAAATGGTTATTCTGAGGAATGGGTTAAAGAGGCAGAGCGCCGTGGACTCCCGAACCTGAAAGCGGGTATCGATTCTGTCGAGGCAATCCGGACCGAGAAAGCGATCAAGCTCTTTGAAGAATTTGGCGTGTACACCCGGACCGAGCTGGAATCCCGTGCCGAGATCGAGTATGAGGCATATTCCAAGACTGTTAACATCGAGGCGAAGACGATGATCGACATGGCAGGCAAGCAGATCATCCCGGCGGTTGTCAAATATACGACTCAGCTTGCTTCCTCCCTGACAGCCGTCCGGACTGCCTGTGAGGAGGCCGATGTCAGTGTCCAGAAAGAACTGCTTTTAGAGACCTCTGATAAACTCTCAGAGATGAAGGTGGCATTGGCGGCACTCAAAGATATCCTGGCAAAGGCATCTGCGATCAAGGATAACAAAGAAAAAGCATTCGCCTATCTGCATGAGGTGTGCCCGGCGATGGTAGCTCTCCGTAAACCGGCAGACGAACTGGAAATGCTGGTAGATAAAGAATTATGGCCATTTCCGAGTTATGGGGATTTGGTGTTTGAGGTGTAGGCAGCTTTTAGAAGGTATGATTTTAATTAAAAAGATTTTGACCATCGATATAGGCTATGAATCGTTGGTCAAAATCTTTTTTATTTCAATTATATATTTTGCAAATACGGTTTATTTCCGTCCAGGACCCTGCGTCTGTCCCTCCTGAATCGTATCGCCCTGATTGGAGGTAAATCCGTTAATCCGTTTATCGGACGAATTTGACGAAGAGCCTGACGAGCTGGAGTTCGATGTCGTCGGTGCGGTGTAAGTCGTGCCGTTGCTGTAGATGCGGCTTGGTACATTGCCGGTATCGCTGGTGGAACTGCTGCTTGTCTGGTTATTCGAAAAGCCTGACGAACTGGAAGTCCCGCCCGGCGTGGAAGTGGAGCTGCTGTAGCCGCTTCCAGGAATCGGAACGGTTGTGCCCGACGAAGAACCATTTGACGAGCTGGAGCTGTTGGAACTTCCCGGTGCAGTAAAACTGGTCGAAGGATCGGAACTATTCGAATTGTTGGTGTTACCTGAACTGGAGGTCCCTGAATTGGAATTGTTCGAAGCCGTTCCGCTTGGCCCCGAAGTGCTGCTTGAAGAAGAAATGCCAGACGAAGTCCCTGTTCCCTGTGAAGCACTTGGGTCAAAATAGCTGTCGCTCATGCCGGAGAGACTGGACGGTGGATTCTGGCACGCACCGCTCTTGGCAAAGGTGTATTTCACCGAATCAATCGTCCGGGTTGTGTTCGAAGCCATCTTACCGTTCTCATCCAGATAATAGTAGGTGCCGGATACCTTAATCCAGCCTTTCTGACGGTGTCCGTACTCATTGAAATAGTACCAGGTGCCGTCGATCTGCTTCCAGCCGCGGCTCATATTGCCGTCTGTCTTGTCCATGTAGTAGGTGTTTCCGTTGCTGTCATTGAGCCAGCCAGTCAGCATCTTGCCATCATGGAGATAGTAGTATTCATTTTTAATAAGCTGCCAACCGGTCAGCATTTTTCCATTTTCGTCGAGATAATACCAGGTGCTGTTTACCTTCTGCCAGCCAGTCCGCATCGCCCCGTCCGTGCCGAAATAGTACCAGGTGCCGTTATCCATCTTCTGCCAGTTGGTAAACATCCGTCCATCATCGCCCAGATAATACCAGACCGTATCAAGCTGGAGCCAGCCCTTCTGCATCACACCGTACTGGTTAAAATAGTACCAGTAGTTGTTGATTTTCTGCCATTTAGTCATCATCTCGCCGCTCTGGTTGAAATAATACCAGGCGGAAGTGGATGAATCCTGACGCCATCCAGTCACCATCTTGCCGGTCGATTCATCCATATAATAATATTTCTCTCCGATATGTACCCATCCGGTATGCTTCTGACCGTCGTCGGTCATGTAGTACCAGTAGTTTCCGTCCTTCAGCCATCCGGCCGCACGGCTCTGGGAAGAAGGAAGCAGCCCCATGGCACCGATCAGGCAGGCAAGCCCAAGCAGCTTTGCATATCTTTTCCGCATCGCGTATCCCCCTTGCAATGTGATTTATCGTTATTTATGATTACAGTAGAAATTAATATCAAAGATGTTGGGGTCAAAAGGCATTTTGACCCCTCTGATACCAGATTGCTCCGCACTATATGCTCCCGCAATCTTCAAAAACATTCGTAATTCGCTCATTTTTCTTTGAAAAATGGCTACTTACTCATGTTTTTGGCGGGGCCCAAGGTCAAAAATTCTCCTGCAAGCAAGCTTGCGTCGAACTTCTGACCTTTTGACCCTGGTATCATATCAAATTACTTTATAAGTATAACATAGATAAATGTAAAATACCTAACGGAAATATTACAATTTTAACAAGTCCTCGGAAACAATTTTTCGATAATAATTTTTCGCATACCGATACATCACGATCGTGTAATCGCCAAATTCGCGTCCTTCCATACTCTTGAAGACCGCCCAGAGCGCCCACAGGAAACCTCCGAGCGCCGCATAGGCATACGTGACAAAGCGTTCTTCGTCTGATGGGGCGTGCTGGAGGTATTCTTCCAGAAGGTGGTCAAGCTCTTCCTGTGAATAATATGAATAAATACTGCACATCGCAATATCAATGAGCGGATCGCACATGCCTGCATACTCCCAGTCGATCAGACGCAGGGAGCCGTCCGGCAGAAACAGGAAATTGTCTGCAACCGAGTCAATGTGGGAGAGGCAGCAAGGACGTTCCAGTGTATCCAGCCGATCCATCAGTTCATTCATCCGGGCGCGGACTGCCGGGTAGTCCTCGAACAGCATTTCCTCATGTCCGCGGCAGATCCTCTCATAAAAATCAATCCGTTCCCGGATGCGGAACGTGTGCGGAACCGTCACGCCGGAATGATGCAGCTTCCGCAGCATCTCCATGCAGGCGGCCATCTCCTGCGGGTTCTTTGCATCCGCATTCCGAGCGCCCTCATAATACTGGGCGATCTTGTAGCCGGTTTTTCCGTCAAAATACAAAATATGTTCGGTAATGCCAAGCGGTGTGACCGCCTTGTAAACAGCCTCCTCCTCTTTCCGGTTAATCAGAAATTCTGTTCCTGGACCCGGAATGCGGCAGATATAATGTTTTCCATCCAGCTCAAACAGGAACGACTGGTTTGTCATACCAGATTTGAGACAGCGGATGTTGTGTATCGCTTCCTCCTTTACATTGAAAACGTGTGCGACCAGCTGCATGGCGGCATTGTCCGAATGATTCTGATATTTCGGATCAAACAGGCGCAGTTCTTCCAGGTTTTCAAACTCATAGACCTGATCCGCCGGCTGGCAGTTCATCGAAAAATCCAGTTCTTTGATATGATCGACGACAACCTGTTCCCAGTACCATTGTTCTGTGCCAGGCTGATGATAGGCTTCCTCAATGAGCGGAATGAGCTGGTTGGAAAAATCACGCGAGAGGAACGCAGGTCCATACATGACCCAGGAATCATGCCCACCGACCTGCACCGATGTGATACGCCCCTTTTTATTAGAAGAAAGACACCACTCTGACGTTTCACCATCCATATAAACAGAAGAGTACCATGCGCCGCACTCATATTTATGGTACATATTGTTCCGAATCCAGTTGTCCGAGACAAGCAGATACATATTGCGGCCGCGGAACAGCTCGCGGGCATGGTAGATCGTAGCCAGATTATTTTTGGTGGCGTACTCCGGGTTATAGAGGAGTTTGACCTGATATTTGTCGATCAGATATTCAAACTTTTCCTTTAAATAACCAACGATAATTGTGATATCCGTGATCCCCGCTTCATGGAGCTGCTTGATCTGGCGCTCAATCATCCGCTCGCCAAACACTTCCAGAAGCCCCTTCGGTGTCTCAAACGTCAGCGGCACAAACCGGGAGCCAAACCCGGCGGCGGTAATGACGGCGCCATCCACTTTAAATTGTTCCAGATACTTAAGCCCCTGTTCGGTCAGCAGATATTTCCCCGTATCCATATCCGTCATGAGAAATGCCTTCTCCAGGCAGTCCCCAAGCAATTTATTCACAGTCCCCAGGGAAAGATTCAAAATCGAAGCAAGCTCCCGCTGGGTTACATCCGGATTCTCATAGAAACTCCGGCAGATCAGTCCATAGCGATCCATATAAAACCTCCTGAATTATTAAATTCTTTTATTTTTCTCTTATATATTCACGTATTTCGTCATCATTATAGATGGATAAGAGTGAAAATAGGTTCTAGCTGTTGTGTGTTCAAAAAATAAAATTAAAAGTGATATATGAACATTATAGCATAAACACAGAGAAAGTAAACGGAAAAAGCAATGCTGCGGGGGGAGAATAAAGACTGTTACTGGGCACGTATGCGTGAATAGTGACGAAAGGCTTGATAAGGTGGTCTGTGGGAAATAAGAAACGTAAAAAATACTGGAAATACAGGCATTTTAGCGGTTAAAACAGGATTGTACAAATATAAATACAATTACGAAACTATAAAGAATTTTCGTAAAAAATCCGTAAGAAAATGCACAGATAAATGTTATGGTATTTTGGAAAAACGTGTATTATAATGTGGATGTATCGGAGAAAGGCAGTACTTCACAGGGAAGAGAAACATAGGAAATACAGACAATATTCCACTTCAAAATAAAAAGTTGGAAATTCTGTAAAAAAACTATTGATAATTTTCCATATCCGAAGTATAATGACCTGGTAATGCAGTTAGGATTTCGAGAAAAATATTTCAAAAAGTAAAAAGGAGAGTGCATTAATTATGAGAAAGCAGACTAAATTAGTTGCAGTACTTTCTGCAGCAGCTTTACTCGCTATGGGTGCTTCCATGACTTCTTTCGCAGCTGGTTGGCAGAAAGATGACGCTGGTGTTTGGCACTACTATGATAGCGATGACAATCAGGTAACTGACGAGTGGAAAAAAGATGGTGGTAAGTGGTTCTACCTCAATGAAGATGGCGATATGGAAACAGACGCTTGGGTAGACGATGACTACTATGTAGGCGAAGATGGTGCTATGCTGGTTAACCAGTGGGTCAAAGTAGCTGATGATGATGACAGCAGCGATCCGGATGATGACGGCGAGAACTGGTACTACTTCAACAATAAAGGTAAGAAAGTGACCGATGATAAGAAGAAGATCAACGGTAAAACCTACTACTTCAACACCGACGGTGAGATGAGATACGGTTGGTTCGAAGATAACGGTGACTGGTACTATCTGGGAACTGAGGATGAAGGCTGGAGAACAGATGCTAAGTGGCTGTGGTTAGAAGAGCCGAATGAGGATGACGAGGATAACGATTCCATGCCGTCTCATGATGATGATTGCTCCCTGTGTGATAGCGAAGGCTGGTACTACTTCCAGAACGACGGTAAAGCATACAGAGACAACAGCAAGAAAAAGAAAATCAATGGTAAATACTACTACTTCAACGAGCATGGTCAGATGCTGTACGAGTGGATCAATACTAAGGAGTACACAGCTACTGGTTCCTCCACAGAATTTATTCTGGATGGTAACAGAGCAGGCGCTTCCGCAAGCGATATGATCTACGCTAACGAAGTTGAAGATGGCTCCAGATCAGCAGGCTGGTACGAGATCGACGGTGCTGAGGATCTTGGCAACGACAACGATACCGACTGGTACTTCTTCAAGAAGGGCGAAGCTAAGAAGGCAGGCGCTGAGGATGCTCAGACTGACTCTACAGGTGCAACCCAGTACAGAAAGAAAATCAAAATCAATGGTAAGTACTTCTGCTTCGATCAGGATGGTAAGATGCAGACAGGTCTGCAGAGAATTGCAAACCATACCTACTATTTCGATGACAATGGCTATATGAAGACCGGTAAGACAACTGCTGATGATGACAATGATGATACATTCACATTCTACTTCAGCACAAAGAACAACGATACTGGTAAGGGCTATGACGGAATCAAAGATGGTTATCTGTACGCAGATGGTCAGAGACTTGAGGCTGATGATGACTACGCTGTATACAAATACAACAATCTTCTGTATGTAGTTAACAAGACTGGTAAGATCCAGAAATCTACTTCTAAGAAGTACGAACTGGATGGCGGCGAAGGTTATGTAACTGTAACCAAGAGCGGTACTGTTAACAAGTACTTTGTTGATGATGAGAAGAATACAAATGCAACAACACTTCCGACTGATGTAATCAGAACTGGTGGTTTTGATGTAGATGGTCAGAGCACAACTGATGGTTTCGTTTGGGAGCCGTAATTGAGCTGAACTTGAAGAATTGAGCTGATAGCTTGATATAAAGAGGACTCCGACATCTCAGAGAAATCTGGGATGCCCGAGTCCTTTTTGCATAGAAACAATGTTACCATATTTAGTCAGAAAAAGAGCTGCCACATATGAATGCGACAGCTCTCCTTTAATTTAGAGAGATTAAGAAATTCTAATCGGTTGAAATTAAGAATCACTTAAAGTAATACTTAATTATCTCCATCCCTCAGCATAATCACTACCTGTATAGGTATAAACATCATTGCTATCGTACAGATCGATGAACGGAACTGCTACTTTATTATCATTTGCGTTTTCATAAGACTTAGCATCGAAACCAGTTGCATTGATGTCTGTTGCAAGATCTGTTAATAAATCTTCGCTTCTAGTTGCTGCTGCATTGCCAACCTGAACAGAAGATACGATACCTTTCTTGTTAGTTGTTACATGTAAATCTTTTCCAACGTATGCGCCGTTTTCGATATCATCATATTTCTTGCTGTTGGTAGCTTTCTGAATCTTACCCTTTGTATTTACAAGGTAGATACTTCCATCTACTACATAGAACTTATAATCATCATCTGCTTCCAGTCTCTTACCGTTGAAGTACAGAGTACCATCTTTTTCACCGGTATAACCGATACCGTTCTTACCGTTCTTGGTTGTGAAGTAGAAGGTGTAATCATCATCTTCGCACTCTACGCTGGAAACTTTACCAGTCTTCTGGTAGCCATTCTCATCGAAGTAGAAGAAGCCATGATCTTTAACGATGTACTGAAGACCATCCTGCATCTGACCTTTTTTATTGAATGCGAAATACTTGTTACCACTTACTTTAACTTTCTTTCTCATTACATAAACTTCACTACCGCCATCAGTCGTACCTGCATCATCAGCATCTGTTGCATGATACATTTCGTCATCATCGATGTAGTACCAGTCTGTATCGCTGTCTGTCTTCATAGCCTCGGAACCATCGATCTGATACCAGCCATCAGCTCTCCAGCCTTCTTCATTTACATTGTAGTACAGCATCTCACCAGCAGTTGCTACAGAGCCATCAGCACGTTTTGCATCAAGCTGCGCGTTGGAACCAACAGAAACTTTCTTATTGTCAATCCACTCATACAGCATCTGACCATGCTCATTGAACATGTAGAACTTACCGTTGATTTTCTTCTTTGTTTTATCTTTGTACATCTTACCAGAGGACTGGAACCAGTACCAACCTTCGTCATCACACGGATCAGAAGAGGTATCGTCACACAGACCTTTATTCTGTCCGTCATCCAGATCCTCATCGCTTAAGTTACCGGATCTCTCCAGCCACAGCCACTTGGACTCTGTTCTAGCACCATCGTTCTCATCGCCATAGTAGTACATGTCGCCGGTGTTATTATCCTGCTGCCAGCCAAACTCCATCTTACCATCGCTATCGAATAAGTAAGTTTTACCATTAATCTTCTTGGTATCGTTTACAACTTTTTTACCTTTGTTGTTGAAGTAGAACCAACGCTCGCCATCCTCATCCGGTTCATCCTGATCTTCGTCAGATACAGTGTATTTCCAAGCGTTTGTCAGCATAGCACCGGACTCATCTACATAGTAGTCATCATCTACCCAAGCATCTGTCAGCATATCGCCGTCTTCGTCAAGGTAGAACCACTTACCGCCGTCCTTCTTCCATTCGCCTGTTACCATCTCATCATCGCTATCATAGTAGTGCCAAACACCAGCGTCATCTTTCTGCCAACCAGCTGCGAAAGAAGTCATGGAAGCACCCATAGCGAGTAAAGCTGCTGCAGAAAGTACTGCAACTAATTTAGTCTGCTTTCTCATAATTAATGCACTCTCCTTTTTACTTTTTGAAATATTTTTCTCGAAATCCTAACTGCATTACCAGGTCATTATACTTCGGATATGGAAAAGTATCGCAAGTTGCAAAAAAAGGGAGAGATAATGTTACTGTTCACAGGTAGGCACTTTTGGAACCGAAAGTGCCGTAAGAAAACGTGGTGGCAGCAGGAATTTGCCGTATTTAAATGCGAAGCCACGGCAAATTCCGTTACTGGGCACGTATGCGTGAACAGTAACGAGATAATAGGGGAAATTTAAGATTTCCTTCCTTGCTATCCACAAAACGAAATGCTATACTGATACAAGCCGTTTCTCTGGTTTTACGAATAAGAAAAGGAGAAGAATGTGATGGAACAGACAGAGATTGCAAGAGAGCAGGGAGCTCCGACTGCATCCATTTTGGCAGAGCAGGCATGGGAGGGAAAAGTCCGAAAGGTTTTTTCATGGATTGTGTCGGTGTATCTGTGTGTGGTGTTTGGGGCATTTCCGCTATATTTCCATAATTATTATTATGATATTCTGGTATCGAAATATCAGTTTTACTGGCTCAGCACGGTTGCGATGCTGGCGTCATGCCTGATCGCAGCGATAGTATTTGCGTGCATGGACTTAAAGCGGTTTGGCGGGGCGCATGTGCGGCGCTTTTTGGGCGCGTTTCGACTGACTGAATTAAAAAAGCAGCCATTTGCCTATAAGGCGCTGGCAGTTTTCTGGGCGCTGGCACTGATATCGACGGTGCTGTCGGACTATGTGTATGAGTCGTTCTGGGGAAATGAGGGACGATTCAGCGGATTATTCTTGATTACGCTGTATGTGCTGGGAACGATTGTGATCAGCAAGTATGGTCGGATGAGAAAATGGTACCTGGATGTGTTTTTGGCATCGTCCGTTCTGGTCTGTCTGTTTGGAATCACAGATTATTTCCAGATGGATTTATTGGGATGGAAAAAGGGCGTGAGCAATGAACAGGGAAACCTGTTTGTATCTACATTGGGAAATATTAACACATATACGGCGTTTGTGGCGCTTACGATGGCGGTTGCCTGCGGCTGTTTTGTAAGTGAGAGAAAAGTGGGACGCCGTATCTGGTATTATCTGGTTTCGGCGCTGGCCTTTTTTGCATTGATTACCGGACAGAGTGATAATGCATATTTATCACTTGGAATGCTGTTTGCGGGGATGCCGCTGTTTTTATTTACGACATGGCGGGGCATCGCAGATTATGGTATTCTGGCGGCTACGTTTATGACCGTGATCAAGGTAGTAGATACGGTCAATAAAGTATATGCCGATCAGGTCATCGGTCTGGGCGGTGTGTTTGGCGTGTTGGTGCGCTATCGTTATCTGGAGGGAGTCGTCGTTTTATTCTGGATTCTGGCGGGGATTCTCTGTGTTTGGAAACGGAAGATGGAACAGACGAATCCAGAGAGCAAACCGGGACGATGGATTTGGCGTGGCTGGTGTGCAGTTTTGATTCTTGGATGCCTGGCAGTGGCATTTGTCTTCTATGATGCAAATCTGGGAGGACATGCGGAACGGTACAGCGCGTTGTCCCAGTATCTTGTTTTTGATGATGATTGGGGGACGAACCGGGGATATTGCTGGAGAATTGGCTGGCAGTCCTATCGCGAGCTGCCGTTCCTGCATCAGTTGTTTGGTTTTGGACCAGACACATATGGAATTCTGACTTGGGATTTCAGGCAGGATGCGCTGGATCGGTATGGAGTTTTCTATGAGAGCGCCCACAACGAATATTTCCAGTACCTTGTTACAATGGGACCGCTTGCGCTTGCATCCTATCTTGCGTTTCTGGGCGGCGCCTGCGTGAGAATGTGCAGAAAATGGAAAGAGTGCGCCTGGATTCTGGCGCCTGTTCTGGCGGTGCTCTGCTATGGAGCACAGGCAGTTGTTAATATCAACCTCCCGATCGCGACGCCGATTATGTGGGCGATGCTGGCGATTGGGCTTACACTCACAAGAGAGAAAGCAGAACAGGCAGAATAGCTCAAATAGACGGCAAATCCGGGCAGATTCGGCGGAAAAGCCGAAATGACGAACTTTGTCGATTTAGAATTTAAAGTAATGTGTGAACAGTAACCCGTGTCGAAATTTGCGATCGATAGACTCTTTTATTTTTCTTAAAATCGGTTTATAAATAATATGAAACGAAAAAACGATAGGATCGCCTGGCAGAGCTGCGTTATGCAGTGTGGTCATCTGAATGGAAGAACAGGCAGTCAAAAGGAGGAGAGTTTATGGATGAAGCTAAAAAATTGGTCGTTTTGGAACAGGAAAATGAAGAATTAAAGCGTGAGCTTAAGGAGTTATTTAAAACTCTGGATCAGATGAATCAAAGCTTAAACCGGATGATTGACCACTACATACTCTGTAAGACGGAGAAGGTGGGATAAGCGGAGAAACTGGATAAGATGGGAGAGAAGAGGCTCATTTATACCAGATGGAGCAAGTGAACAATCAAATCAAAAATTAAATACTAAATCGAATATCAAAGCCGCATGATTCAGAAGGTATGTTATTAAACCAGAATGAATCATGCGGCATTTTTTATGTACTCTATGTAATATGCAGTTGGCGCGTCAATTTCCAGATTAAATCATGCATCCAGGAGATCGTCTGCTCCAGCTGCTCGTTTTTCTCTCTTAGCGCCAATACTTCCTGATAGAGAGTTTCCTTGTCGGAATCTTTTGAGATATCCGGATGGAGATTCGAGGAAGTGGAAGATGATTTTGTTTTACCCGGTGCTGCAGAATGATCTGTCATCAATTTGGTGTTATCAGGTGCTGCATTTTGATCCGACGATTTTGCATCATCCGGTGATTTGCTCCGGCCGGATGGCTTTGTCTGCCCTGGTGCCTTAGCCTTGTTCGCCTGTTTGGCTTTAGAATCCAAAGGGCTTGCCGCATTAATCATGTGTCTGGAAATCAGGATCTGCCGTTGTGGATAGTCTAAGTCCATGAAATCCTGATACGGAATGGGAAGAGGAGTCATGGCGATTGAGCAATGCGGACACACCGCATTGGCAACGAGCTGAAAGAATCCATAATGTCCACAGTTTGGACAGCAATAAACATTTAAACCACGCATAGAGTTGCCTCCGTAGAAGTAAGAGTTGAGTCATTGGGAGAAAAATGAAAACATCCCCTTTATTATAATACGTTTTAATCGGGAACATTATAACTGGTTTTTAGAAAAAAATTTAAAAATTTCCAAAAAAATTTTTAAAACGATAAAAAAAGACATCTTTCAGAAAAAATACCGCGGTGTCACAAAAGTGTCCTGCGGTATTTGAACGGATGCAATATTATATTTTACTGGATGATTCCAGATGTGTCAACTGTCCAGGCAGTATCATTGCTGTCTTTGATATCCTTGAACCCTTTTCCGAGTTCCGGACGGGAAGCGGAAGAGGAGGAAGAGGTTGCTTTCTGGATGGTGCCGCTGGTGTTTACCAGGTAGCGTTTTTCACCGATGGAAACCGGCTCATAGCGGAGTTCCGGATCCGCCTTCTTTAAAAGACCGTTTACATAAACCTGGTTATCGCGCTCTCCATGGTAGCCCTGTCCTTTGAGGGAACCTTTGGTCTGGAAATACCAGATCTGGTTTTCTTCTAAATCATCATTGTAAATAGTCTGCTTGCCGGTACGCATCACGCCGTCGTCGCCGAAGTAGTAGGAGGCGAAGCTGCCATCCGCCTGTTTCAGGCTCTGAAGCCCGGTCTGCATTTCACCGCGCTCGTTGAAGCAGTAGCGCTCGGAATTGATGGTGAAAATAGCAAGATCCTTCTCGGCAAAGTAAGCAGTTCCGTTTTTAAAGAAGAAGGAAAATGGCTCTTCTTCTTCGCTGATGCCCGGTGCCCCTTCAATGGTGTACCAGCCGCTTGCCCGGCGTCCGCCATTTTCCGGATCGTAATAGCGGAAATCGTTTAAGCTGACAGTGTCTGTGGCAGAGTTGTCCGTTGTTGCTGCTTCGTTTGAAGGTGTGCTGGAGCTTACAAATCCAGCTTCCGCGACATTGATCCAGCCTGTCTGCATCTGGCCGTCGATGAAGGTGTAGTAGGCATTGTCGATTTTGCGGTCCATTTGGTTTACGATCATGCGTCCTTCGGTGTCAAAATAGCACCAGATATCTTCATCGTCGGTGTCTTTCGTGATGGTTTCCAGCAGAATCCATCCGGTTTTTCTGGCGCCGTCATCTTCCTCGCCGAGGTAGTAGGTCTGTCCGTCCAGCTCCAGAAGCCCGGTCTGCATCAGTCCGTCCTCGTCGAAATAGTAGGTTTTTCCGTTGATGCTCATCCATTTGGCAGTTACAATCTTGCCGTCCTTGCCAAAATAGAGCCAGGAGCCGCCGTCCGGAGAATCCGGGCTGTCGTAGCCGATCTCATTTTCAGCCGAAACCCATTGGTTCTTTGCCATGTGCCCCTCATCGTTGACGAAATAGTCATCGACTCTCTGATTGGTAGCAATCTCGCCTTCCTCATCGAGATAAAACCAGTCGCCATTCCGTTTTTTCCATGTGTTTGTCTCTTTATAGCCGTCCTCATCGTAGTAATAAAGATGACCATCTTCCTCTGTCCAGCCGCTCTGAGCCGCCAGAACTCTGTAAGTTCCCGTATTTGTCATTATAGGTGCAGCAGCCGCGAACAAAGCCGCAGCGGATAAAACAGCTAAAGTTTTAGTTTGCTTACGCATGGTATAATCTCTCCTTTTTTAAAATGCGAAAATCCATCGCTGCATTACGGGGCTTATTATACGGGGATTATGCGTAAAAAGATAGTGTGCGTTGCTGGAAAGGGTGGAGAGATGTGGAAAAAGGGGTGAACCAGCTGGAACACCCCTTTTTCTATATGAAAATATAATTTTTTATTTTACGTATTTCGAATCCGTCAGGAACTCCAGCGTCAGCGTTCCTGCCAGCCTCTCCAGCGTATCTATCACATACTGGTTAATACTCTGTGATTTTTCCCGCGCGATCCGGTAGTCCATTGCGGAATTATAATAGTTGTCTCCATCGATCGTATATCCGTCGAATCCCGCGCAGGCGGCGTGGTGGACGCTTGTTTTGGTCAGGACGTTCAGCAGCATGACAAAGGAATTATCGATGATCTCTGCATTCTGGTCGATCAGGGAATTATAGTTTAAGGTGTAATCAAAATGTGTATCTTTGACATTTGTCACGTTTGAGGTCGCGATGACGCGCACCGGGCGTCCCTGGGCGTCGGCGTGCTCGAGCAGGCGGTTGTTGAGTTGGACATAGCGCCTGGAATTGCTTAAGAACGCATAATCGATTGGAATTCCCTCCGGGATAAAATTGACGGAGATTGTGATCGGATTGTGCGCCTTAATATAGGAAAGAATTGCCTCCTTTTCCAGTTCCAGATTCTTTCCCGGACCGAGCAGCAGAAGCGGGCGATCGCTCCAGGAAGCACTCAATGCCTGAATATCGGCTTCGTCATTGCATTCTGTGCTCTGATACCTGCGGTACAGTGTTTCAATGTAATCTTTGTCGTAGAGCAGTTTTTTCTCCGGCTCAATCGCATCCAGAATCGTATTGATGGATTTAAGCGACAGGGTGTGCTTATCCATCAGGAAGCGGACGTAGTTCGGATGGCAGTTGTTGGAGGCGGAAATATAGAAGAACAGGTTATATCCCCATGGGCTCTTGCGGAAGAATGGCATGATGCTGATGTCGATCGCCTCGAGCATCTGGCTGACATTGAAATTGCGTCCGAATGTGGTGTTCATGTACATGGAAATGAGTTCGATCGGAAGATTTCCGGCACTTTTTCCCATGCCGTACAGGGAGGCATCAACTAAAACGGTGCGGTCCGCCGGTTCGCGTAAGACTTCCATGCTGTTGGAGTATGCGAGCTGGAAGTTATTGTGGGAGTGATAGCCGATCGCGATTGATGGTTTTAAGTTATAGTTTAAGAGCTGGAAATAGTGCAGCAGGTTATCCTGATGCAGCAGACCGTAGGTGTCTACAAGGGACATCGCATACGGTTCCAGATCGTTGACAAGGTCAACCAGATCCAGAAGCTCACGGTCGGAGTAGCTGGTGATCGAAACCGCCTGTACAAACACTTTGTAGCCCAGTTTTTTGACTTCGTGGCAGAATTGGATCGCCTCATGCATCACATGTTTTTTGAAAATGACGCGGATGCCGTCGATGTAGGACTCAGAACACGGGCTTAAATTAGAAATATCGCAGGTTCCGTAGTCGATCATGGCGACGATCATTGTATTTCCCTTGTCCAGCTTGCCGAAAATCTGATCGGCACACTGGGTTGTCGGCATGATCGTGCGGTTGCGGTCGAAGGTGCGGCGGTCATCCAGAAAACCAACTTCCAGAATGTCCACGCCCGCGCTGATCAGACGTTCAAAAATAGTAACAATATTGTCGTGACCGAACTCCCAGTCGTTGACGTAGCCGCCGTCGCGGAGAGTGCAGTCGAGTAATTTGACTTGTTTCATGATGTTTGTCCTCTTGTTATGTTTGTAATTTTAAAAATTGACTCCCAGAAATGCCCCGATATCATGCGTATCCTTTGCCGTATAAACCGGCGCATATTCCTGCCATGCCTCCGCGGTATCTGGTCCGAAGCCGTAGGTAACTGCCATAAAATCGACAGCTGCCTCTTTGGCACCTTTTCCGTCGGAAGAGGTATCACCGATAAGAACTGCCTCGGATGGAGACAACTCCAAAGCTTTTAAGCACTTGTGCAGAACGTCAGCCTTCGTCATTTTGCTGGCAAAATCGCTGCCGCAGATGGAGTCACAGAGTTCTGTGAAATGGTAATGTTCCAGCAGAGTCAGCGCATAATCTTCACGTTTCAGGGTGGCAACCCCGATCTTGCAGCCCTGTGCGCGGAGTGCGCGGATCAGGTCTTTGATACCGGCGTATGGCTCGGCTTTCAGCAGGTCGTGATCCTTGTACTGGGTGCGGAAAATCTCGGTTGCGTGGTTCGCGGCGTCCTCGTCCAGTCCGTAGAGGCGGATGAGCGACAGCTTGACGGGCGGTCCGATAAAGGTGCGGAGTGTCGCCTCGTCGAGGGCAGGTTTTCCAAGTGCTTCTACCGTGTGGCGCACGCTCGCAAAGACGCCTTCGGATGTATCGAGCAGCGTGCCGTCGAGGTCGAAGATCACGCCGCGGTATGTTTTCTTATTCATAGGGTGCTAGTCCTCCTGTGTAAAATTGCCTGTACTGTTTCAAGGTCGACGGGGGTGTCTACGGAAAGCGTATATCCGCAGATGGGAAGAAATAGGATCGTTTTCCCATATTCGAGGAAACGCAGCAAATCCACGCCCTCGATCTGTTCCAGAATGCCCGGTCTGCTCTGACAGAAGAAATCGAGCGATTCCCGCGTATAAAGCCCGATACTCACAAATTTCCGGGAAGGTTCGTCAAGCGTCCCCTTGCGGAATGGAATTGGCGCACGGGAAATGTAAAGCCCTGTGCCGTCCGGACGGCAGACTACTTTTATGTTGGATGGATCGGCTGTCTCGGCATCGTTCGGGATATCTGCCATGGCATTCATGAGAAATGGACGCTGTACATTCTCTTTTGAGGTAATAACAGTAAGCGCCTGCTCCATAAAATTTTGCAGAATCTCCGGTGTCAGAAGCGGTTCATCCCCGCCGATCATCGCATAAAAATCAAATTTCCGCGAAGAAGCAGACTTGGAATCTTCCAGAATCGTCACCGCCTCCTGAATGCGGGAGGTCGGATTCTGATGGGAATGGGAGGTGAAAACCGCCTCAAATCCATATGTCTGGCAAACAGCAGCAATCTCAGGGCTGTCGGTCGCAGCGTAAACGGCATCAAATACACCGCTGTCCCGCGCCGCCGCGAGAACCCGCACAACCATTGGAATCCCATCAATCTGTTTCAATGCCTTTCCCGGAAAGCGAACCGAATTAAGCCGCGCCGGAATCAGCGCGCAGACCTTTTTTTTCTGTGCTAATCGATTCATAAGACGTTCCTCTGTATGATAAAAATGCAGTTACATAAAGTAAACTGAACCGTAACGATTCAGGCATACCGATGTGAACCGGATGCTGACCTTTATTATAGAAAAGAAATAGGAGAAATACAAGACAGCATAAGAAAAATGTAAGGAGTTGGGAAAAAAGGCGTTATTATTTGGCAAATTCTTGCTGCCACCACGTTTTCTTACGGCACTTTCGGTTCCAAAAGTGCCTACCCGTGAACAGTAACAAAGAATGTTTCAGAAGAAGGGAAAATGCCGTGTCGGCTATGAAAAGAGAAATATGTGTGCTATAATATGAACACTTGACAAGGTATTTTCAGGAGGAAATCAAAATGAAACAGAAACTTTCTAATTATATAGCAGAAAAACTTCTCGCATCCGGCATCACGGATGTGTTTATGATCACAGGCGGCGGCGCGATGCATCTGGATGACGCGCTGGGGCATCAGGAAGGGCTTCACTGCCTCTACAATCATCATGAACAGGCATGTGCGATGGCGGCGGAGGCGTATGCCCGCATCCACAATAAAATTGCGGCAGTGTGCGTGACGACGGGACCTGGCGGCATCAATGCGATGAACGGCGTTGCGGGCGGATTTCTGGATTCAATCCCGATGTTTGTCATTTCCGGACAGGTGCGTTATGACACGACAGCGCGCAGCACGGGACTTCACCTGCGCGCGATGGGCGATCAGGAGTATGATATCACCAAATCGGTTGCCAATATGACAAAATACTGTGAGATGGTGATCGATCCGATGCGTATCCGCTTCTGTGTGGAAAAAGCCCTGTATCTGGCTTACAACGGTCGTCCGGGTCCTACCTGGCTGGATATTCCGCTGAATGTGCAGGCGGCAATGATCGAGACAGACGATCTGATCGGCTTTGATCCGGAGGATTATGAGGCGGGCGGAACCGGCTGGGCGGCAGAGAGCGCGTCCGAGATTCCGGAGGATACCGCCGGAAAAGGTGAATTTCGTGCAAAACTTCCGGCACGTGTGACGAAGGAGACGGCGCGTGCGATCATCGAGAAAGTCCGCACCTCCAAACGTCCGGTGATCAATGCCGGAAATGGTATCCGTATCGGCGCGGCGCACGATGTTTTCATGCGCGTGGTTGAAAAGCTGGGAATCCCGGTTGTGACCGGCGCGGACAGCATCGACTGTATTTATGACGAACACCCGCTGTACATCGGAAAAGGCGGTAACGTCGGCGATCGCCCGGGCAACTTCGCGATCCAGAATAGCGATCTGGTGCTGTCGCTCGGAAGCCGTCTGAGTTTTCGCCAGGTCGGTTACCGTTTTACTACCTGGGCGCGCGAGGCGTATGTGATTGTGAATGATATCGATGCAGAAGAGCTGAAAAAGCCTACTCTGCATGTGGACATGCCGGTTCACGCGGATGTGAAGGATCTTCTGACCGTGATGGACGAGGTTCTTTCGGAGGAAGGAAAAGCGGACGGCGCGGCTTCGATGACGCAGGAGTACAAGGACGCGCAGGCAGAGTGGCTGCGTATCTGCCAGGGCTGGAAGCATGATTATCCGGTGGTTCTGCCGAAGCACATGAACGGCGGCACGGAGACAGAGGCAAACGTATATGCATTTGCGTATGAGATGAGCCGCCGTTTAAATGAGAACCAGATCGTGGTTGTGGGGAATGGATCTGCAAACGTTGTGTGTGGACACGCAAATATTGTAAAAAAGGGACAGAGATTTATCTCGAACTCCGGCATCGCTTCGATGGGCTACGGACTTCCGGCATCGATCGGCGCGTGCGTGGCAGATCACAGCCAGGATATTATCCTGATCACCGGAGACGGCAGTATTCAGATGAATTTACAGGAGCTTGAGACAGTTGTCAGCCACCGGATGCCGATCAAGATTTTCATTATCAATAACGGCGGTTACCATTCCATCCGCCAGACCCAGAAGAATTTCTTCGGCGAGCCGCTCATCGGTATCGGCGTGGACAGCGGCGATCTTGGATTCCCGAGTATGGAAAAGCTGGCGTGGGCGTATGGATTCCCATATGTATCGATTCATGGAAACAAGGAGCTGGGCGAGAAAGTAGAAGAAACGCTGGCGATGGACGGCCCGGTGATCTGCGAGGTATTTGTAACGCTGGATCAGAACTTTGAGCCAAAGTCCGCGGCGAAGAGACTGCCGGACGGAACGCTTGTATCGCCGCCGCTGGAGGATCTGTCCCCATTCCTGCCGGACGAGGAGATGGACCATATCATGCTGATTCCGCGTATTAAAAAATAGTAAAGGAAACGATAGAATGAAGATAGTTGTCACTGGTGCCACCAGCTTTGTAGGTCTGGGGGCGGTGCGCGAGCTGTTACATCGCGGACATCAGGTATACGCCGTACTGCGGGAACATTCGACGAAAGCGGATCTGCTGCGGGAAAATGGAAAATTTCCGCAGGGACTCACGATTTTGGAGGAGGATCTGGGGAATCTCTCGAAACTGCCGGAACGGATTCCGGGCGGATGCGATGTGTTTCTCCATATGGGCTGGCGCGGTGCAGGGAGTGATTCACGGAAAAATGAGGCAGTCCAGGAGGAGAGCGTGCAGGACGCGCTGAATGCCGTCCGCGTGGCGAAAGACCTCGGGTGCCGGCGGTTTCTCTTTACAGGTTCGCAGGCGGAGTATGGCGTCAAGAGCGAGCTGACAGACGAGGAGACGGTCTGCGAGCCGACCTCCCCGTATGGACGCGCGAAACTGGCAGTCCGGCAGCGGGCGGAAGTGCTCTGCCGGGAACTGGGACTGGATTACGGGCATGCACGGATTTTCAGCACGTATGGACCGGGCGATCACCCGTGGTCGCTTCTTTCCTCCTGTGTCCGGGTCTTCCGGGCAGGGGAGAAGATGACGATGACCGCCTGCACGCAGCTCTGGAACTTCATGTATATTGACGATGCGGGGCGCGCCCTGGCGGATCTGGCAGAATATGCGGGAAATCTCACGGATCACGGATGTGTCTACAATCTGGGCGGTCCGATGGATGAGACAGGACCGCTGCGCGGGTTTGTCGAGACGGTCTATGAGCTGTGCGGCAGGCAGGGCAGCATGGAATTTGGCGTCCGCCCGCCGAATGCAGAGGGAATCGTCAATCTGATCCCGGATATCCGCAAGATGGAGCGGGTGGTTGGCTGGAAGCCACAGGTATATTTTGAAGAAGGAATGAAGAGAATTCTAGCTTTTCAGAAATGATTTTTCTGCCCTCTGTGCAGAGTGACGGGAGAGAATGGTAAATATTTGGACATATTTTATCAGTTTATGCCAAGTAAATAGCGAAGCAGCCAAAAATCGTTAAGAAAATTGTAGGTTGTCAAAAGAGAGAAAGACGTTTAAAATAAAGGCAGTATAGCCGAAGCGGCTTTCTCTTTTTTTTGTGTTCGAAATTTGGTGGAACGAAACAGAAGAGTTCAAACAAAAAGCAAATTAATAGGAATCAGAAAAGTATGAAAAAAATCAGTATATTAATTCCCTGCTACAACGAGGAAGAGAATGTAGGTCCGATCAGCGAGGCGGTTGTGGAGACGCTGGAGCGCGATTTGCCGGAATATGACTATGAGCTTGTCTTTATCGACAATGATTCGACGGACCAGACGCGCCCGATTCTTCGGAAGATCTGCAGCGAGAATCCACGGATCAAGGCAATTTTTAATGCCAAAAACTTTGGACAGTTCAATTCCCCGTATTATGGAATGTTACAGTGTACCGGCGACTGCGTGATCAGCATGGTGGCAGATTTTCAGGATCCGGTCGATATGATCCCGAAATATGTCCATGAGTGGGAAAATGGCTACAAGATTGTCATCGGCATCAAGACGGGAAGCAAGGAAAACCCGATCATGTATGCGCTGAGGAGCTGCTATTACAAGATGATAAAGAAACTCTCCGATGTCGAGCAGATTGAGCATTTTACCGGTTCGGGTCTGTATGACCGCGATTTTATTGAGATTCTGCGGGAGCTTGACGATCCGACGCCGTTTCTGCGCGGAATCGTGGCGGAGCTTGGTTATAAGCGCAAGGAGATCCCATATATCCAGCCGCAGCGCCGCGCAGGCAAGACACACAACAATTTTTACCGGCTCTACGATGCTGCGATGCTCAGTGTGACCTCCTATACGAAGGTCGGTCTGCGCCTGGCGACGATATTTGGAAGTATCTGCGCGGCGATCAGTATGATCGTGGCGATTGTATATCTGGTGATGAAACTGCTTCACTGGTATGATTTTCCGGCTGGTATGGCGCCGGTTCTGATTGGAATGTGCTTTTTAGGGTCGGTTCAGATCTTTTTCATCGGTCTGGTGGGAGAGTATATTTTATCGATCAATTCGAGAGTCATGAAGCGTCCACTGGTAGTGGAGGAAGAGCGGCTGAATTTTGATACACCGGTAAAAAAAGTTGGGGGCAAACAGCATGAAATGTAATGTCGATGTAGTTCGGATTCGTGAAAATTCGATTCAGCTCAATGGCTGGGCGATCGGAAAGACGCCGGAAACGGAGATCACCTATCAGGTTGAAGATGGGGCACATCAGCCGATCCGGTTTCAGTATGTGGCGACCCGCCGCGACGACGTCAGCCAGATTTATTTTGGGCGAACGGTAGAAAAAGAGCTTGGATTTGATATCCAGTTCCCGTATGAGCGCGGAAAAGATTATTATCTGATCGCAAAAGGCGAGGGCCGCAAAATCCGCATTAAATATAATGAAGAACTGATCCGCAAGCGCAGCAGTGTGGCGCACAAGCGGATGCAGAAGATCCGCGATCTGATGAACATGGAGACTGTGCGGGTCTGTCTGGATTTCTGGAAGGAAAATGGTCTGAAAGCCCTGCTGGTAAAATCCAAGCACAAACTGCAGGGAATTGACAATGACTACGATTACGGCGAGTGGTATTCACTGACGAAGCCGACGGCGGAGGAGCTGGAGGAGCAGAGGAAAAAGGTGTTTGACGCGCCGGTTAAATTCTCGATCGTGATTCCGGCATTTAAGACACCGGAGCGATTCCTGCGGGAAATGCTGGATTCGATCGCGGAACAGACATACGCAAACTGGGAGGTCTGCGTGGCGGACGGCAGTCCGGCAGGACAAAGCTGCGAGCGGGTGCTGGAGCAGTATGCGAAGAAGGACAGCCGCTTTAAATACGTAATTTTAGGCGAAAATAAGGGCATTTCCGGCAATACGAATGCAGCAATGGATATGGCGACCGGCGATTATATTGTGCTGGCGGACCATGACGATAAGCTGACACCGAATGCTCTCTATGAGTGTGCGAAACTGTTACAGGAACATCCGGGATGCGACTGCTTCTATTCGGATGAGGATAAGCTGGATATGGACGGCGGCGCTTTGTTTGATCCGCATTTTAAGCCGGATTTCAATATCGATCTGCTCTGCAGCGTCAACTATATCTGCCATCTGTTTGTCGTCAGCCACGATCTGGCAGCGCAGGTGGGCGGCTTCCGTCAGGAATACGACGGAGCGCAGGATTATGACTTTATTTTCCGTTGTACGGAGAAGGCGAAGGAGATTCGCCATATCCCGAAGGTGCTGTATCACTGGCGCTGCCACAAGGATTCGACAGCGAGCAACCCGGAGAGCAAGCTGTACGCATTTGATGCGGGTGCGCGCGCGATCATGGATCATTATAAACGCGTCGGTATCGAGGCGGAGCGCGTGGAAAAAGGTGTGGACTACGGCATTTATCACTCTGTATATAAAATTCAGGGGGAACCGCTGGTATCGATCATCATTCCGAACAAGGATCACCATACGGATCTGGATCTATGCCTGCGGGCGATTGAGACGCGGGCAACGTACCGCAATGTTGAGTTTATCATTGTAGAGAACAACAGCACGGAGAAGGAAACCTTTGAATACTATGAAAAGATTCAGAAGGAATTTTCCAATGTCCATGTGGTAACCTGGGAGCGCGAGTTTAACTATTCGGCGATCAACAACTTCGGCGTGACCTTCGCAAAGGGCGAATATCTGCTGTTTTTAAATAATGATACCGAGCTGATTGCGGAGAATTTCATCGAGGAGATGCTGGGACTGTGCCAGCGTGAGGACGTCGGCGCAGTTGGCGCGAGACTGCTCTATCAGGATGATACGATCCAGCATGCGGGCGTCGTGATTGGTTTCGGCGGCATCGCAGGGCATACGTTTATAGGGCTTCATAAGGCGGAAAACAGCTATTTCCACCGTGCGATGAGTACACAGGATTACAGCGCTGTGACGGCGGCGTGCCTGATGACAAAGAAAGCACTCTTTGATGAGGTCGGCGGCTTTACGGAGAAGCTGGCGGTCGCATTTAACGATATCGATTATTGCATGAAAGTGCGGGCATCAAATCATTTAGTGGTTTACAATCCGTACGCATTGCTGTATCATTATGAGTCGAAGTCAAGAGGACTGGAGGATACGCCGGAGAAGGTGGCACGTTTTAACAGGGAGATCAAGATTTTCTCGGAGCGCTGGCCGGAGATCCTTAAAGATGGAGATCCTTACTACAATCCGAACCTGACGCTGCGGAAGTCCAATTTCGCCCTCAGGGATCTGAAAAAAGAGAAAATCGGAGAACCGTATCATCTGGAGGTATAACCCGGGATGGAGATTACAACGACAATTATTATTCCCAATTATAATGGGTTGAAATTTATGGACGAATGCATCCGTTCACTGAATGCACAGACGTATCCGAATTTCCGGACGCTGGTGGTGGACAACGGTTCGACGGACGGAAGTGTGGAGTGGCTGAAGGAACATCAGATCGATACGATTTTCCTGCCGGAAAACACGGGATTTTCCGGTGCAGTCAACGTCGGAATCAAGGCGGCAGACACACCGTATGTGCTGCTTTTAAATAATGACGTCCGGGTGGACGAGTATTTCGTGGCGGAGATGGTGCGTGCGATCGGTCAGTCGGAGCGCATCTTTTCCGTCAGCAGCCGGATGATCCAGATGTACCATCCAGACAGGCTGGATGATGCAGGCGATATGTATTCCCTGCTTGGCTGGGCGTACCAGCGCGGCGTGGGACGGGATCTTACGCATTACCGCCGTTCAAGCCGGGTATTCTCGGCGTGCGCGGGCGCAGCGATCTACAGGAGAGAGGTATTTGAGGAGATAGGCTATTTCGATGAGATGCATTTTGCCTATCTGGAAGATATTGATGTGGGCTATAGAGCCCGGATTGCGGGTTATGACAATATATATTGCCCGGCGGCGCTGGTATGGCACGTCGGAAGCGGAACCAGCGGTTCCAAGTACAATTCATTCAAGGTTAAGCTGGCGGCACGCAACAATGTGTATCTGAATTATAAAAATATGCCGTGCTTACAGCTTATCATAAATGCGATTCCGATCGCAGCGGGGATTTTCGTGAAATATTCATTTTTCAGGAAACTCGGGTTTGGAAAAGATTATCTGGAAGGTCTGAAAGAAGGCATACGGACGGCAAAGAAGTGTAAAAAAGTGGCGTACCGCCCGGAACGGCTTAAAAATTATCTGGCGATAGAGCTGGAACTTTTAGCTGGGACATTTCTCTATGTCTATGAATTTGCTGTGAGACAGATCGAGAAAAAAGCAGCATCTGATAAATCGTGAGGAAAAGGTTAGAGTTGTTACTGGGCGCGTATGTGTGGACAGTAACTTAGAGTTTGCGCGATGTGTGAACGGTCATGGTTTAGCAGATGCAACACGGAGAAAGGCTGCTTATCAGACAATGTCTGAGCGGCAGCAAGCAAGTGAAAGATGAGGTAGCTTATGAATTATGAGGATGATGAGCTGGAGCGCATGAGGGCGCGCCGCGAGGGCAGAAGCAGCCGTGCCAGTCAGGCAGGGTATTCTTCGCGCGGCAGTTCTGCTTCCGGCACCAGCCGCAGAAGAGTCAGCAGTACAGTCGAAAATAGCCAGAGAAAAGGTGAGGCGGGCAGCGGTTCAGTACGTTCCGGCTACAGCGGTCCTAAGAGCGCTGGAAGTGGAAAAAAGAGTTCGGGACGCCGCGGCAGCCATTACCGTAAATCGGCGCGCCACAGAAAGCATATGATCATTGCGGCGGAGATTGTCGTGATTATATTGATGATTCTGGGCGGTGCGTTCTGGTATATGTATCACAGAACCTTCGGTTCTATGCAGAAGATTGATTTCAACGAGGACCAGGTTAAGAACGTCAATCTGTCCCAGGAACAGATCGATGATATGAAGGGCTACATGACCGTGGCGTGCTTCGGTGTCGATTCGCGAAGTGAGCACGGGCAGATGAATGTCGGAAAAGGTACGAACGCGGATGTCAACATGATTGCCAATATCAATCTGGAGACGGGTGAGATCCGCCTTGTATCGGTATTCCGGGACAGTTATCTGAATATCAACGATAAAAACTCTTATAATAAGATCAACGCCGCTTACGCACAGGGCGGTCCGGAGCAGGCAGTTAAGGCGCTGAATAAGAACCTGGGTCTTAACATTACCCAGTATGCGACGTTCAACTGGAAAGCGGTTGCGGATGCCATCAACATTCTGGGCGGTGTAGATGTCGAGCTGAGTGATGCAGAGTTCTCCTGGATCAATGCCTTCATCACGGAGACCGTAAAGGAGACTGGTATCGGTTCTCATCAGCTGACCCATGCGGGCAATGTACATCTGGATGGTATCCAGGCAGTTGCATACGGACGTATCCGTTATTCAGATACGGACTATGCGCGTACCGAGCGTCAGAGAATTATTCTTCAGAAAGCCTTTGATAAGGCAAAAAATGCAGACTGGGCGACACTCAACTGTCTGATTCAGACGATCATGCCGCAGCTTGCAACCAATGTTGATATTACGGATTTGATTCCGCTGGCACGCAATATCGCGAAGTTCCATATTGGTGAGACCGCGGGATTCCCGGCAGCCAGAGGTGAGCAGGATGTTGGAAAGATCGGTGACTGCGTTATCCCGCAGACACTGGAGTACAACGTAAAAGAGCTTCATAAGTTCCTGTTTGATGAGGAAGATTATCAGGTTCCGTCTAATGTTAAGGAGTACAGCAGCCATATCGCGCAGGTAACGGGGCTTACGACGAATGCGAAGCTGATTGGTCATGTTCCGGTCGATCAGGGTGTCAGCGCCCAGACGTTTATCAAGAAACGGGCGAGCCGTATTGCCGCGCAGGCAGCGGCGAAGGATGCCGCTAAGAAGTCATCGACGAGTGCTTCGGACGAGTCGGATGACGAGAGCGGGGATGAGACCAAGAAGGGCGAGAGCGAGAGCTCGATCGGATTGGACGAGATCTTTGATCCGGATGAAGACTGGATTGACTGGGAGGAAGAAGAGTCGAAGAGCAACAGCAGTAAGGGACCAGGAACAACGACGACTCCCGGCAAGAAAAATCATACGGATAAGACAACCGAGGCGGATGATTCTTTATCCGGACCAGGCAGCACATCGGAGACGAAGTCTTCCGTTGCAAAACCGGGATCTACAACCACGACAGCGGCAGAGACAGCGGCATCCAGTGAAAAGACTTCTCCGGGTGCATCAGATAATTCCGGTGTGAAAAGCCCGGTCACAGAGATTCAGGATCCGGGGAATTCCGGAAACAGCGATGCAGCAGGCCCCGGCGGTCCGGCAGGTCCGGGAGCTTAATCTGAATTCAGGTGATATACTATGATAAAAGATAACCAGAAACGGCTGAACCATTTCCACGTAGTGCTGGACGCATGTGTCATTGCATGCGCCTACGCACTTGCGTGGTTTATCGTCAATGGAACGTCGTGGTTTAATGTAACAGGGCATAATAAGAGCGCAATGGCAGTCGTCTATCTGGCGGCTGGCGTTCTTATTGTACCGTTTTATTTGATTTTATACGCATTTTTTCATCTTTACACGCCCAAACGGGTTCAGGGAAGACGGGTGGAGTTAGCCAATATTTTTAAGGCTAACATCATCGGTCTTTTGGTGATCTCACTGATGCTTTACCTGGGCGGTAAAAATGAGTATTTCCACAACTTCTCCCGTCCGATGGTATTTTTGTTTTTTGGCATCAATCTCTTTGCTGAGATTCTGATGCGGAATATCCTGCGGATAGCGCTTCGGTCGATGCGGTCGAAGGGATATAACCAGAAGCATCTGCTTCTGGTCGGTTACAGCCGGGCAGCGGAAGGATTTATTGACCGTGTGAATGTCAACCCGGAGTGGGGCTATAAAATCCGCGGTATTCTGGATGACCATGAGGAGTGGGGCAAAGAATATAAGGGAGTGCGCGTGATCGGCAAAATTGACGATCTGGATACGATTCTGGCGCTCAATACGCTGGATGAGATCGCGATCACCCTGAGCATCCAGGAGTATGGAAAACTGGAAAAAATCGTGGCAGGCTGTGAAAAATCGGGTGTGCATACGAAATTTATCCCGGATTATTATAACTTTATCCCGACCCGTCCGTTTATGGAGGATCTGCAGGGACTTCCGGTGATCCACATCCGCCATGTGCCGCTCACGAATCTGCTCAACGCAACGATGAAGCGGACGATGGATCTGGTCGGCGGCATGATGGCGCTCATCCTGTTTTCACCGGTGATGCTGGTGACGGCGATTCTTATAAAGGCGACTTCGCCGGGACCGGTCATTTTCTGTCAGGAGCGGGTGGGACTTCACAATAAGCCGTTTAAGATGTATAAGTTCCGCTCGATGGCGGTACAGTCGGCGGCAAAGGAGAAAAGCCAGTGGACGACGCCGGGAGACCCGCGTGTGACTCCGATTGGAAGATTTATCCGGAAGACGAGCATTGACGAGCTTCCGCAGCTGTTTAATGTTCTGAAGGGCGATATGAGCCTGGTTGGACCGCGCCCGGAACGCCCGTTTTTCGTTGAAAAATTCAAGGAAGAGATTCCGCGTTATATGATCAAACACCAGGTGCGTCCGGGAATGACCGGATGGGCACAGGTCAATGGTTACCGGGGCGATACCTCGATCACGAAGCGGATTGAGCATGATCTGTATTACATCGAGAACTGGACGCTGGGATTTGATTTTAAAATCATGTTTTTGACGGTTTTTAAGGGCTTTATAAATAAAAACGCGTATTGATGAGGAAAACCACATGGGATATGAAGAAGAAAGAGATAGGTCAGGACACCGCCGGAGCCGACGGGCAAAACCGTCGGAGATGGAAGACGATGGTCTGACACTGATCACGGATTCATTTACGGAACGCCGGGAGGACGGATCCCACCGGAGCGGAGATAGAAGCCGAAGTGGTCAGAAAGCGGCAAAGAGGGGACAGACGCAGCCTGGCAGCAGCCGGGAGAGCCGGAATCAGGAGAAAACCCGGACCATGAACCGGTCGGATATTTACGCCGACCCGGTTAAATTGAAAGCGCGCCGGAAAAAGAAGCGGAAGATATGGTTTATTCTTCTGGAGAGCGTGATGCTGATCGGGATTCTCTGCTTTGCGGGATATTCGTATATCAGCAGCCGTCTGGATCTGATGCAGCGGCTTCCGTGGAACCCGGATGAGATCAAAAACGTCGAGATTTCGGAGGAGAAGCAGGAGCAGATGAGCGGTTATTGGACGATCGCGGTTTTCGGCGTGGATAGCCGTAACTCATCGGTCGGAAAGGGCAACAACTCGGATGTCAATATTCTCTGCAACATCGATCAGGGAACCGGTGAGATACGTCTGGTTTCGGTGTACCGGGATTCATATTTAAATATCAGCGACAAGAATACCTACAACAAAATCAACGCTGCTTATATGCAGGGCGGACCGGAGCAGGTTGTCAAGGCGCTCAATAGGAACCTGGATATCGATATTGACGATTATGCGACCTTTAACTGGAAAGCCGTTGCAGATGCGATCAACATTCTGGGCGGCATTGACGTGGAGATCACGAAATCAGAGTTTTATTATATCAATGCGTTCATTTCTGAGACGGTCAAGGCGACCGGCGTCGCTTCGACCCAGCTTAAATCAGCGGGCATGAACCATCTGGACGGTGTGCAGGCGGTTGCATATGGGCGTCTCCGTCTGATGGATACGGACTATGCCCGTACCGAACGACAGAGAAAGGTTATTTCCCTCGCGTTTGAGAAGATGAAAAAAGCAGATTGGGCGACGATCAACAATATTGTGCAGACGGTATTTCCACAGGTGGCGACCAGCATCGAGATCAATGATCTGTTGAAGATAGGACGAAATATTACGCGTTACCATCTGACCGAGACGACCGGTTTTCCGTCGGAGCTGAGGGAAAAGAAGATGGGACGCAAGGGCGCCTGCGTCATCCCGCAGACGCTGGAGAGCAATGTCATCGAGCTGCATCATTTCCTGTTTGGCGATGAGGAATACACGCCGACTGAGACGGTCCGGACGATCAGTCAGAAAATTGTATCAGATACAGGCGTTTATGGCACGAAACAGGCAGAAACGAAGGCATTGCCGAAGACGACCGAGGCGACGACAATTTCCATCCTGGATCCGACGCAGGAGAGCGGCGCGGACGAAAGCCAGAAAGCCGGGAGCGGCAGCGACGAGTCGGAGAAAGAGACCGGTAATGCTTCGGAAACACAGGAGAATGACGTTTCTGAGCAGGAAAGCCGTCCGGACGGTACGCATGCATCAAAGGAAAATGCGCGGGAGAGCAGTGAGGCAGAGTCTGGCGGTTCTTCGCCGGCATTTCCGGGCGGAAATTCTGGCACCGGCACGGAGAATGGCAGAGAAAAACCTTCCGGCAGCGGTTCCCCGAATGGAAGCAGTGCACCGGGAAGTAAGACGGATGCGGGAATCATCATTGAGTGATGAGAGAGTGTGAAACGGAGGAAATGCTTTGAATTTAGATGGTTTGTACCGGATGCAGGGAATGTTATTTTCCCTGATGATTCTGGGTGCATTCTTAAAGAAGAAGGGAATTATCACGGATGAGGGAAAAAGGGTCATTGCGGATCTGGTCATCTTTGTGACACTTCCCTGCAGTATCATCGAGTCATTTGAAGTAGAACTGAGCATGGATATCTTAAAGAGCAGCGCACAGGCGCTGCTCGTCTCGTGTATGGTTCAGGTGGCTTGTTATATCTTAAATATGGTACTGTACCCGGGTGTGGGAGAGGAAAAGAAGAAGGTCCTCAAATACGCGACGATGGCGTCCAATGCCGGGATTCTGGGAAATCCGGTGGCGGAGGGCATCTTCGGCTCGATGGGGCTTTTCTACGCCTCTTTTTACCTGATTCCGCAGAGAACTGCGATGTGGTCGCTGGGAATGACGTATTTTACGAAGGCGCCGGATCGGAAGACTCTGATTAAAAAGATATGCACGCATCCGTGTATTGTCTCCGTATTCATCGGCTTTGTGCTGATGCTTTTACAGATGCAGATTCCGGGATTCCTGGGAGATACGGTACATAGCTTAAACAAGGCAAACACGGCAGTCTCCATGATTTTTGTCGGAACCGTTCTGGCGGAGGCAGATATGAAGACGATGATCACGCCACTCAGCTGCTACTATGCCGCCGTGCGCCTGATCCTGATCCCGGCGCTTGTGTGGGCCGGCTGTCTGCTGTTCCATATCGACACGCTGGTGATGGGGATTTCTGTGGTGCTGGCAGCGATGCCGGCAGCAAGCACGACGGCGATTCTTGCCGCGAAATATGGCGGGGATGAAGTCTTTGCGACGAAGTGCGTGGTATTTACGACGCTGCTTTCGATGGTGTCGGCACCGGTTTGGTGTATGGTGCTGCAGCGGTAATCCCTTATGAGTTCGTATTTCTATAAAGGGGGTTTCGCTTGCATTGGATGAAAAGATATGTTATATTAGGGATAGAAAAAAGGAAAAGCCAGAGGAGCGGCTTACCTGAATAAATTAAACAACTGTTTTATTAACAGCCGTCATTATTGCAGTAATGGCGGCTATTTTCGTTTTCCCTTGAAAATTGTATAACACAAATCCCCTCAGATTGCTCTGAGAGGATTTGCATATTCATGATTTATAATAGCAGTTCATATTGCTTGGTTATAGTCTTACAAACATTCTGTAATTTTACTTCTCATCCACAACCTGGAAAATGTAGAACTTCAGATAATAGGACGTCTCATCCCCCGCCCACAGAATCGGATGGTCGGCTGCCTGGGTGCGGTATTCGATCTGGCGCAGGCGGCGGTGGGCGCTGCGGGCTGCCTCCTGAATCGCCTTTGTGAAGAGTTCCGGCGTCATGAAATGGGAGCAGGAGCAGGTGGCGAAGTAGCCGCCGTCCTTTACCAGACGCAGACCGCGAATATTGATCTCGCGGTAGCCCTTGATGGCATTTTTGACCGAGCTGCGGGATTTTGTGAAGGCAGGCGGATCGAGAATCACGACGTCAAATTGCTCACCTTTTGCCTCTAATTCCGGAAGCAGGTCAAAGACATCCGCGCACTGAAAGGTGGTAGTGCCGGAAACACCGTTTAACTCTGCATTTTCACGCGCCTGTGCGACGGCAAGTTCGGACGCATCCACGCCGATGACCTCTTTGGCGCCAGAGACGGCTGCATTTAAGGCAAAGGAGCCGGTGTGGGTAAAACAGTCCAGAACGCGTTTGCCCGGGCAGAGACGCTGGATTGCCAGACGGTTGTATTTCTGGTCGAGGAAAAAGCCAGTTTTCTGCCCGTCCTTGACATCTACCAGATAGCGGACACCATTTTCAACGATCTCTACTTTTGTATCAAATGGTTCCCCGATAAAGCCCTTATAGCGCTCCATGCCCTCCTGTAAGCGGACCTTAGCGTCGCTGCGCTCGTAAATACCGCGGATATGAATGCCGTCTTCCTCAAGCACCTTGACGAGTTTTTCCAGAATCAGCGGTTTCAGACGGTCGATACCGAGCGCCAGGGATTCAACGACCAGCACATCGGAAAATGTGTCGATCACGATGCCCGGAAGGAAATCTGCTTCGCCGAAAATCAGGCGGCAGCTGCTGGTATCAACTGTCTGACGGCGGTATTCCCAGGCATTGCGGACGCGCATTTCGATAAAAGCATCGTCGATGACAGTATCCTTTTTGCGGGAAAGCATCCGCACGGTAAGCTTGGAGCGGGTGTTGATAAAACCACATCCGAGTGGATAACCGTCAAAATCTTCGACACGAAGGATATCGCCATTTTCAAATTCGCCCTCAATTCGTTCAATTTCATTATCATAGATCCACATACCGCCGGCTTTCAGGGAACGAGCCTCGCCTTTGCGGATATGGACAACTGCCTGTGTATTCATCATGGATGTAATAGTCCTTTCATATAAAATGTAAAATTCGTTTCATTCATTAAGTATACAAGAGGAGAGAAGGACTGACAAGTGAAAACCGAGAGATGTTTTTAAGCTTCACAGATTTATGATTTTATTTTCACAATTACATCACAAATAACTGATAGACTATCTCATGTAAACAGAGAGAGGGCAGAAAGCCTGAGATAGAATATAAGAGTATGAACAATCCGCTGCGGGAAGGTTCGCAAAATGGACAGTACGCGGCTGTGATTCCTGAGAACAGGAGGTATGAATATATGTATGACGAGAATGAAAGAAATGAGAGACACGATCAGGATGTAGATTATACGGAGGGCGCTTATTCGGACAGCGCTTATGAGGAAAAGAATAACGATACTGCTAAAAAAGAAGAAACTTCCGATTATGGCGGTTATCATGATTCACGTTACCGGGGCAGTCTCGATGGAGAACCGGAGGCAGCAGCCGGAGCAGATCCGAAAGAGAATGCAGAGAAGCAGCCGGAACGCAGCTATATTCCGGAAGAACGGAGTGGCCGGGGACATGGCTCTAAGAATACTGGTAAGAAAATTGCGGCACTTGTGATGTCGGGCATTTTGTTTGGCTGTGTGGCAGGCGGAACCATGGTTGGCGTGAATGCACTTTCAAACCGGCTTCTTCCGGGTGAGACCGCACAGGAAACGATCGGTCAGGTTTCCCAGGAGACACAGGCAGATGCGGGCACTAAAACGCAGGCCTCCATTGGCAACGATGTTTCTTCAATTGTAGAGAAAGCGATGCCGTCCGTTGTAGCGATCAACAACAAGATGATTTATACACAGAACAACTGGCTGTTTGGTCAGCAGCAGTACGAGGTGCCGAGCAGCGGTTCAGGAATCATTGCCGGACAGAATGACACGGAACTTCTGATTATTACCAATAACCATGTCGTTGAAGATTCCGAGGAACTTTCGGTTACCTTTATTGATAACCAGAGCGTTAAGGCAGCGGTCAAAGGTACTGATTCCGATTCGGATCTGGCAGTCATTGCTGTACAGCTTTCAGATATACCGGAAGAAACGAGAAAACAGATTAAGGCAGCCGATCTGGGCGATTCTGATTCCCTGAAGCTGGGACAGGGTGTTGTGGCAATCGGTAACGCACTGGGACAGGGGCAGTCGGTTACCGTCGGTTATGTCAGCGCTTTAAATAAAAAGGTAACCATCAACGACGTAGAGCGGACACTTCTGCAGGTCGATGCGGCGATCAACCCAGGCAACAGCGGCGGCGCACTTTTAAATATGAACGGTGAAGTTATCGGCATCAATGCGGCGAAGTATTCGGACACCAGTGTTGAGGGTATCGGCTATGCGATCCCGATTTCACAGGCAAAGGATATTATCAGCGACCTGATGACGAAGACGACGAAGGTAGCTGTCGATGAGAATGAGCAGGGTTATCTGGGAATCCAGCTTCAGAATATCGACAGCCAGATGGCGCAGGCGTATGGCATGCCGGAAGGTATCTATGTATACAAGATTGTTGCGGGCGGCGCGGCATCCAGGTCGGATCTGCGGGAGCGCGATATTATCACCAAGTTTGACGGTGAGAAGGTAAAGAATGGTGATGATCTCAAGAAAATGCTGACTTACTATAAGGCAGGTTCCACCGTTACCATGACGGTACAGAGTCTGGAAAATGGCAAATATGTCGAGAGAAACGTACAGATTACACTGGGCTCCAAGAGCGATATGCCGCAGAGCCAGGATAGCCAGAACGAGAGCCGGAGTGAATCACAGGCAAGTCCGCAGAGAAAACTGGGAAGATAGAAAATATCCCATCAGCGAAGTGGACTGGAATGGATATTTGCCCGTAACGGTGAAGATACGGAACTGTTGCGAAGCGGAAATGAATAAAATCAGGAAGATATAGAAAAGAAGGCAGGTGAACCGCCGGTAGATCCTCTTGTAATCAGAGAGGGCGGTGATTCATCTGTCTTTTTGTTTCATAGGAAATTTTTTTATTTTTAAAACGAAATGACGGCTGCTGTTATGATTTACGTTTTTCGCAAGCTATGATAAAATGAAAAGGTGCTTTCAGATTGGAGGAAATATAAAAATATGAGTGATAACCAGAATATAGATACGACAACCAATATAAACGAAACAGATACAAATAAAACCAGTACAGATCATTCGGATGATTACGAGAAAATCTGCTACGTCTGCCGCCGCCCGGAGAGCAAGGCGGGAGAGATGATCACGATGCCGGGCGGGATGAATTTCTGCCATGAGTGTATGCAGAAAGCATTTGACTCGATTTCCAAGTCGGGCATGGACTTTTCCAAGCTTCAAAATATGCCGTTTATGAACATGAATCTCAATGATTTTGCGGGCATGCAGATGCCGAATACAGAGATTCCAGAGAAAAATAAGATCAAGAAAAAGAGCAAGGCAAAAGACGCGGAGAAATTTCTGACGATGAAGGATGTTCCGGCACCGCACCAGATCAAGGCGCAGCTGGATACGTATGTGATCGGGCAGGAGCGGGCGAAACGGGCAGTTTCAGTGGCAGTCTACAACCATTATAAGCGCGTGATTCTCCGGCAGCAGGACGAGCTTCGGGCAAATGAAAATACGGAAGAAAAGGCGGAAAACGCGGCGGCACAGGGAATGCAGATGCAGGGCGGCGAGCCGGAGATTGAGAAATCCAACATCCTGATGCTGGGACCGACCGGAAGCGGAAAAACGTACCTGGTCAAGACGCTGGCGAAGCTTTTGGATGTGCCGCTGGCGATCGCGGATGCGACGGCGCTCACGGAAGCTGGATATATCGGAGATGATATAGAAAGCGTAGTCTCCAAGCTTCTGGCAGCGGCTGGAAATGATGTGGAGAAAGCTGAGCAAGGCATCATTTTCATCGATGAGATCGATAAAATTGCGAAAAAGAAAAATACGATGAGCCGCGATGTCAGCGGTGAGTCGGTACAGCAGGAGCTTTTAAAACTTCTGGAAGGCAGCCAGGTAGAGGTGCCGGTCGGCTCAAACCAGAAGAATGCGCTCACGCCGATGGCGACTGTGGATACGAACAACATCCTGTTTATCTGTGGCGGCGCGTTTCCGGGATTGGATGATATCATCAAGGAGCGCCTGAAAAAGCGTTCCACGATGGGCTTCAACTCCCATTTGAAGGATGAATTTGACAATGATCCGGATATTTTGAGCCAGGTGACAACGGAAGATCTGCGGAATTTTGGCATGATTCCGGAGTTTCTCGGACGTCTGCCGGTGCTTGTGAGCCTGCAGGGGCTGACAAAGGAATTGCTGATGCGGATTCTGAAAGAACCGAAAAATGCGATCCTCAAGCAGTATGAGCGCCTGCTGGCGCTGGATGAGGTCAAACTGGTGTTTGAGGACGATGCACTGGAGTGGATCGCCGAGCGGGCGCTGGAAAAAGATACGGGTGCCCGTGCGCTGCGTGCAATTTTAGAGGATTTTATGATGGATATCATGTATGAGATCCCGAAAGATCCGAATATCGGATCCGTTGTGATCACGCGCCCGTATCTGGAGAAGAAGGGCGGTCCGCGGATAGAGATGCGGGGGTAATAGCTTTTCAGGAGCATGATCGGTGAACGGTGTCATGGATGTGGTGAAAGTTATCGATGTAAGGATCTGGAAAAGCAATTTGTGTGTGAAGAGAAAACAGCAGAAGTTAATTAACTTCTCATGGATAAAAAAGAGTTATATAGGTTTAACGTCCCATACCCCCACTCCCGGCTGGGATATTCGATGGAATTTCGGCGGTCAGCCCCGCGAATCAGAAACGCCTTGGCAATCGAGGTGTTGATCCGCGGGGCTGATGGCGTATAGGCAGACCAGGAGAGCAGGATCGCGGCGGCTCCGGCGGTCATGGCGGCGGCAAATGAGGTTCCGGTTACCTCCTGATAATCGGGAAGCGGGAGCCGGACGCCGGGGGCGGCAAGGTCGGGCTTGATAGCTCCGGTGCGGGTAAATCCGCGGCTGGAATGCAGATAGATCCCGCCCGTCTGGTGGCTGTAGGCGGCGGTGGTGATGATGGCTGCTGTATTGCCCGGATCGGTGATGGTTGTGTCCGGATCCGGGCGCAGAAAGAAGGTTTCATCCGAGATAAAGCCGTGCACCGGCAGCCACATATGGTATTCACCCTGAATCGAGAGCGTGTGGTAGACGCGGATTTTCCAGATTCCGGCGGCGGGGGTATCAAAGCGCATTAGGATCAGTTCGCTTCCGGTCGCCAGCTCGGAGCTGGTATAGTTGAGGTAAATGGTCGTTCCTTCCAGAAGAAAGGGAATCCGGCGTTCTTCGTCGCCGGAGAGCCGGATGCGTCCCGTTTCGTCGCCGGAGGGGGATAAAAATCCGACACTGTAAAGCTCTGATTCACGCGCCCACAGTTCCAGCGTAAATCCCCGTTCGCCGGGACCGACCCGCAGTTCCACATCCTCATAGGAGGTGGAAGCAGGAAATACACTGCGAAAATGGTGCCCGCGCCCGGTTTCATTGCCTCCGGCGGCGACCAGAATCTGCCCGCTGGCGCGCGACAGGCTGTTCAGATATAGACCAAGCGGCGAAGTGCCGCTGTGGCTTCCGGTGTTGGTGCCAAGACCCAGCAGGATCACAAGGGGCTTTTTCTCCTGCCTGGCAATATAAAGAAGAAACTTGATTCCGAGCATGATGTCGTCCTCCTGAAAGGCGATGGCATCCTCGCGGATCAGAAAAAAATCGCGAAGATAGGTTCTGGCTGGTTTCAAGCGGACAACGACCAGTTCCGATTCCGGCGCCGCCCCGGAGAAAAAAGCATCGGCATCTTCGGAACCGGCGGCGACCAGCGCCATCTGCGTGCCGTGGCGGAGAGGATCCGAGGTGGGGACGATGGAATGCGGGTCTTCCGAGCGCAGCGCCTCGTTGATGTGGGAACGCTGGTAGACACTTCCGTAGTGCAGCGCATCGATCGGATCCGGCGTGCTAAGCCCCTCGCCCGGAACCGTCTGATCCCAGATGGCGGCGATGCGCGTGCTTCCATCCGGATCGCGTAACAAGGGATTTGTATAATCGATCCCCGTATCCACAATCCCAATCAGCGTCCCGCGCCCCTTGTTTCCCAGGAAGGGCTGTTCTGCCGTCCGGGAAATTCCTGCGCTGTCCAGGCTGGATGTATCTAATATGGTATAAAGATTCGGGATCGAGTCATAGCCATACTGCTGGACTGAGAGCGGCAGCGCCTCCGCCAGAGACCGGTGCCAGATCACATACTCATGATTGACAAAATCATAGCAGCCGGAATCATTTTCCAAAATCTGGTTATAGGTAAAAGGAAAAAAACGTTCGATAAAATCGGCGGTTTGGTTGTCTGGAAGAGAAGAGCAATTCATAGCGTTTTCCATAGAGATTTTTTAGAATTTAAGATAAGATATGCGGTAAAATACGAAAGCTTCCCTATACTCTGTCGGAAAAACTTGTTATAATAAATATAAGTTAGATAATGACATTTATATGAGGAGGTGCCCTTATGAAAAAATACCTGTATATGATAGCTGCCCTGTTCGGCATCGATTATTTCTGCAAGGAAAACATAGAAGCCCAGAAACCGGAAGATTTTCCGCGCGACATGGAAAAAAGCCATGGAAAGATCCGCCTGTACCGCAACCACAACGACGGTTTCTGTTTTGGGATAAAAAAAGAAAAGAAAGAACTGGTCCGCATGGTGCCGGTTGTCTTTACCTCGGCGGCAGCGGGCATTCTGACATGGTTATTGTGCCGGGACGAAGGCAGAAAAGCCGATCGGATCGGTTTTGCCCTCATCACGGCGGGTGGTTTAAGTAACCTGTATGACCGCCTCAAACGCGGTTATGTGGTAGATTATTTCAGCATCCGGTGTAAATACCTGGAAAAGGTCGTCTTTAATCTGGGAGACTTTTTTATCTTCGCAGGAAGCGCCCTGATCGCAGCCTCCGATCTGCTGGGAGCCGTCCGTGATCTTAGTTCTCCGGCAGAGGCTCACATAAAAGCGCTCCGACTGCCGTGGCGAAAGACGGATGAGGCGGAATGATATAGTCGATTCCAAAGACATCGTGCATCTGATTGAAAATGTCAAAGGTCTTTGCAGCAGGTGCAAGGCTGGCGAGAGAACCGGTCAGGACGACATTCCGGGTGGTGTCCTGGCTGAGAGCCAGGGACGCCATCACACCCACATTTTCATAAATCATATTGAAAAGAGCGGCAGCCAGGTCAGCATCCGAGGCACCGCTTTTGATTCGCCCAAAATTGGCAGCGGTTAAGTCGGCGGCAAGTCCCGGGACATCTTCCTCCTGCACGTCGGCGATGCGGAGATCTGCCATGGCCTTATTGCCGCGCAGCGCCATCTCTGAGAGGGCAAAAATGTCGGTGACGCCGAGAAAGCGCTCCGCCATGCCGGCAAGTGTCCCACCGCCGACGCCGCTTCCGCCCAGATGACGGAAGCCGTTTGTCCTGGAAGCGCGGATAAAGGCAGAGCCGGTTCCAAGGCTGACCACCAGCGCTTCGTCAAGCCCGGACAGGTATAGGCCGCCGTGTCCGATGGCATCCAGCTCCAGGGCATGGATGGTCGGGATGCCGAAGATATTTTCATGGAAATACGTCGAACCGAGCCCGGTCAGGACGATTTTTTCAACATCGTCAAACGAAGCGCCCTGCTGATCCAGGAAACGCCCGAGAACACCGTAAGCCGAGGTGCGCGGGTCATCCGCGTGAACCTGAAGCGTACCAAGCAGAGTGCCATGCTCATCCAGCGCCGCCGCCTTGGTGCTGGAACTGCCGATGTCGATTCCGAGGGATAAATTCATTTGCTTATCTCCTTTATGATATAAAAATAGGATATGGCTGCCAGGGCAGTCGTTCCGTATCTTTTATGACTGTAAGAATTGGATTGTTTTTATAAACATTATAGGGTAAAGTAAAATAAAGTGCAATGGAAGAATGTGGTCCGAATGTTCTTAAAATGATATTTCAAATGGATAACATAAAGATTTATATGTCACGCCCAAGCTTTGTTGAGATTCCGGCAGAGACTGAAATATGCTTTAATGATAAGGAAATAGTGACCGAAAATACGGGATATCAGGCATGGTGGAGCAGAGAGTATGAGGTCCATGTTTAATAAGGAGTTCTTTAAGTGTTCCCAGTTTACGCACATTAACAGATGTACTTTTTCCCTCGTTATTAATATAGCTTTTTGCAATATAAAAAGACTCCGAATTTTTTTGACACAAAAAAAGCAGGTTCTATGCGGCCTGCAAGGTATTTTTCTATTATTCAACGGTCAAACTCCCGGAGACGGCAGAAGTATGGAAATGCAAGCCTGTCTTTATTGACAGAACCTATGAAATACGGTAGAATCAACCTTAAAAAAGAGTAATCCCCTACATGGGGAGATAGGAGTTGAGTTTTTTGAGTTCTGGTGATGGGATACAGCTATTGATTTTGATACTTCTGCTTTTGATGTCGGCTTTCTTTTCTTCTACGGAGACGGCGCTGACGACGGTCAACAAGATCCGGGTGCGGACGCTGGCGGAGAATGGCGATAAGCAGGCAGAGTATGTATTGAAGATCATAGAGGATCCGAGCAAAATGCTGAGTGCGATTCTGATCGGCAACAATGTGGTAAACCTGTATGCGTCTTCTCTTGCGACGGTTCTTGCCACCCACATCTGGGGCAACAAGATCGTAGGGATTGCGACGGGCATTCTGACGCTTTTAATCCTGATTTTCGGCGAGATCACGCCGAAGACGGTTGCGACGATACAGGCTGAGCGGATTGCATTTCGGTTCGCTAAAATCATTTATTATATCATGACGGTGCTGACACCGGTCATTTTTGTGGTCAACCAGCTATCATTTTTAGTGTTGAAGCTGCTTCGCGTGGATGTGAAGGCAAAGGGCGAGTCCATCACGGAGGATGAGCTGCGGACGATCGTGGAGGTCAGCCACGAAGAGGGCGTCATCGAGTCCGAAGAGAAGAAGATGATCAACAATGTGTTTGATTTTGGGGACGCCGTGGCGCGCGATGTCATGCTTCCGAAGGTCAACATGACGTTTGTGGACGTGGATGCGACGTATGACGAGCTGATGGAGGTATTCCGCAGTGAGAAATACACGCGTTACCCGGTCTATGAGGAGACGACGGACAATGTCATCGGTGTTCTGAACATCAAGGATATTTTCTTAAAAGGCGGGGAAGAGGGCTTTTCTGTCCGGAAATATCTGCGGAAACCTCTCTATACATATGAGTTTAAGAAGGTTGCTGAGCTGATGCGCGAGATGCGGAAAGCAGCGATCAGCATCGTGATCGTGCTCGACGAGTACGGTTCGACGGTCGGTCTTATCACGCTGGAAGATATGCTGGAGGAGATTGTCGGAGATATCCGGGACGAGTACGATGGAGACGAGGAAAAGTCCATACAGCGCATCGCCCCGCGGGAATACATGGTAGACGGTTCGGTCAAACTTGACGATCTGGATGAACGCCTGAATCTGGAGCTCCAGTCAGACGAATATGATTCCATTGGCGGACTGGTGATCGGACTTTTGAACCATCTTCCACAGGAAAAAGAAGAGGTTGTGGTGGAAAACGTCCGCCTCGTCGTCGAATGTGTGGATAAGAACCGGATCGATAAGATTCATCTGTACCTGTTAAGCCCGTCGGAGGCGGCGTTAGCTAAACATACCGCCGATGGTGCCGCTTCCGGCGCAGAGGGCGAAGGAAAGCAGCAGGGATGAGGCAGTCTCCTTGAGGGACTGTCGGATCGCAAAAGACAGGGCTAGAAAAATAAGAAAATAAAGGGCGCCGGCACAGAATCCCCAGAGGAACCGGCGCCTTTTTGCTTTCTTTCCGGCGACGAGTCCTGCCAGAAAGCAGGCGAGAATGTAGATGCCGCGCACTCCTAGCGTGATTTCCTTTTCACCCCACTGAAACCGGTACATCCCAAACGCGAGCAGAAGCAGAAAGACAGCGGTTGCCGCGTAGGAGAAGAGGGAAGAACGGAGCAGAATCTGGATAGCTGATTTTTCCATGATAAAATACCTGTGTGCATTCTTTTTCTATTCGTATGAACAAAGAAGGACAAATATGCCTGCAGAATGAAACATTGTTACAAACAAGCGTTACTGTTCACGCATACGTGCCCAGTAACGGAATTTGCCGTGGCTTCGCATCTCAATACGGCAAATTCCTGCTGCCACCACGTTTTCTTACGGCACTTTCGGTTCCAAAAGTGCCTACCCGTGAACAGTTCCAAAAAAGCCGGAATCTGTGAGAAACACGGTAAATTGAAATACTTGCACAAGCGGGCAACATATGATATAATCTGTAGGACTTTATATACTAAAAAAATGAAGGAGGACATAGAGATGAAACACGTAAAGACACTGAGCGCAAGCACACTGAAGAACAGCATGAAGAAAGGCGGCTGCGGCGAGTGCCAGACATCCTGCCAGTCTGCATGTAAGACATCCTGTACTGTAGGTAACCAGAGCTGCGAGAACCAGAACCGCTAATTGGCAGTACAAAACAAATGAGGCGTTTTCTGATAAATCAGAGCTTTTCATGAGTGGGAGAGCTGGAGTCTGAGAAAACGCAGAGTTGACACAGGGAGGCAGACAAGACGGAGCGCGGTCCGAGGAGAGGACTGCATATGTTCCGGGTTGTCTGCCTGCCTATGTCTTATAGAAGGAGAAAGACAGTGATTCATCAGTATATAAATAATGGATATTATATCGTACTGGATGTCAACAGTGGCTCCGTCCATTCGGTCGATCCGCTTCTGTACGATGTGATTTCCTTTTTATCGGAGCGGATTCCGGATAGCGAGAAGCCGTTTCAGATTGCCCAGTCCCTGAAAGACGAGACGGCGGCAGCATTAAAAGAGAAATACAGCCAGGAAGAGATCAGAGAGGCGTTTGAGGACATTCAGGAGCTCATCGATCAGGAAGAACTCTTTACCGCTGACATTTACAAAAACTTCGTTATGGATTTCAAGAAGCGCCAGACGGTTGTCAAGGCACTCTGCCTGCATATCGCGCATGACTGCAACCTTGCCTGTCAGTACTGCTTTGCAGAAGAGGGCGAGTATCATGGACGCAGAGCGCTGATGACCTTTGAGGTCGGCAAGAAAGCGCTGGATTTCCTGATTGCCAATTCTGGAAACCGCCGGAACCTGGAAGTCGATTTCTTCGGCGGCGAGCCGCTGATGAACTGGCAGGTGGTTAAACAGTTAGTCGAGTACGGACGTTCCCAGGAAGAGGCACACAACAAGAAATTCCGTTTCACACTGACCACCAACGGCGTTCTGTTAAACGATGAAATTATGGAATTCTGCAACCGCGAGATGTCAAACGTCGTGCTCAGTCTGGATGGACGAAAAGAGGTCAACGACAAGATGCGCCCATTCCGCAACGGAACCGGAAGCTACGACCTGATCGTGCCGAAGTTCCAGAAATTTGCAGAAAAGCGCGGAGACCGCGATTATTTCGTGCGTGGTACCTTCACACACAACAACCTGGATTTTGGCAAAGATGTTCTGCATTTTGCCGATCTTGGATTCAAGAAAATGTCGGTTGAGCCGGTCGTAGCACCGGATGAAGAGCCCTACGCGATCAAAGAGGCGGATCTTCCGCAGATTCTCGAGGAATATGACCGTCTGGCAGCAGAGTATGTCAAGAGACACAAAGAGGGACGCGGCTTCACGTTCTTCCACTTTATGCTCGATCTGACACAGGGACCGTGCGTGGCAAAACGTCTGTCCGGATGCGGTTCAGGAACTGAGTATCTGGCAGTTACCCCGTGGGGCGACCTCTATCCGTGCCATCAGTTTGTAGGAAATGAAGATTTCCTTCTCGGCAATGTGGATACGGGCGTGACCAACACGGCAGTCCGCGATGAGTTCAAGCTCTGCAATGTTTATGCGAAGGACAAATGCCGGGATTGTTTTGCCAGATTTTACTGCAGCGGCGGCTGTGCGGCCAATTCCTACAACTTCCACGGTTCCATCACGGATGCGTATGATATCGGGTGCGAGATGCAGAAAAAACGTATCGAGTGCGCGATCATGATAAAAGCTGCTCTTGCAGACGGCTCTGACGAGTAGAGAACAAGGAGAGAGAGGAATGAAGAACAAAAAAGGAAAAAGCTTCCTGGGGATGCTGCTCCTTCTGATTGCCATCGGCGTATTCGGCTATTTCGGCTATTCGACGATGAATCAGATCAAGCTGGGTCTTGACCTGGCTGGCGGTGTCAGCATTACCTATCAGGCGAAAGAAGAAAATCCGTCTTCCGAGGATATGGCGGATACGATCTACAAGCTCCAGCAGCGTGTACAGAATTACAGTACCGAGGCGGAGGTTTACCAGGAGGGTAATAACCGTATCAACGTAGATATTCCGGGTGTATCGGATGCCAACGCGATTCTGGAAGAGTTAGGAAAACCGGGTTCCCTGATTTTCGTGGACTCTGAAGGAAATCAGATCCTTGATGGTAAACAGGTTGCCAGCGCGAAAGCCGGCATGACCGAGGATAAGGCGACCGGTTCCAAGGCGTATGTCGTTTCTCTGACCTTTACCGAGGAAGGTAAACAGGCATTTGCTGAGGCGACCACGAATGGCGTCGGAAAACCAATTTATATCATTTATGATAACCAGATTATTTCTGCTCCGACCGTCCGTGAGGCGATCACAGGCGGACAGTGCCAGATCGACGGCATGGCGGATTATGAAGAGGCAAATAATCTTGCGTCCACGATCCGTATCGGTTCCCTGTCCCTGGAGCTGGAAGAGCTGCGTTCCAACGTAGTTGGCGCGAAGCTGGGCCAGGAGGCGATCTCCACCAGCTTAAAGGCAGGTCTGATCGGATTTGCCATTGTCATTGTATTTATGATTGCCGTATATCTGCTTCCGGGTCTGGCTGCATCTCTGGCTCTGTGCCTGTATGTCGGTCTGATCCTGATCCTGTTAGTTGCATTTGAGGTGACTCTGACGCTTCCGGGCGTGGCTGGTATCATCCTGTCGATTGGTATGGCGGTGGATGCGAACGTTATCATTTTCACCCGTATCAAAGAGGAGATCGGTCTGGGAACATCCGTCAAGAATGCGATCAAGGCAGGTTTCGCCAAGGCACTTTCCGCGATCATCGACGGAAACGTAACCACCCTGATTGCGGCAGCGGTTCTGTTCTGGAGAGGTTCCGGTACCGTCAAGGGCTTTGCGGCGACGCTGGCAATCGGTATCGTGCTTTCTATGTTCACGGCGCTGTTTGTAACCAAATTTGCCCTGAACTGCTTCTATGAGATGGGCTTTGAGGATGCGAAATTCTACGGATGCCGCAAGGATATGAAGACGCGTCCGTTCCTGAAATTCCGCAAGCTTTACTTTGCTCTGTCGCTCGTGATCATTCTGGCAGGCGTCGGTAGCATGGTTCACAATCAGTCTTCGATGGGTGTGCCGCTCAACTACAGCATGGAGTTCAGAGGCGGTACTTCTACAAACGTTACCTTTAACGAGGATATGTCTCTGGAAGATATTTCCTCCCAGGTGGTTCCGGTGGTAGAAAAGATTACCGGCGAAGCTGGCACACAGACCCAGAAGGTAGCCGGAAGCAACGAGGTTATCATCAAGACACGTACCCTGAACATGGACGAGCGCGAAGAGTTAAACCAGGCGCTGGCGGATCAGTTTGGTGTGGATAAAGAGAAGATCACAGCCGATAGTATCTCCGGTGCAGTCAGCCAGGAGATGAAGCGCGATGCGATTGTGGCGGTTACGATTGCGACGATCTGCATGTTGATCTACATCTGGTTCCGTTTCAGCAATATCACGTTCGCGGCGGGCGCGGTTCTTGCCCTGATGCACGATGTACTGGTTGTCTTGACCTGCTATGCGATGCTGCGCTGGTCGGTTGGTTCGACGTTCATCGCCTGCATGCTGACGATTGTCGGTTACTCAATCAACGCGACGATCGTTATCTTCGACCGTATCCGTGAGAATATGAAGCTTCTGGGCAATAAAGAGTCCGCTGAGACGATCGTCAACACCAGTATCAGCCAGACCCTGACGCGAAGCATCAACACGACGCTGACGACCTTCGTCATGGTCCTGATTCTTTACATCCTGGGTGTATCTTCCATCCGTGAGTTTGCTCTTCCGCTGATGGTAGGTCTGATCTGCGGTACGTATTCGTCCGTATGCCTGTCCGGCTCTGTCTGGTATGTGCTGAATAAAAAGCGCATGGAGAAGAATGCCAAACCGGCTGGCAAGAAGGCAAAGGCAGAGAAGTAAAAAGTATAGGAAAAAAGATGGAATACAAGATTTTATACAAAGATGGCCGCGCAAAACGCGCGGAAATGAAAACGGTCCACGGAACCATCCAGACGCCTGTTTTCATGAATGTCGGCACGGTGGCGGCGATCAAGGGCGCGGTTTCGACCGATGATCTCCGCACGATCGGCACGCAGGTGGAACTTTCCAATACCTACCACCTCCATGTCCGTACCGGCGACAAGCTGATCCGACAGTTTGGCGGTCTGCACAAATTTATGAACTGGGATCGCCCGATCCTCACGGATTCCGGCGGATTTCAGGTGTTTTCCCTGGCGGGACTGCGGAAGATTAAAGAAGAGGGCGTTTATTTTAACTCCCACATCGATGGTCACAAGATTTTCATGGGACCGGAGGAAAGTATGCAGATTCAGTCCAACTTAGGTTCGACGATCGCGATGGCATTTGATGAGTGCCCGCCGAGTCTTGCCGATCGGGACTATGTACAGAAATCAGTGGAGCGCACGACGCGCTGGCTGGCGCGCTGCAAGGATGAGATGGCACGCCTCAATGCACTGCCGGATACGGTCAACCGGGAACAGCTCCTGTTTGGTATCAATCAGGGTGCGATTTACGAGGATATCCGTATCGAACACGCGAAGGAAATCAGCAAAATGAACCTCGATGGCTATGCGGTCGGAGGTCTGGCAGTTGGCGAGAGCCATGAGGAAATGTATCGGATTCTGGATGCAGTCGTTCCGCACCTGCCGGAGGACAAGCCGACTTATCTTATGGGCGTTGGCACACCGGCAAACATCCTGGAAGCGGTAGACCGGGGCGTCGATTTCTTTGACTGTGTGTACCCGTCCCGGAATGGACGCCACAGCCATGTATACACGAACCATGGCAAATTAAATCTCCTGAACAGCAAATATGAGCTGGATCCGCGCCCAATCGAGGAAGGCTGCGGCTGCCCGGCATGCCGTTCTTACTCCCGCGCATATATCCGCCACCTGTTTAAGGCGAAGGAAATGCTGGGGATGAGATTATGCGTCTTGCATAATTTGTATTTTTATAATAAAATGATGGAAGAGATTCGCGACGCGATCGAACATCACTGTTATGCTGAGTATAAAGCAAAGAAACTTGCAGGCATGATGGGTGAATCGAACTAAAGGAGGAAATATACCACATGAGCAGCACAAGCGGAATGATCGTTTACCTTGTATTTATCATTGCCATCTTCTATTTTATGGCAATCCGTCCACAGTCCAAGGAAAAGAAAAAACAGGCAGAACTGATGGCAACCGTAGCAGTAGGCGACAGCGTTCTGACATCCAGCGGCTTCTACGGCGTGATTATCGATATGACCGATGATACTGTAATCGTAGAATTCGGAAGCAACAAGAACTGCCGCATCCCGATGCGTAAGGATGCAATCGTTCAGGTTGAGAAACCGGAAGTCTAAGAAGAACGGTAAGAAAGTGAGAGGATCGCAGCTCCCGATGGGGGCGGCGGTCCTTTTTTTGTGTAACAGGAAATTCCTTGGAATTCCCTATGACACAAAAAGGCACTAACGTGCCAATGATGCGCACTCGCGCGAAGCAGAAACATGTCGCAAGCGACCGCGCTCGGCGCGAGAATGTGCCAAGGCACATTCTTTTTTATTTTACAGATAACCCCAGGTTATAGAATAAATTCCAAATTACTATATGGGGAATACCCGTTTTCCTTTGTCAGAAGATTGCAAAATAGGACGGAATCCGATATGATAAAAAGTAACCGTTTGAAACAAGGGAGGTATTTTATTATGAATTGCAATATTACTGTGATTCCGGGTGACGGAATCGGACCGGAGATTGTGAGAGAGGCATGCGGCGTGCTGGACAAGGTGGGCGCTGTCTACGGTCATACATTTAATTATACAAAAATCCTGATGGGCGGCTGTTCCATCGACGAGTACGGCGTACCGCTGACCGATGAGGCACTGGAGACCGCGAAAAAGAGTGATTCCGTCCTGCTCGGTGCAGTCGGCGGCAACGTGGGAAATTCCCGCTGGTACGATGTGGCTCCGAACCTGCGTCCGGAGGCCGGTCTTCTTGCCATCCGTAAAGGTCTGGGACTGTTCGCGAATATCCGCCCGGCATACCTCTACAAAGAGCTGGCAGATGCCTGCCCGCTAAAGAAAGAGATCATCGGCGACGGCTTCGATATGGTTATCATGCGTGAGCTGACCGGTGGTCTGTACTTCGGCGACCGTTACACGAAGGAGATTGATGGCGTGACGACCGCGGTAGATACCCTGACCTACAATGAAAATGAGATCCGCCGGATCGCAATCAAGGCATTCGATATCGCGATGAAGCGCCGCAAGAGCGTTATTAGCGTCGATAAGGCAAACGTACTGGATTCCTCCCGCCTGTGGAGAAAGGTAGTCGAGGAAGTTGCTAAAGATTATCCGGAAGTTACCCTGACCCATATGCTGGTTGATAACTGCGCGATGCAGCTTGTCATGAATCCGGGACAGTTCGACGTGATCCTGACTGAGAACATGTTTGGCGATATCCTTTCTGACGAGGCAAGCATGATTACCGGCTCCATCGGTATGCTGTCTTCAGCCAGCTTAAACGAGGGCAAATTTGGTCTCTATGAGCCGAGCCACGGTTCCGCACCGGACATCGCGGGCAAGGACATCGCAAACCCGATTGCAACTATTCTTTCTGCAGCGATGATGCTCCGCTATTCCTTCGATCTGGATAAGGAAGCAAAAGCCATCGAGGATGCCGTACAGCAGGTACTGACCGAGGGCTACCGTACCGTGGATATCATGGCGGATGGCTGCAAGCAGGTTGGAACCGTTGAGATGGGCAGGCTGATCTGTGAGAGAATTAAATAGAAAGATTGCAAAAATTTCATAAATGCGATAAAATCAAAGATAAACGTAAAAACCGCCCCTGTCACCAGGGGCGGAGGTCGTCGAAAGAGATAGAAGGAGACGAAAAGATGAAAAGTGATGCAGTAAGAAAAGGGATGCAGCAGGCACCTCACCGTTCTTTGTTTAATGCACTCGGTATGACGGAAGAGGAGATGAACAAACCTCTCGTCGGTATCGTAAGTTCTTATAATGAGATTGTTCCGGGACACATGAACCTGGACAAGATTGTAAATGCCGTGAAGCTGGGCGTAGCGATGGCTGGCGGCACACCGGTTGTATTTCCGGCGATCGCAGTCTGTGATGGTATCGCTATGGGACATGTCGGCATGAAATATTCCCTGGTTACCCGTGATCTGATCGCAGATTCCACCGAATGTATGGCGCTGGCACATCAGTTCGATGCGCTGGTTATGGTTCCAAACTGTGATAAAAACGTACCGGGACTTCTGATGGCAGCAGCCCGCGTCAATGTACCGACTGTATTTGTCAGCGGCGGTCCGATGTTAGCCGGTCATGTAAAGGGACAGAAGAGAAGTCTTTCCAGCATGTTCGAGGCAGTTGGTTCCTACGCAGCAGGCACCATGACGGAAGAAGATGTGAAAGAATTCGAATGTAAGGTCTGCCCGACCTGCGGTTCCTGTTCCGGTATGTACACCGCCAACAGCATGAACTGCTTAACAGAGGTACTCGGCATGGGTCTTCAGGGCAACGGTACGATCCCGGCAGTTTACTCCGAGCGAATCAAACTGGCAAAACACGCTGGTATGAAGGTTATGGAGATGTATGAGAAAAACATCCGTCCGAGAGATATTATGACAGAAAAGGCATTTTTAAATGCACTGACCGTGGATATGGCACTCGGATGTTCTACCAACAGTATGCTGCATCTTCCGGCGATTGCACATGAGGCAGGCGTAGACCTGAACATGGAGCTGGTCAATGAGATGAGCAAGCGCACCCCGAACCTGTGCCATCTGGCGCCGGCAGGTCCGACCTACATGGAGGATCTGAACGAGGCAGGCGGCGTGTATGCGGTTATGAATGAGCTGTCCAAGAAGAACCTTCTGAATCTGGACTGCATGACCGTAACCGGCAAGACCGTTGGCGAGAATATCAAGGGCTGTGTCAACAAGAATCCGGAGGTTATCCGCCCGATCGACAATCCGTACAGCCAGACTGGCGGTATCGCGATCCTGAAAGGAAACCTGGCACCGGATACAGGCGTTGTAAAACGTTCTGCCGTTGCACCGGAGATGCTGGTACATCAGGGACCGGCGCGTGTGTTTGACTGTGAGGAAGACGCGATTGCAGCGATCAAGGGCGGCAAGATCGTGGCTGGCGATGTTGTTGTCATCCGTTACGAGGGACCGAAGGGCGGTCCGGGCATGCGTGAGATGCTGAACCCGACTTCTGCCATCGCAGGTATGGGACTTGGTTCCAGCGTAGCTCTGATTACAGACGGACGTTTCTCCGGCGCATCCAGAGGTGCATCCATCGGACACGTTTCTCCGGAGGCGGCAGTCGGCGGACCGATCGCGCTGGTTGAGGAAGGCGATATTATTTCCATCGATATCAATAATAACTCCCTGAACGTACTCGTATCCGACGAGGAGCTGGCAGAGAGAAGAAAGAAATGGCAGCCGAGAGAACCGAAGGTTACGACCGGATACCTGGCACGTTACGCAGCGCTTGTAACGAGCGGAAACCGGGGCGCAATCCTGGAGGTTCCGAAGACACAGAAGTAATCATTGCGGGCTTCAGACAGGTGCTTTTGAGACGGAAAGTACTGCTTGATATGCATTTAAAATGGTTTAAGGAAGGAAAGCAGGTTAGACAGATGAAGACATTGACAGGAGCAGAGATTGTCATTGAATGCTTGAAAGAGCAGGGGGTAGACACGGTGTTCGGTTATCCGGGCGGCGCGATCCTCAACATTTATGATGCACTTTATAAACACAAGGATGAAATCACCCATATTTTGACCTCTCATGAACAGGGAGCGTCCCACGCGGCAGACGGCTACGCGAGAGCAACCGGTAAGGTCGGTGTGTGTATGGCGACATCCGGTCCGGGAGCTACAAACCTGGTTACGGGTATTGCAACGGCTAACCTGGATTCCATTCCGATGGTAGCCATCACCTGTAATGTAACGACAGGGCTTCTTGGAAAAGACAGCTTCCAGGAGATCGACATTCTGGGTGTTACCATGCCGATCACGAAATATAATTTTATCGTAAAGGATGTCACGAAGCTGGCAGATGTGATCCGTCGTGCGTTCGTGATCGCTAAGAGTGGCCGTCCGGGTCCGGTTCTGGTGGATATCACCAAGGATGTGACGGCAGCGGCCTGCGAGTACGAGCCGAAGGAACCGCAGCCGATCGAGCGCGAGACAGAGCTGATCCGTGAGGAAGACATGGAAAAGGCGATCGAGATGATCAAGGCGGCGAGAAAACCGTTTATTTTTGTCGGCGGCGGTGCAGTGGCGTCAGATGCTGCCAATGAATTAAGTGCATTTGCACATAAAATTCAGGCACCGGTGGGTGACAGCCTGATGGGTAAAGGTGCATTTGACGGAACCGATGTCCTTTATACCGGTATGATCGGTATGCACGGAACCAAGACATCCAACCTCGGTGTGGCAGAGTGCGATCTGCTGATCGTTGTAGGCGCGCGTTTCAGTGACCGTGTTGTGGGCGATCCGAACCATTTTGCAACCAATGCAAAGATTTTACACATAGATATCGATCCGGCGGAGATCAACAAAAATATCCAGACCGATGCGAGCATTATTGGCGATGTCAAGATTATTCTGCGTAAGTTAAACGCGCGTCTGGATCCGATGAACCATGACGAGTGGCTGAGTCACATTGAGCGTCTGAAAGATATGTACCCGCTCCGCTACAATAAGGAAGTTCTGACCGGTCCGTATATCATGGAAGAGATCTACAAGGTAACCGGCGGCGATGCGATCATCTGTACCGATGTCGGACAGCATCAGATGTGGGCGGCACAGTATTATAAATACAAACGTCCGAGACAGCTTCTGACCTCCGGCGGTCTGGGCACCATGGGCTACGGTCTGGGTGCAGCGATTGGTGCTAAGATGGGCTGTAAGGATAAGACGGTTATCAATATTGCCGGAGACGGCTGTTTCCGTATGAACATGAACGAGATTGCGACGGCAACCCGCTACAATATCCCGGTTATCGAGGTTGTATTTAACAACCATGTTCTGGGTATGGTGCGCCAGTGGCAGACCCTGTTCTATGGAAAACGCTATTCCCAGACGGAGCTTTACGATCAGATGGATTTCGTCAAGGTGGCAGAGGGCATGGGCGCGAAGGCATACCGTATCACGAAGAAAGAGGATGTGGAGCCGGTGCTGCGCGAGGCGATCAGCTTAAATATCCCGGTTATGATCGAGTGCCAGATCGGCAGCGATGACAAGGTATTCCCGATGGTTCCGGCTGGAAAACCGATCGAGGAAGCGTTTGATGAGATTGACTTACGCATCGAATAGTTGTAAAATGGGGGCAATTATCACATTTTTGTGTAAGACAGGAGGAGATTTATTATGAGCAGAGTCTATAACTTTTCGGCAGGTCCGGCAGTACTTCCGGAGGAGGTACTGAGAGAGGCAGCGGCAGAGATGCTGGATTACCAGGGCAGCGGCATGTCCGTCATGGAGATGAGCCACCGCTCCAAGGATTTCCAGGCCATCATTGATGATGCAGAGAAGGATCTGCGCGAATTGATGCAGATTCCGGACAATTACAAAGTATTATTCGTACAGGGCGGCGGCAATATGCAGTTCGCCATGGTTCCGATGAACCTGTTCAAAAATAAGGTGGGGGATTACATCATCACCGGACAGTGGGCAAAGAAAGCATATCAGGAGGCAAAGATGTTTGGTACCGCCAACGCGATTGCATCCAGCGCTGACAAGACCTTTTCCTACATCCCGGATTGTTCGGACCTTCCAGTGGATGAGGACGCAGATTACGTGTATATCTGCTTAAATAACACTATTTACGGAACCGTATACCACGAGCTTCCGAACACCAAGGGCAAGACACTGGTAGCAGACATCTCCTCCTGTTTCCTGTCAGAGCCGCTGGATGTGAGTAAGTTTGGTATTCTCTGGGGCGGTGTCCAGAAGAACGTAGGTCCGGCTGGTATGGCGATCGTCATCATCCGCGAGGATCTGATCACTGAGGATGTTCTTCCGGGAACACCAACCATGCTGCGCTACAAAACATACGCAGACAATGACTCTCTGTACAACACACCGCCTACATACACCATCTATATGTGCGGCAAGGTATTTAAATGGCTCAAGAAAATGGGCGGTTTAAGTGCCATGAAGGAGCGCAACGAGAAGAAGGCGAAGATCCTTTACGATTTCCTCGATGAGAGCAAGCTCTTCAAGGGTACTGTTGAGAAAAAGGATCGTTCCCTGATGAATGTACCGTTCATCACCGGCGATGCAGATCTGGATGCCCTGTTTGTCAAGGAAGCCAAAGAGGCAGGCTTTGTGAACTTAAAAGGTCACCGTACCGTCGGCGGTATGCGTGCCAGCATCTACAACGCAATGCCGATCGAGGGCGTTGAGAAATTAGTTGCTTTCATGCGTGAATTTGAGAAAAAACATACAAATTAGTCAATTTTAAAATTTATGCCATTGCTGCGGCGAAAGGGAGGGGGAATCCGTTCCTTTCTGCTGCAGCAGTGGACTTTTTAAAACAAAAACAGCCCGCGTATGGGAAGATTTGAAATTTTGAAAGAAAAGAGAGTTAAAAAATGAGAAAAATCCATTGCCTGAACCCGATTTCCAAGCTGGGAACCGGTTTACTGACCGAAAATTATGAGATGACTGACAACCTGGCGGAGGCAGAGGGCATTCTGGTCCGCAGTGCTGCTATGCATGATCTGGAACTTCCGAAGGGACTGCGTGCCGTTGCACGTGCCGGAGCGGGCGTCAACAACATTCCGCTTGACAAGTGTGCGGAGGCTGGTGTTGTCGTATTCAATACACCGGGCGCTAATGCAAACGGCGTCAAAGAGCTGGTGCTGGCTGGCATGCTGCTGGGAGCCAGAGACGTAGTCGGCGGCATCGACTGGTGCAAGGAGCAGAAGGACAATGAAAATATTTCCAAAGATATGGAGAAGGCGAAAAAGAAATTTGCCGGTCATGAGATCCGCGGCAAAAAGCTTGGCGTTATCGGACTGGGCGCCATCGGCGCAGAGGTTGCAAACGCAGCTGCAGCGCTTGGCATGGAAGTATACGGCTATGACCCGTTCATTTCTGTCAAAGCAGCGTGGATGCTTTCCAGAGACGTAAAGCACATCACATCTGTTGATACGATCTATCAGGAATGCGATTACATCACCGTTCATGTACCGCTGCTTGACAGCACCCGCCAGATGATCAACAAAGACAGCCTGGGACAGATGAAGGACGGCGTGGTTATCTTAAACTTTGCGCGTGACCTTCTGGTAAATGACGACGATATGGCAGAGGCGCTGGCTTCCGGTCGTGTAAAACGCTATATCACCGATTTCCCGAATGCAAAAGTAATGCAGATGCCGAACGTCATCGCAACCCCACATCTGGGCGCATCCACAGAAGAATCCGAGGATAACTGTGCCGTGATGGCAGTCAAAGAGCTGATGGATTACCTGGACAATGGTAATATCAAGAATTCCGTCAACTTCCCGAATTGCGATATGGGCGTGTGCACAACCGTAGGTCGTCTTGCACTTCTTCATAAGAACGTGCCGAACATGATCGGACAGATTTCCTCGATCCTGGCATCGACTGACATGAACATCGCAAACATGACGAACAAGAGCCGTGATAAATACGCTTATACGCTGGTTGATCTGGAGACCAAGGCAGACGCGGCGACGATTGAGAAGCTGAAAGCTATTCAGGGTATGATGCGCGTGCGCGTGATCAAATAATAAGTTTTATTGAAAACAGCCGGAGAAAGTGCGGTTTTGGGTGCACCTTTTCCGGCTGTATTTTTATGGATTGCAGAATGTTTTTATTGAAGAATCTCTGCATGGCTTTTTAACGTGATAATTATATGTATATATTGGTGAGAAACTGTCAGTGGCGGGTTATATTAAGCGACAGGATTGACTTGGTAAGAAAACTTTGTCATGGGGTGGAAAATTGATCGATACTAGGATCTTTCATTTCATAAACACGCGTCCATTCTTTGGTGCCTTCTTTCTTGACGGTCTCGGAGCGGTTTATCGCCAGAAAACGGATCAGTTCATAGCAGTCAATCCAGATTTCGTTGTTTCCTTCTTTCTGGGATTCGTCAAAAATGAGCTGCAATCCGAAATGCAGGTGCGGTTCAGCGATGTTGTTGGTGTTTTCAGTGCTGCTGTAGCCGGTGTGCCCGAGATAACCAATCACGTCCCCGGCGGTGACAAGGCTGCCCTCTTTTAGGTTTGACTGGTAGGGGTAGTCTTTGCGTAAATGTGCATAATAGTAGTATCGTTTCCCGTCAAAGCTGCGGATGCCGATGCGCCAGCCGCCGTACTGGTTCCAGCCGAGCGCCTCGACGCGCCCGGATTCCACAGCAATCACAGGCGTTCCCGTCTGCCCCATCATATCATGCCCGAGATGCCGTCTCCGGTAACCGTAGCTGCGGGAGACACCGAAATCGTCATAGTGGCTGTAGGGAAAGTTTTTCGCCAGTGGGAGAAACGCTTTCAGACCATATTTGGTAACCCAGACTTTTTCCTCACCGGAGGGAGTCAGGGGGACAGCGTCGGGATCGGAGAGAGTGGGGGCTGGGGGTTCGAGAGAAGTTTGTGTGTTGGATGAGGCTGAAGTTTCTGGTGAAGCTTGACTGGCTGAGTCGATTGTGTCTGTACCAGTTGTGGTTGCTGTTGTTGCTGCTGTTGTTGGTGGTGTCGTTGCGTAGGAAGTATTGGCAGCCGGATCCCCTTCCTGTATCTGCGCGTCCGCCAGTGCAAAAGCCGGTGCTTCCGATTTCGGAATCTCAATTTCATACAGTCCGACCATTCCATCCAGAACCGCGCCGTAAGCCTCACGATAATAGGCAAAAGAGGTCATATTTTTCGTCAATTCTTCCACTGTAACGCCATTTTGGAGCTGTTCGGCAGCTTCCGTCATATCGGACGCCTGATAATGCGAAAAATCGCCCCCGTAGCGCGCCCCCAGGTAGGCGAGCAGATCGACCCAGTTCAGGTGGAGATCCTGCTGGCAGGTATCAACATCATAGCGGAACGCCTGTGTCATGGCGTCGGCGGTCACATCGAAATCCACCCAGCGGATAAAATGTTCCGACGCATTCCCGACCGTGACCTGACGGCTGTTCGGACGCTGGAAGGACCAGCTGACAAAGAGCGCCGCAATGGCGCAGATTTCCAGTGCAATGATAACAGAACTTCGTTTCAAGACAGATCCCTCCTGTGCGATAGTATTTAAATGCGAAGCCACGGCAAATTCCGTTACTGGGCACGTATGCGTGAACAATAACATTTTTGCAATCTGATAAGATTGTATGAGAGGATGGGAGAAAGTATGAGTCCATCTTTGGAAAAATATGAGAAAAAGCGTTTGAGGCGAGGAAAAAGGATGGGCTGATTCAGGCAAACAGATTATACAAACAGATTATATCAGAGAGAAAAGTGATAGAAAAAATAGAAGAAAACAATAGATGACCTGCAGAGAGATAAAAAGGAGAGTAAATCATATATACAAGGAGGTACATGAAATGGAAAAGAAGGAAGAAAAGAAAAAGCCGTCCGGCTCATTCTCAGAAGTCTGGGACAAGCGCGGACAGGAGACGGATGCAGCCAATGATTTCCGGAAGAAAATCGAGATGGAGATCACCGAGGCACGCCCGGGCTATGCAGTTGGAGAGATTGTATTGAAACCGTGGCATATGAATATCTTAGGTATCGTGCACGGCGGCGTCCTGTATTCATTGGCGGATACCGTGGGCGGCACCGCAGCGATGACCGGGCGCGACTACGCAGTCCCGACCGTGGATGGCACGATCCATTATCTGAAAGCTGGAAAAAACACATCCAAAATCATCGCCCGGGCGCAGGAAATACAGAATGGTTATGCATTTTCGGTGTGCGAATGCAAGATTTATGATGATAAGGAGACGCTGCTGGCGTCGGCGACGATGACGTATTATCATTTGAGGAAGAGGTAGAGCTGCAAGATACAATCACAGCTCTATCACACTCCCATCCTCCGGTACCAGCAAATCCCCATGATAATAGGCTTCCCCTTCAGCGCGGTACAAAGCAGCGCGTTCCGGATAAGTCTTATCTTCAGTGTGCCACAGAATCAAATGCTGCGCACCGAGGCGTTCGGCGAGTTCGCAGGCATCTTTGACGGTGCTGTGGTGTTTTTCATAAGGGGAGAAGATTTTCCGGTCGCGGTAGAGGCAGAAGGCTTCGTGGAAAAGCCAGTCGGCGCCTTTGGCAAATTCTTCGCAGAGCGGGTTCAGCGGTTCGTCGCCCGGGCAGCAGACGATCTTGCCGCCCGGCAGCACAGCGCGGAAGCCGAACTGGCGCGCCTTGGTCGAATGAATGTCAAAGAAGGTGACCTCCATATCGAGAATCTGCCGGGTTTCGCGGTCAGAAATCGGGATGAGCTGGATCGGATCGCCGATCAGGTCGCAGAATTTCTTCTGGAGTGTCAGGCGGCAGAAGGTCTGAATCGTGTCGATCAGGCCGTCGTGGCAGTAAATATGAAAAATTCCCTCATAATTTCCCTTTTTGATGGCAGTGCCAATCATCCGGATCATCCAGATCACGCCGAGAATGTGGTCGGTGTGTTCGTGTGTCACGAAGAGATGATGGATGCGGTTTAATGGAACCTGCATTTCTTCCAGAATCCGCAGGATGCCATTGCCGCCGCCGGCGTCTGTCATGAAATATTCCTCGCCGGAGCGGATGGCGAAGCAGGTATTATAATAACGTGTCATCGTGGCGTTGCCGGTGCCAAACACGTAGAGAGTGTGTGGTTGCGTCATGAATGTTCCTCCTGTATTTATGTAAAAATATGTTTCTGTTCACGGGTAGGCACTTTTGGAACCGAAAGTGCCGTAAGAAAACATGGTGGCAGCAGGAATTTGCCGTATTTAAATGCGAAGCCACGGCAAATTCTGTTACTGGGCACGTATGCGTGTACAGTAACAAAAGTATGTTTCTGTTCACGAGTAGGCACTTTTGGAACCGAAAGTGCCGAAAATATATTTTGACCCTGATCTGAATCTATGCTACTATAAATCTATCAAAAAGGCAAATGCAATGTAGATAATGTGCTGTTTACCCAAAGCGAGCGCGACGATAACGAGTCACGACAATATCCGGGCAGACAGCGCAGTTTGGGAGCTGATAACATGAGGGATTTAGCATATTTGAAGCTGCTTTCGCGGGAGTATCCGAATATCCGGGCGGCGGCGAGTGATATTATTAATTTACAGGCAATCTGTGGACTTCCGAAGGGCACGGAATATTTTTTCAGTGACCTGCACGGTGAGCATGAGGCGTTTATTTATCTGCTCCGCAGTTCGTCGGGTATTATCCGGGAGAAGATCCGCGAGACATTTGGACATATTATTTCGGAGGAGGACGAGGTACGGCTGGCGAACCTTATCTATTATCCGGAAAAAATGATCAATCAGATCAAACAGGCGAACGAATACACGGAGGACTGGCAGAAGACGGCGGTCTACCGTCTGGTGCAGATCTGCCGGGAGGTTTCGTCGAAATACACCCGTTCCAAGGTAAGAAAAAAGATGCCGAGGGAATTTTCGGGTGTGATCGATGAGCTTTTATATGTCGATAATACCGATGACAATAAGACGGAGTATTACAGCGAACTCATCAATACCCTGATTGACGTCCGGGTGGCGGACAGCTTTATTGTCGTGATCTGCAGCCTGATCCGGAGTCTGACGATCGATAATCTTCATATCCTGGGCGATATATTTGACCGTGGTCCGAGGCCAGATATCATTCTGGAGGAACTGATGCATTTCCATGATGTGGATATCCAGTGGGGCAATCATGATATTTCGTGGATGGGCGCGGCGACGGGCAACCGGGCGTGTATCTGCAATGTTTTGCGTATGGCGCTCGGTTACAATGGATTTGATGTATTGGAGGACGGCTACGGAATTAACCTGCGCCCGCTGTCGATGTTTGCGGAGCGCGTGTACCGGGACGATCCGTGTACCTGTTTTCTGCCGCAGATTCTTGACAAAAATATTTACGACGCAGTGGATCCGAAGCTGGCGGCGAAGATGCACAAGGCGATCGCGGTGTTACAGTATAAGGAAGAGGGGCAGATCATCAAGCGCCATCCGGAGTACGGGATGGAAGAGCGGATACTTCTGTCAGCGATTCGTTATGACCGCGGCACGGTCACGATCGATGGAAAAGAGTATCCGATGCGCGACATGAATTTCCCGACGGTGGATCCGGCGGATCCGCTGCGGCTGACGGACGAAGAGGAAGAGCTGCTTCACACGCTGGAGCTGTCGTTCCGCCACAATGCACGGCTGCATGAGCATGTCCGTTTCCTATATTCCAACGGAAGCATGTATAAATGCTGCAATTCCAACCTGCTCTATCACGGCTGTATCCCGATGACGGAGAATCGGGAATTTGACGGTCTGATGGTGGGCGGCAAGATGTACCGCGGCAAGGAATTGATGGATTTTATTGACACACAGGTTAAAAATGCCTATTTTCTTCCAGAGGACGCGCCGGAGAAGGAGGCGTGCCGCGATTTTATGTGGTATCTGTGGAATGGTGCGAAATCGCCGGTATTTGGAAAGGACAAAAACCGCAGCTTTGAGCATTATTTCATTGAGGATCCGGAAGTGATGAGAGAGACGATGAACCCGTATTACCAGCTCAGTGAGGAAGAAGAGACCTGCGATATGATTTTGAAGGAATTTGGACTTCCGACGAAGGGATCGCATATCATCAACGGGCATATGCCGGTGAAGATTAAGAGTGGAGAGACACCGATCCGGGCTGGCGGCAAGCTCTTCATCATTGACGGCGGGCTGTCGAAAGCCTACCAGGAGCGGACGGGAATCGCCGGATATACGTTGATTTTCAATTCGCACCATCTCGCGCTTGCGGAACACAAGCCATTTGACCCGGAGCGCGAGCGGACGCCGAAGGTATATATTGTGGAGAAAATGCAGAAGCGCATCACAGTGGCGGATACCGACGAGGGCAAGGAGCTGGCGGGTCGCATCGAGGATCTGAAAGAGCTCTTGAAAGCGTACCGGAGCGGACTTTTGAAAGAGCGCGTGCGCTGAGGCAGTTGAAAAGGACGGGAACTGGAAGCTTGTTTCTTTCGGCTGGGTAAAACGGGAGAAGCGGGACGGTTTGAGGAATAAGGAGACAAGATGAGAAAGACAGAGTTTTTACAGGAGCTTCGGGAGGCGCTGGACGGCGAGGTTTCGGCTTCAGTCATCCAGAGCAACATAAGCTATTACGATCAGTATATCCGCCAGGAGGCGGCGAAAGGGCGCAGGGAGGAAGAAGTGATCGAGGAGATCGGCAGCCCACGCCTGATTGCGAAAACCATTATCGACAGCAGCGAGGGCGCTGGGGAGACCGGCCAGGGCGGTTCGTACACTTCGGGAGACGCTGCCGGGAGCGGGCGCACAGCGTCCTCCTACAACGGCGGTTTTTCGGAGCGGGACGACAGCGGTCTGCCGCCGAACTTCCATTACATCGATTTGAACAAATGGTACTGGAAGGTGATTCTCAGCGTGGTGGTTATCGCGATCTTATTTGTGCTGTTTGCACTGGTCGGAGGTATTTTCACCATCCTGATTCATCTGGCGGGACCGATTCTTCTGATTTGGCTGATCTATACATTTATTAAGAATATTTGGAAATAGAAAAGAACCCCTGCCGCCGGCTGTGAGGGATGACCGGAGCGGGGGTTCTTTTCTTGTTTTCTCGCAAACATATGGAGGTTTATTGAGTTGAAAAATGTTGTATTATGGAACATTTCAGAGGGAGTTTCCATAATACAAAAAAAGCACTTGTCATGCCGTCTTTGGCAAACAAATGCTTTTTAGCTGGGCTACAAGGATTCGAACCTTGAAAATGACGGAGTCAGAGTCCGTTGCCTTACCATTTGGCGATAGCCCAATGAATTGAACGATTTGTATTATACTGTAAGGGAACAGATTCGTCAACTACTTTTTTCGCTTTTTTGATAATTTTTTTTGTTTGGGCGGCTGCTGTGGCAGAAACCGCGCCATGCGTCCGGCAAATTCTGCAATATTCTGGGTCTGTAAGTAGACAACGTGGTTCGAATCGGATATAATGAGTTTCATGACAGAATGTTAAGGCAATATAGGACGAAACGGCAGATGGCGGATGCGCGGAGATGGTGCGGGGAGCCGGAAGCCGGAAAGGAAAAGAGAGCGATATGTATACATTTGACAGCCGGGTCCGGTACAGTGAGACGGATGAAGAGGGAAATCTTTCTGTAGTGGGAATCATGAATTATCTTCAGGATTGTTCGACGTTCCAGTCGGAGGATCTGAAACTCGGAATTTCCTATCTGAATGAGGAAAAACGGGCGTGGTGGCTGAGCGGATGGCAGATAGAGATTCTCAGACAGCCGCATTTTGGCGAGCGGATCCGTATTTCGACCTGGCCGTATGGGTTTAAGGGAATCTATGGCTACCGGAATTTCACGATCGAGGATGAGATGGGAAACCCGCTGGTGCGGGCGGATTCGACCTGGTTTTACTACGATCTGGAAAAAGGATGCCCGGTGCGGGTGCCGGAAAGCCAGTTGGAGGGCTACCAGATTGAAGATAAACCGCTTGCAATGCCGCCAGCGCCGAAGAAAATCCGCCTGCCTGAGACGTATGAGACGGCGGCGCCGGTCACGGTGGAACGCCATCATCTCGATACGAACCGGCACGTGAACAATGCACAGTATGTGGCGATTGCGCGTGAATTGCTGCCTGTGGACTTTGCACTCGGAGAACTGCGGGTGGAGTACCGGAAGGCGGCAGTGCTTGGGAATGTGATGTACCCGAAACTGGCGCAGGTGCCGGAAGGATACGTGGTATCGCTGCAGGATGCGGAAGGTCAGGTGTATGCGAATTTGTGGCTGGCAAGGACTGGTTTGTAAAGAGTTTGTATGTAGCAGTGAAGAAACTGAATCATTGCAGCCGAAGAAAGATTCGGCGTGGATTGTCTGCCAGTGAATGAAAAATGCAACCGTTAAATAAAAAAAGAGATCGGCAGAAAAGAGAGGACGAATGACATGATTGAACTGGGAAGAGTACAGGAACTGATGGTAGTGCGGGAGAAAAACTTCGGCGTGTATCTGGGACAGAAGAAAGATGATGCGGCGGCGGTCCTGCTTCCGAAGAAACAGGTGCCGGAGGGCACAAAAGTGGGCGATAAGCTCAAGGTATTTATTTATAAAGATTCCGAGGATCGCCTGATTGCGACGACCTCGATGCCGAAGCTGGAACTGGGCGGGACGGCGGTTTTGAAGGTCAAGGATGTATCGAAGATCGGCGCCTTTCTCGATATGGGGCTGGAAAAAGATCTGCTGCTCCCGTTTAAAGAGCAGGTATATCCGGTTCGCGCCGGGGAAGAGTGCCTGGTAGCGCTGTATATCGATAAGAGCGGTCGTCTGGCGGCGACGATGAAGGTATATTCGTATCTTTGCAGTGATGCGCCGTACAAGAAGGACGAGTGGACCGAGGGACGCGTCTATGAGATCAATGAAAATCTGGGCGTGTTCGTGGCAGTGGCAGACCGCTATTTCGGTCTGATTCCGAACCGTGAGCTGTATGGAAAATGCCGTCTGGGCGAGGTTTTAAAGGTACGCGTGACGAAGGTGCGCGAGGATGGAAAAATGGATTTGAGCCTGCGCGAGGTGGCGTACCGTCAGATGAATGCGGATGCCGAGGCGGTGCTGGCACGTCTGAAAGAAAAAAACGGCGTTCTGCCGTTTAATGACCGCGCGGAGCCGGAGATTATCCGCCGCGAATTTAATCTAAGCAAAAACGCGTTCAAGCGTGCGGTTGGACACCTTTTAAAAGAAGGAAAAGTAGAGGTAAACGAAGATTCTATCCGTTTAAAATAAAAGACAAAGGAGAGATTTGACATGAAGAAAGTAATCAGCACAACCAATGCACCGGCAGCGATCGGCCCGTATTCCCAGGCAATCGAAGTAAATGGAATGGTATTTGCATCTGGTCAGATTCCGGTCAATCCGGCAACCGGCGAGATCCCGGAGGGAATCGAGGCTCAGGCAGAGCAGGTTTTAACCAATGTAAAGAATCTTCTGGCGGCAGCAGGTGCTTCCATGGAGCAGGTTGTAAAGACCTCCGTATTTATCCAGAACATGGATGATTTCGGAAAAGTAAATGAAATCTATGCGAAATATTTCGAGGGCGCATGCCCGGCACGTTCCTGCGTCGAGGTATCTAAACTTCCGAAGGGCGTCCTGATGGAGATGGAAGCGATCGCAGCAAAATAAGAATGAATCGCATATTTGGAAAATTTCGCCGGAAAAACAAGTTCCAGTCTGTGAAAATCCCGGCGTGTGAGGGCAAAATGACGAAAAAATTCACTTTTTTTCGTCCGCCCTCTTTTTTTTTTCGTCACTTTGCTTTAAAATAAAGGGAAAGATCCGTCCAAGATTCAGATGGGGAACGGTTATGGTCCACAGGCACAGATTGCCGGAGGGGTAACAAACGGGTTTGGGGAATGACAGGTTGAAAGACCCGGAAACACAGCTGGACGGAGGATAAAAGAAAAGGAGAGAGGAATATGATTTCGAACCAGATACTCCAGACAAACATTGAGGGGTTAAAAGGAATTACGCGTGTCGATCTCTGTATCTGTGATACGGAAGGCAAGGTGCTGGCATCCACATTTACTGGCGCTGAGGAATATGAGAGTGCAATTCTGGCTTTCGTAGACTCTCCGGCGGACAGCCAGGTGATACAGGGATATCAGTTTTTCAAGGTGTTTGACGATCACCAGTTAGAATATATACTTCTTGCCAAGGGCGGAAGCGACGACGTATACATGGTCGGCAAGATGGCGGCATTTCAGGTTCAGAACCTGCTGGTAGCTTATAAGGAGCGCTTTGACAAGGACAATTTTATCAAGAACCTGCTGCTTGACAATCTGCTTCTGGTTGACATTTATAACCGTGCGAAGAAGCTGCACATCGAGACGAACGTCAAGCGGATCGTATTTATCATTGAGACGCAGCATGAGAAGGATGTGAATGCACTTGAGACCGTCCGCAGCCTGTTCTCGACCAAGACGAAGGATTTCATCACGGCAGTGGATGAGAAGAACATTATTCTAGTCAAGGAAGTGAAACCGGGCGAGACTTACGACGATCTGGAAAAGACAGCCACATCCATCGTAGATATGCTCAATACCGAGTCACTGACACGTGTCAGCGTGGCATTCGGTACGATCGTCAACGAGATCAAGGACGTATCGCGTTCTTATAAAGAGGCGAAGATGGCGCTGGATGTAGGAAAGATTTTCTACAGCAGCAAAAATGTGGTCGCATACAGCAAGCTGGGAATCGGACGTCTGATCTATCAGCTGCCGCTGCCGCTGTGCCGGATGTTTATCAAGGAAATTTTTGATGGCAAATCGCCGGATGAGTTTGATGAGGAGACTCTTACGACAATCAACAAGTTCTTCGAGAACAGCCTGAACGTATCAGAGACTTCCCGACAGCTTTACATCCACCGCAATACCCTGGTATACCGTCTGGATAAGCTCCAGAAGAGCACGGGATTGGATCTGCGGGTGTTTGAGGATGCGATCACATTTAAGATTGCCCTGATGGTTGTAAAATATATGAAATACATGGAAAACCTGGATTATTAATCCAAATTGCTGTGGCGGGGAGGAAGATTGCCTTTGCCGCAGCAATTTCATTTGGAGAATTGAAAAAGAGGATTTACGCATGATAGAGGTTAAAAATCTCACCAAGACGTACAAGACGGGGAATAAAGCCTTAAAGGGAATCAATATTCAGATTCAGGACGGCGAGTTTGTTTTCATCATGGGACGAAGCGGTTCCGGCAAATCGACGCTTTTAAAGCTTCTTTTGAAGGAGCTGGAGCCGACTTCCGGTCAGATTATCGTCAACGATATGGATCTGGAAAAGATGCCGAGACGCTACATCCCGAAGTACCGCAGACGGCTGGGAATGGTGTTTCAGGATTTCCGTCTGTTGAAGGATAAGACGGTATATGAAAATGTCGCGTTTGCACAGCGGGTCATCGGCGTATCGCCCCGTGAGATTAAGAAAAATGTGCCGGAAATGCTCCGACTGGTAGGGCTTTCTTCAAAATATAAAGCATACCCTAACCAGCTCTCGGGCGGCGAGCAGCAGCGTGTTGCGATTGCCCGTGCGCTGATCAACTCGCCGGAGATACTTCTGGCGGACGAGCCGACGGGAAACCTGGATGTACATAATTCCATGGAGATCATGGAGCTTCTGGAGGAGATAAACCGGCGCGGGACGACGGTGCTTGTGGTAACGCACAGCCGGGAGATCGTAGCAGAGATGGGAAAACGTGTGATCACGCTGACGCGCGGCGTGCTGACGGGAGATCAAAAAGGCGGTATCTGGCATGAAAATTAGTACATTGATTTACTGCACCAAGGAGGGCATGCGCAATATCATCCGGAATATCTGGTTTTCACTGGCGTCGGTGGCGATTATTTCGGCATGTATTTTCCTGTTCTGTATGTTTTTTGGCTTGATTGCCAACGTACAGTATATGGTGCGGAATGCAGAATCTACAGTAGGAATCACGGTTTTCTTCAATGAAGATATGAGTGAGGACGATATACAGAAAATCGGGGATGAGATACGCGCCCGCGATGAGGTCAAGGAAGTAAAGTATGTTTCTGCCGAGGAGGCATGGGAGAATTTTAAGAAAGAATATTTTAAGGGAGTCGAGGATCTGGCAGAAGGATTTGCAGATGACAACCCGTTAGCCGGTTCGGCGTCCTACGAGATCTATCTGAAAGACATTGACATGCAGGATGACATGGTTGCATGGCTTGGCACGGTGCAGGGGATCCGGAAGATCAATTATTCGAGCGATACGGCGTCCGGGCTTTCAAGCTTCAACAAGATGCTGGGACTTTTGTCGGGGGTGATCATCGCTATTCTGCTGGCAGTTGCTATCTTCCTTATCAGCAATACGATCACGACGGCAGCTGCATTTAGGCGGGAGGAAAACCGGATCATGCGCCTGATCGGTGCGACGAATTTCATGATCCGTGCGCCGTTCGTTGTACAGGGTGTGATGATCGGTCTGGTTGGCGCGCTGATTCCGCTGGCGATCACGTATTTTCTGTACCGCCAGGCGGTTGTATATATGATGGAACGGTTTGATATCTTGTCGAACCTGATTGAATTTATCCCGATTCAGACCATTTTCCCGAGCATGGTAGCCGTGGCGATGGCGCTGGGCGTGGGAATCGGTTTTGTCGGAAGTTTCTTTACGATCCGCAGACATTTAAAGGTGTAAGAAACATTGGCGGCTGCTGTAGGAGAATGCGGCGGCAGCGGAAATTTGCGGTAAAAAGGATGAGAACATGAAAAAACAGGGATTGAAAATACGTGCGGCTCTGTTCCTTGTGACGGCGGCGCTGGCGTCTTCCCCAGTGCTGACCTCGGTGGCGGCAGCGACGAAAAAGGATGTAAGCAGCGCCAAGGATAAGAAAAGCGCCCTGGAACAGGAGAAAAAGAAGACCGAGGAGGCGATCAAAAGCCTTCAGGGTCTGAAAAGTAACACCGAGAGCTATGTCAAGGAGCTGGACACGAAGATGAATGATCTGCAGTCGCAGGTCACGAAGCTGGAAAATAATATTTCCAGCAAGCAGAAAAGCATCAATGAGACGGCGGTAAAGCTGGAGGAAGCGCAGAAAACTGAAAAAAAGCAGTATGCTTCGATGAAAATGCGTATCAAATATATGTATGAGAAGGGCGATAGCAGCTACTTAAATCTGCTTCTGGAAGCCCGTTCGCTCTCGGAGCTTTTAAACCGGGCAGAGTATGTTTCAAAGATTTCGGAGTATGACCGGAAGATGCTCGACCAGTATGTGGCGACGAAAGAGTCCATCGCGGACAGCAAGAAAAAGCTGGAGACGGAGAAGACGGAGCTGCAGGAGATGAAGACGCAGACGGAGGCAAAGCAGGATTCAGTCCAGCTTCTCCTGAATGAGAAAAATAAAGAACTCCAGAACGTCAACGCGCAGATCGGCGAGAAATCAGCGCAGGCGAAAGCGTATGAGGACGATATCAAGGCGCAGGAAGCCAAGATCGCGCAGATGGAGGCGGAGATTAAGAAGAAGGAAGCGGAAGAGGCGGCGAAAAAAGCGGCAGAGGAAGCTGCCAGAAAAGCCGCCGCAGCGGGAAAAACGAATAATTCGACCGCGAAAGGGAATACTGGCAGTACGACTACCACTTCGACGGGAAGTTCTTCGCTGCGCTGGCCGTGCCCTGCAAGCGGACGCATTACATCTGGATTCGGAAAACGTAAATCACCGACGGCGGGCGCGTCCTCGAACCATAAGGGCATTGATATCAGCGCTTCGACCGGCAGCAGCATCGTGGCAGCCGCCGGAGGAACGGTTTCGATTGCAACCTACAGTTATTCGGCTGGAAATTATGTTGTGGTCAACCATGGAAATGGACTTTCAACCGTGTATATGCACTGTTCCCAGCTTCTGGTATCGGCAGGGGATACGGTAAAAGCCGGACAGACGATCGCGAAGGTAGGTTCGACCGGATATTCGACAGGTTCTCATCTGCATTTTGCAGTCCGCAAGAACGGAAGTTATGTAAACCCTTCGAGCTATGTAAGTCCGTAGTGCGGAAAGTATCAGGTGGCTGCAAAAGATGAAATCCGGGTAACTGTTCAGTAGGTCTGCGCATTTACTGCGCTGACCGTACGAAAACATGGACCAGCAGGCAAAAATCCCATTGCCGTAGGCAATTTTTGATGGATTTTTGCGCGTGACTGTGAAGGTACTGAACAGTTACAAATCCGGAAGGAATAGACAGGAATCAGGAGGCATAAGAGATGGACAGTAAAAATAAATTCTGGCGCGGTGTGATGGTCGGTGTGCTGGTGACAGCACTGGTGTGTCTGATCACGGTCGGTGCTTCGGCGGGGATTTACATGTTTGGACGCCGTGTGATCGATAATCAGACACAGGTACAGGTACAGACCGAGGGAACACCGTCGCAGGCACAGGAGCCGGTCAATTTTGAGAATGTCACGAAAAAGCTGGAGCAGATACAGGATATTATCGATAAAAAGTACCTGTTTGAGGAAAAAATTGATACATCCGAGGAGGAAGCCGGCATTTATCAGGGCTTTTTGAGTGGTTTAAATGATCCGTATGCGGTTTACTATACGCCGGACGAGCTGACAAGCTTCCTGGATGAGACAAATGGTTCTTACTGCGGCATCGGCGCTCTGGTATCCCAGAATGTCCAGACCGGCGTCAGCACGATCGTGCGCGTCTTTGAGGGCAGCCCGGCCGAGGAGGCAGGCATACTTCCGGGTGATGCGCTTTATAAGGTAGACGGCACCGAGGTGATTGGCATGGATCTGTCGCTTCTGGTCAATAATTACGTCAAGGGCGAGGAAGGCAGCCAGCTGACGATCACGGTTTATCGTGAAAATAGCGACGAGTACAAGGATATCACCCTGACCCGCAGACCGATCGATGTGCAGACGGTGTCAGGCAAGATGCTGGATGAAGAGATCGGATATATTTCCGTTGCAGAGTTTGACCGTGTGACTGCCGATCAGTTTAAATCCAAGATCGAGGAACTGCAGGGCGAGGGCATGAAGCGCCTGATCATCGATCTGCGGAACAACCCGGGCGGCGAGGTGACGACGGTTGTCTCAATGGCGGATTATATCCTGAAAGATGGCGGACGGATCCTGACCGTGGCAAATAAGAAGGGCACGGAGGAGACATACGACGCTGAGGATGGACACAGCCTGGAGATCCCGATGGTTGTGCTGGTAAATGGCAATTCCGCCAGCGCGTCGGAGGTATTTACCGGTGCGATGAAGGATTACGGCGTGGCGACGATCGTCGGAACGAAGACTTTCGGTAAAGGTATCGTGCAGACGCTGATGCCGCTTTCGGATGGAAGCGCGATCAAGCTGACGACCGACCATTATTATACGCCGAATGGAAATGATATCCATGGAAAAGGCATCGAGCCGGATCTCGAGGTGGAGCTGGATGAAGAGGCGGCGCAGGAAGTCGTGATTCCAGAGGAGAAGGATAATCAGCTGCAGAAGGCGGTTGAGGTTGTGAAGGGAAAGTAACTTCTTATTTACACGACCCCAAAACTTACGGCACTTTCGATTCCAAAAGTGCCTATCCGTGAACAGTAACTTTAAAAGTATCCAGAAAAATAAGTGCGTTAGATCCTGAAACAGCTTGAAAAAGTGGCAGTTTCAGGATTTAACGCTTAAAGTCGTGTCTGTTTTGGCTTTTTGAGAAAGACGATGAGTGAAGAATCTGGTATTTTTGATACTATAGAAAAAGAGGGAGAAATAGAATTATGTATGTAATTGCAGGACTTGGAAATCCGGGAAGAGAATATGAGGGAACCCGCCACAATGTGGGATTTATGACGCTGGATGCGCTGGCGGACAAGTATAACATTGATGTCCGGGAGAAAGCATTTAAGGGACTGATCGGAAAAGGCGTGATCGAGGGAAATAAGGTCATTCTGGTAAAGCCGCAGACGTATATGAACCTGAGCGGCGAGTGCATCCGTCAGGTGATGGATTATTATAAGGTAGATCCAGCGGAGTTTATCGTGATTTATGACGATATCAGCCTGGTTCCGGGCGGCATCCGGATCCGCAAAAAAGGCAGCGCGGGCGGCCACAATGGAATCAAAAATATCATCGCCCATCTGGGAACGCAGGAATTTCCACGCGTGCGGATCGGTGTGGGCGAGAAGCCGGCGCGCATGGATCTGGCAGACTATGTGCTGGGACGTTTTCCGAAAGAGGAAGCCGAAACGATGACGACGGCGTTTAAGGACGGTGCGGCGGCAGTCGTGGATATGATGACAGAGGGCGTTGAGGCGGCGATGAACCATTTTAACGGCGCGGCGCGCGGGGAGAAGGAGAAGCTAGAGAAGCAGAAGGCGGAGAGGAAGGAGGAAGTCAAGACACAATGAGCGATTTATTTGCAAATCCGTTAGAGGAGATGATCGAGTTTCAGGATCTCAAGACGGATTTACAGCGCGGACAGGGACCGCTTCTTGTCACGGGATGCCTGGATTCGCAGAAGGTGCATCTGCTGTCCGAGCTTTCGGATCTGACGCCCTGGAAGCTGATTGTCACCTACGATGATTCGAGGGCGCGGGAGATCTGTGAGGATTACCGGTGCTTTGATACGGATATTTCGCTGTACCCGGCGAGGGATCTGCTGTTTTATACGTCGGATATCCACGGAAACCTGCTGACGAAACAGCGGATTCAGGTCATGCGGCGGGTCCTGGAGAGTTCCGGCGGCGTGGTGGTCACGACGATCGACGGGCTGATGGAACATCTGCTGCCGCTTGCGTGGATGAAAGAGCGGAGTCTCACGATCGGGACAGAAGATGTGGTCGAGGTCGGGAAGCTGACGCACGCCCTGGCAGAAATGGGATATGAGAAGGTCGCGCAGGTTGAGGGATCAGGGCAGTTTTCGGTGCGCGGCGGTATCATTGACATTTTCCCGCTGACGGAGGAGGTGCCGTACCGGATCGAGCTGTGGGGCGACGAGGTCGATTCGATCCGTACCTTCGACCCGGAGAGCCAGCGATCGATCGAGCAGGTGGATGAGGCAGTGATCTATCCGGCGACGGAGATGGCGCTGACGCCGGAGCAGATTCAGGATGGAACCGAGGCGATCGAGAAAGACCGCAGGAAATACGTGAAAAAGCTCCGGGATGCCATGAAGACGGAAGAGGCGTACCGGATGGATTCGGCTGTCTCGGAGGTCTTAGAGGGGCTTCGCGAGGGCTTCCGGGTGCATGGGCTGGGAAGCTATATCCGGTATTTCTGCAAGGAAACGGTATCGTTTTTAAACTATTTTCCAGTCGATGAGCTGACGATTTTCCTGGATGAGCCGCTGCGCTTGAAGGAAAAAGCAGAGACGACCGAGACGGAGTTCCGGGAGAGCATGTCGCACCGTCTCGAGGGCGGCTATCTGCTTCCGGGGCAGACTTCCTTCCTCTATTCGGCGAAGGAGACGCTGGCGATGGCAATGCGCCCGCGCACTCTTTTACTGCTGGGGCTGGATCAGAAGCTCTCCGGCATGACGGTTAAGAAAAAATACAGTCTGAGCGTTAAAAATGTCAATTCCTACCAGAATGGATTTGAGCTTTTAATCAGCGATCTGGCGCGCTGGAAGAAGGAAAAATACCGGGTGGTATTGCTGGCTGGTTCGCGGACGCGCGCGAGCCGTCTGGCGGGCGATCTGCGGGAGTATGATTTAAGTGCCTTCTGCCCGGATGAGGGCGAAAACACCGTGAAACCGGGTGAAATCCTGGTGACTTACGGAAAGCTGCATCGGGGATTTGAATATCCGCTGATTAAGTTCGTCGTGATCACCGAGGGAGACATGTTCGGCGGCGGACGGGGGCGGAAAAAGAAGAAAAAGACCTCCTACCAGGGTAAGAAAATCCAGAGCTTTTCCGAGCTTTCGATCGGCGATTATGTGGTGCATGAGAGCCACGGACTCGGCATTTACCGGGGCATTGAGAAGATCGAGCAGGACAAGGTCGTCAAGGATTACATCAAGATTGAGTACCGCGACGGCGGTAATCTCTATCTTCCGGCGACCCGCCTGGAGGGAATCCAGAAATATGCCGGTTCGGATGCCAGGACGCCGAAGCTCAATAAACTGGGCGGAATGGAATGGAATAAGACGAAGAGCAAGGTGCGCGGTGCGGTCCGTGATATTGCAAAGGATCTCGTCGAGCTTTATGCAGCGCGTCAGCGGAGCGAGGGCTACCAGTATGGACCGGATACGGTCTGGCAGAGGGAATTTGAGGAAATGTTCCCGTTTGAGGAGACGGAGGATCAGCTGGAGGCGATCGAGGCGACCAAAAAAGACATGGAAAGCCGCCGCATCATGGACCGCCTGATCTGCGGCGACGTTGGATACGGCAAGACGGAGATAGCGCTCCGGGCGGCATTTAAGGCGATTCAGGAGGGTAAGCAGGTTGTGTATCTGGTGCCGACCACAATTTTGGCGCAGCAGCATTACAATACCTTTGTGCAGAGGATGAAGGATTTCCCAGTGCGGGTCGATATGCTGTCGCGTTTCCGCACGGCGGGCGAGCAGAAAAAAACGCTGGAAGATCTGAAAAAAGGGCAGGTGGACGTCGTGATCGGAACGCACCGCGTCCTTTCTAAGGATGTTGTCTTTAAAAATCTGGGGCTTCTGATCATCGATGAGGAACAGCGCTTCGGTGTGGCACATAAGGAAAAGATCAAGAAATTAAAGGAAAATGTAGACGTTCTGACGCTGACGGCGACGCCGATTCCGCGTACCCTGCATATGAGTCTCATTGGCATCCGGGATATGAGTGTCCTGGAGGAACCGCCGGTGGACCGCCTGCCGATTCAGACCTACGTCATGGAGTACAACGACGAGATGGTGCGCGAGGCGATTCACAGGGAGCTGGCGCGGGGCGGACAGGTATATTATGTCTACAACCGTGTCAATAACATCGACGAGGTGGCAAACCATGTGGCGGCTCTGGTGCCGGAGGCAAACGTCGTGTTCGCCCACGGGCAGATGCACGAACATGAACTGGAAAAAATTATGCTGGATTTCGTTGAGGGCAATATCGACGTTCTGGTGTCTACGACCATCATTGAGACGGGACTGGACATTCCGAATGCGAACACGATCATCATCCACGACGCCGACCGGCTGGGGCTGTCGCAGCTCTACCAGATCCGCGGTCGCGTCGGACGTTCCGGGCGGACTTCGTATGCGTTTCTCATGTACCGGCGCGACAAGCTGCTGCGTGAGGAGGCGGAAAAACGTCTGCAGGCGATCCGTGAATTTACGGAGCTGGGAAGCGGTATCAAGATTGCGATGCGCGATCTGGAGCTGCGCGGTGCCGGAAATCTTCTGGGCGCGGAACAGCATGGCCACATGCAGGCGGTCGGTTATGACCTGTACTGCAAGCTCTTAAACGAGGCGGTGCTGGCACTTCGCGGTAAGAACGAAGCCGAGGACTTCGAGACGGTGGTGGACTGCGACATCGACGCGTATATTCCGCCGTCCTACATCCGCAATGAATATCAGAAACTCGACGTTTACAAGCGGATTTCCGGTATTGAGAACCAGGAAGAGTACATGGATATGCAGGATGAGCTGATCGACCGCTTTGGCGAGATTCCACGTTCGGTGGAGAACCTGTTAAAGATCGCCGATCTAAAAGCGCTTGCTCATCAGGCGGGTGTCGTGGAGGTCGATGTAAAGAAGCAGGATATCACGATTCAGATGTACCAGAAAGCCGATCTGGACGTCTCCGGCATTCCGGCGCTGATGGAGAAATATAAGGGCACGCTGACCTTCAGGACGGGTGATGTGCCGTCGTTCTATTACCGCGACGTGCGGCAGAAACATACGGACTGCGAGACGATGCTTGTGAAGGCGCGGGAGATTCTTTCCGGGCTCGCGGCGCTGGCGAAAGAGTAGTTTTTAATTGTGTAGAAAAGATTGAAAGTATATTTGAAATGAAAATATATTTTTAATATTGACATATATAATCAAAGATGATAATATATAATCAAATTAAAGCTTGTTTACTAAATTTAAAGAAGGGAGGGATTCCAATGCAGCAAAAATGTGGGATGCTCATTAATAATGTGAATAACGTTAAGAGGTGGTTTTATGAAAAAAATTTATGAGTATTTTATTGTCGATAGTTATGTCAACTTCATTGGTAATCCCAACATTTGCGGAAGCGCCGCCATATTCAATAGATAAAGTGGCAACAAAGGTTGTGATTGATCAACATGAATTGAGAGATATTTATGATAAATATGCTTCGGTAACGGATGAAACTGTTGTGGAAGATATGTTAATGGAAGATTTTGGTTTTTCAAGATCGGAAGTTAAAGAATTATTGGAAGTAAGCAAAAGTGGTAGTGGAGGATCTACAGGTGCTTCGAGGGCATCTAGTATAACTGGAAGATTACCAGCAACAGCTGCTATAGGAACCGTTGTAAATATTGTGTATACAATTGATTTGCAAGAAATGAAAGATTTAGCGACAATAACTAATTTTATCGCAAGACAGGTAGGCGGAGCAGGAGCAGGGGTAGCAGTGGCAGCACTTGTTGCTAAAACAGTTTTAGCAGCTGCACAAAAGGGTGGCATAAACTATGCAAAAGTTACAATATCTTATACATATGGCTATAATAATGATGGAGTATTAGGGTGGACGCCAGGTTATACCAAGTATGAGTATTGGTAATAAAAAAGGGAGATGCAATGAAAGAGAATAGAGTATCAAATGAATTCCGTCAAGGAAGAGAAGCAACGTTTGCCGCTTTATTAATGGAACTGTGTCTTTGTGGGGAGCGAATTGCTTCCATAATGGGAATTAGAAATTGGTATGATCAGGTGGGAACTGTTAGAATTTTTCTTTGTATTTTGATTTTTTGTTATTATTATATAATTAAAAAACCAAGATTATTAGATACGCCTGAATGGTATGAGCTAATGAAAAAAGATAGAGTGATTTATGGAATGTGGATCTTGGAAATGATAATATTAGTTAGTAGTATTGGAACTTGAGTGAAAAACAAAGGGGGCGTCAGTTGCTCCCTTTGTTTCTATAAATTATGAGATTGGGAATTTTATGAAGAATAATTATTTAAGTGAACGAGAAATGAATGTTATGCAGGTTTTGTGGAAGTATGAAAAACCCATGACGGTGACAGAAATTGTAGAATCTGAAAAAGAATTGACAACGCCAACAGTCCATACTGTGTTAAGAAAATTGCTTGATAAGGGTTATGTTCAGGTTATTGATACAGTTCAGACTGGAAAAGTTTTTGCTAGGCGATATAAAGCGAAAAAGACTCAGGATGAAGAAATAGAAGAAAAAATAGAAAAATGTATGAAAAATTCTAGAAATCCTATGTCCTTTGTAAATACAATAACAGCAGCTTTGTTGAATGGAGCAGTAGATGAAGAGTCGGTTATTGACGAATTAGAACGTATAGTTCAAAAAAGAAAAAAAGAGATTTTATGAAAATAACATATACATCAATTTTATCGGCAATATGTAGTTCAATTTTGCTATTGGGTTTTTTGTCGGTTTATATATGGAAAAAGCAAGAAAATTATAGCTTGTATGAAGTAAAATTACTTATTTTTTGCACTGTACTAACAGGAGTAAGATTATTTTTTCCAATAGATATTTGCGGAATAAGTCATACGATAGGAATAAAAATATTATATCCAGAACTTTGTCGCTTTATGCGGGGGAAAATAGGATTTTTAAGTCATTTTTCTGTACTTTTTTTGATTAGTTTACTTGGAAGTTTTCTTATCTTAGTGCAAAAAAGTTTATCATATATATCATTTATAAAATTAATAAAAGAAATAAGACCGATAGAGTATATTCGTGTTAAAAAGTATAAAAAAGTGAAAAAAATACCAATATTGAAAGTTGATAGTATAGAAGATCCATTTATTGTTGGTATAAAAAATCCGTATATAATAATACCGAATATAGATGAAGAAACAAAAAAAATAGTACTCTTGCATGAAGTGGGACATTACATTAAAAGAGATTTATTTTTAAAGTGTTTTTTTGAAATATTATGTCTTTTATACTGGTGGAATCCGTTAGTATACATAGTTCGGTATTATTTTTCTAACATATTAGAAATAAGAAATGATTTAATTGTTTGTAATGAGTTATCTGAAATAGAAAAAATTCATTATGTTGAAATATTGTTAAAAATGTCTGGGACAAAAGCGTTAAAAAGGAGAGGAACACTATCTTTTTTTAATGGAAGTTTTTTGAAAATTAGAATTTCTTCTATATTGAATGAAGAACAAAAAAAACAGGTCAATATTAAGTTGTTCTTTTTCTTAATTGCTATTATATTGTCTGGTACAATAGTAATAGAACCAGTAGCTGATTTGAAGTTGCATGCACCGTATTTTGAAGAAGATGATATAGTCAAAAAAAATAACTTTTTTGTAAAGACAGAAAACGGGTATGAATTATATATGAATGGTACATATATAGGAACATTGGATGAAATACCAAATGAATTAAAGAATATTAATATTAGGAGGAAATAAAAATGAAAAAAACGATCAGAATTTTAGCAGTAATAATTGCTATGACATGTATTTTTTCAGGGACTGCGTTTGCACAAGAGAAAGAGGTGGCTGTTGAAAAATCGAGTTCAATAGCTAGAGCAGATGTTATAAAATATGTTTATAAAGTTGAAAACGGGAAATTATATAGAAGATTATATAATTATTCTAAGGATACGTGGCTGGGAGATTGGGAACTGTGTGACTAAAGTAATAATATGATAATTATATTTAATAAATATGTACACTCCTTTTTACGCTTTGAATTTAAAGTAATGTAAAAATTTTATAGCGTGAAGTTTGAAGTTGAGAAATTGCCTTGACAAATAATAAATTTCGCTTATAATACAGAATATACTCAATAACCTTACAAAGGCAATGAAGGGAACAAGTAGAGATCCGCAGGAGAGCGCACAGAAAGCAGCCGGATGATGAGAGGCGCGCGTGAACCGGATATTCGAATACATCCCGGAGCTTCGCACCGAAGAATCTAAAATCGGATCCGATGAAAAGGCTGCGTGGAAAATGTGCGGCGGTTGATTTGGTAGGCTGCGACGTGAGAGACACACGTTATCCGGTCACGGTATCAGAGGGTACCGGCAGAGGCAGATGGGCGCGAGCTGTCTGCGAACAAAGGTGGTAACACGGGAATTTTGCCCCGTCCTTTTTGGAGGACGGGGCTTTTTTATTTTATAGAAAAATGTGTCTTGTGAAATCACAGACGTTCCAAAGTACCTTTATTGTTCTGTTTTGAGAATGATTTTCGGAGAGAAAATAAAGGATGAATCGGATGTATTTTTGAAAAAAGGAATCCCGTGGAGAAGCAAAACGAGTAAGCAAAATTATTTTTTATAAAAAGGAGTAAACAGGAAAATGCAGATTTACGAAGAATTAGTAGCCAGAGGCCTGATCGCCCAGGTTACAAACGAAGAAGAGATCAAAAAACTGGTCAATGAAGGAAAAGCCATTTTCTATATCGGTTTTGACCCGACCGCAGACAGCCTTCATGTAGGTCATTTCATGGCACTGTGCCTGATGAAACGTCTGCAGATGGCAGGCAACAAGCCGATCGCATTACTTGGCGGCGGCACCGGCATGATCGGCGATCCGTCCGGACGTACGGATATGCGCCAGATGCTGACACCGGAGACGATCCAGCACAACTGCGACTGCTTCAAAAAGCAGATGAGCCGTTTCATCGATTTCTCCGATGACAAGGCGCTCTTAGTCAACAACGCAGAGTGGCTGATGAATCTGAATTATGTAAACTTACTGCGCGAGGTTGGACCGCATTTCAGTGTCAACCGCATGCTGACTGCTGAGTGCTACAAGCAGAGAATGGAGAGAGGTTTAAGCTTCTTAGAGTTCAACTACATGATCATGCAGAGCTACGATTTCTACATGCTGTACCAGAAATACGGCTGCAACATGCAGTTCGGCGGCGACGATCAGTGGAGCAATATGTTAGGCGGTACCGAGCTGATCCGCAGAAAGCTTGGCAAGGACGCACACGCGATGACCATCACCCTGCTGTTAAACTCCGAGGGCAAGAAGATGGGCAAGACCCAGTCAGGCGCTGTATGGCTGGATCCGAACAAGACCTCCCCGTTCGAGTTCTACCAGTATTGGAGAAACGTCGCTGACGCGGACGTATTAAAATGCCTGCGTATGCTGACCTTCCTGCCGCTTGAGCAGATCGATGAGATGGATAAATGGGAAGGCAGCCAGTTAAATACTGCAAAAGAGATCCTGGCTTACGAGCTGACCAAGCTGGTACACGGCGAGGAAGAGGCTGAGAAGGCACAGGCAGCAGCGAAAGCACTGTTTTCCAGCGGAAATGCAGCGAATATGCCGACCTACGAGCTGACAGAGGATGATTTCAACGGTGATGAGATCGATATTCTCTCCATCCTGCAGAAATCCGGTCTGGCTCCGTCCCGTTCCGAGGCAAGAAGAAATGTCGAGCAGGGCGGCGTATCTGTAGACGGAAACCAGGTAAAGGATGTTAAGGCAGTCTTTACGAAGGATCAGCTTTCCGGCGAAGGAATGGTTGTCAAGAGAGGTAAGAAAAACTTTAAGAAGGTTGTTCTGAAGTAGGATGTCTGGGGAAATTCACCTGCCTTGTTTGAGAGCAGAATGAAACTCAGTATAAAAATCAGAATCACGCCGCCGGCGATCTCTGCCCGGGCTTTCAAGCAAAGTCCGAAGAGATGTCCGGCGGCGTTTCGGATCATGGAGAGAAACAGAGCAGATCAGAAACCATATCTTACATTCACTCCCACAAAAATTACCCAAATTTTACATAAACGATACCAAAACATGATTTCTGTAAATCCAGGAATCTTTTATACTGCGTACTGTAAGAAATCAAGGATAAAAAACTCTGAGAGAAAAAAGAGAGAGGAAAGAGGAATTTTATTATGAAGAAAAATATTCAGAAAACAATCGCAGTATTAGGAGCAGCCGTTCTGGCAACTGGAATGGTAGGATGTGGTTCCAGCAATACAAATACAAGTACAGCAGACACAAGCGCAGATAGCAGCGCAGCTGAAAGTGGTGCAGCAGCAGATACAACCGAGAACAGCGCAGATACAAAAGATTTAAGTGGTTCTATCACCCTGGCAGGTTCCACTTCGATGGAAAAATTTGCAAACGCACTGGCAGAAACGTTCATGGAGAAATATCCGAACGTGACTGTACAGGCTGAATTTACCGGCTCTTCCGCAGGTATCGAGTCCGTGCTGGCAGGTCAGTGTGATGTCGGTGATTCTTCCAGAGCATTAAAGGATGATGAGAAAGCAAAAGGTGCTGTTGAAAATATCGTAGCCATCGATGGTATCGCCGTTGTCGTTGACCCGTCCAACGCTGTAGATGGTCTGAGCAAGGATGACCTGACCGGCATTTACGACGGAAGCATCACAAACTGGAAGGATGTAGGCGGCAGCGATATGCCGATTGTCGTAGTCGGACGGGAAGCAGGTTCCGGTACAAGAGGCGCATTTGAGGAGCTTCTGGGTCTGGAAGATGCCTGCAAATATGCAAACGAGCTGGATTCCACCGGTGCAGTTATGGCAAAAGTAGCATCTACACCGGGTTCCATCGGATACGTTTCCCTGGATGTAGTCGATGATACCGTTAAGGCAGTTAAACTGGATGATGTAGAGCCGACTGAGGAGAACATCAAGGCAGGCAGCTATTTCTTAAGTCGTCCATTCGTTATGGCAACCAAGGGAGAAATTTCTGAGCAGAACGATCTGGTACAGGCGCTGTTTGATTATGTATACTCTGCAGAAGGCGATGACCTGATTAAATCGGTAGGTCTGATTACTACGAAGTAAGAAACTGCATCGGAATTTGTGAATGTGGATAAAATTACCGGTGGAAACAGGTAAGGATAGAAAAATCAGAAATTCACGAATACACATAATATTGAATAGATTCAAACAATATCGAGTCGCTTGCAGTCAAGCCGCAGAAAGGAAACTCTGCTTTGACCGAAAGCGGCTCGCTGTTCAATCCGAGACAGGAGAGACATATGCACGAAAAGAAATTTACCATTTTTGGAAGCCATGCCACGAAATCAGCGGTAGAGAGGGCAGCGGAAATTATTTTTACCGCCTGCGGCCTTCTGGCAGTGGTGGCAGTTTTTTCAATTACCTTATACATGATTATCAGCGGTACTCCGGCACTTTTTAAGGTGGGTGTTCCGGAAATCTTATTTGGAACCATCTGGAAGCCGACTGGAAATCCGGCGTCTTTCGGAATCCTCTACGTTATTTTAACTTCCATCGTCGGAACCTTTCTGGCGATCCTGATCGGTGTTCCGATTGGGCTGTTTACCGCCATCTTTCTGGCAGAGGTTGCGCCGCCGAAGGTAGCGGCAGTGGTCCGCCCGGCGGTTGAGCTTCTGGCAGGTATTCCGTCGGTTATCTACGGACTCTTAGGAATTTTGATTTTAAATCCCCTGATGTATAAGCTGGAAATGAAAATTTTTGCCGGTTCCACGACGCATCAGTTTACCGGTGGTGCGAACCTGATATCGGCGGTTCTGGTTCTGGCAATCATGATTCTTCCCACCGTCATCAATATCAGCGAGGCGTCGCTTAGGGCGGTCCCGAAACATTTAAAAAGCGCATCACTGGCGCTCGGTGCAACGCATATCCAGACGATTTTCAAAGTAATCGTTCCGGCGGCGCACTCCGGCATCATCACGGCGGTGGTTTTAGGCTGCGGACGTGCGATCGGGGAGGCAATGGCGATCAGCCTGGTATCTGGAAGTTCAGTCAATCTGCCGCTTCCATTTAACTCTGTCCGTTTCCTGACGACCGCGATCGTGGCGGAAATGTCTTATTCAGAGGGACTTCACCGGGAAGTGCTCTTTACCATCGGTCTGGTGCTGTTCGTATTTATCATGTTTATCAACACGGTGCTCAGCCGGATGTTTGTGAAGGAGGGCGGCGCAAATGACCGATAATGGAATGAAAAGTATTTACCAGAAGCGCACCCGCATCGGGGACAATATCTTAAAAGTGTTGATTTATCTGGCAGCTGGCGTGGCGATCGCGTTGTTAGTTGGCATCATGGGGTATGTGTTTGTGCGCGGCCTGCCGCAGGTTTCCTGGCAGTTTCTGTCCACGGTGCAGAGCTCTTTAAAGGGCACCTTTGGTATTCTGGGAAATATCATCAACACGATTTACATCATTGTAATTACCCTCATCATTGCAGCGCCGATCGGAATCGGCTCCGCCATTTATCTGAACGAATATGCAAAGCCGGGAAAACTGGTGCGGACGATTGAATTTACAACCGAGATCCTGTCCGGTATTCCGTCGATTATTTTTGGCTTGTTCGGTATGGTCTTTTTCGGAATGACGCTGAAGCTGGGCTATTCGGTTCTGACCGGATCCTTCACGCTGACCCTGATGGTGCTTCCGCTGATTACGCGGAACACACAGGAAGCACTCAAAACCGTTCCGGACAGCTACCGCAGCGGCGCGCTGGGAATCGGTGCAACGAAATGGTATATGATCCGGACAATCCTGCTGCCGAGCGCGGCACCGGGTATTCTGACCGGCGTCATTCTTTCGATTGGACGTATCGTGGGAGAGTCGGCGGCGCTTCTGTTTACTGCCGGAAGCGGCTTCCAGCTTCCGAAAAACCTGTTTGGAAAACTGTTTGAATCGAGTGGCACGCTGACCATCCAGCTCTACCTGTCGATGCAGAAAGCAAAATACGATCAGGCGTTTGGAATCGCGGTCGTGCTTCTGATTATCGTGCTGGGAATCAACCTGCTGACGAGATTTTTGACCAGCCGGTTTGATGTGACAAAATTAAAATAAAGTAAAAAATGAGGAAATGATATGGAGACAAAAATTTCTACGTCGGATTTGAATCTGTACTATGGAAACAATCATGCATTAAAAAATATCAATCTGGATATATATGAAAATCAGATCACAGCGTTTATCGGACCGTCCGGCTGCGGTAAGTCTACCTATTTAAAGACATTGAACCGCATGAACGATCTGGTGCCGAATGTGACAATCAATGGAAAGGTGTTGATCGACGGCGAGGATATCTACGATCCGAAGGTCGATACGACGCTTCTTCGCAAGAAGGTTGGCATGGTATTTCAGCAGCCGAACCCATTTCCAATGAGTATTTATGACAATATCGCGTATGGACCGCGGATTCACGGTATCAAGGGAAAGGCAGAGCTGGATGCGATCGTAGAGAAGAGTCTGCGCGGCGCGGCCCTGTGGGATGAGGTCAAGGACCGCCTGAAACGTTCTGCACTGGGACTTTCCGGTGGACAGCAGCAGCGTCTCTGCATCGCACGTGCGCTGGCAGTTGAGCCAGAGATTCTTCTTATGGATGAGCCGACCTCGGCACTGGACCCGATTTCCACGCTGAAAATCGAGGATCTGATGGGCGAACTCAAGAAGAATTATACCATTGTCATCGTTACCCATAATATGCAGCAGGCGACCCGTATTGCGGACTATACGGCATTTTTCCTGGTAGGAGAGGTAGTCGAGTATGCACCGACGACGGATCTGTTCTCGCATCCGCGTGAAAAGAAGACAGAAGACTATATTACCGGACGGTTTGGATGATAGGCGTAAGATTGAGGATTTAAAAATAAGTAGAAAATCAGTTTGCTGTTCAGAAGTGGAAATTTTCTGGGCAGAAAACAGGGGAGATGGAGAGGAGATACGGGATGGCGACGAGAGAGGCATTTATACAGGAGTTAGAAGGGCTGAATCAGGAATTGAACGCGATGAGCCAGATGGTGCAGGATGCGATTGACAGTAGTTTTCAGGCGCTTACCGAGCATAATGAAGAGCTGGCACAGAAGGTCATCAAAGGAGACCGGGATGTGGACAATATGGAGCGAAAGATCGAGACACACTGCCTGATGCTGATGTTAAAGCAGCAGCCGGTTGCCAGTGATCTGCGCCATATCTCGACGGCGCTGAAGGTTGTGACCGATCTGGAGCGGATGGGTGATCAGGCGGCGGACATAGCCGATCTGTCCCTGCGTTTGGAGGATGCAGATATTAGTCTTGTAAGCAAACATCTTCCGGCCATGGTGGCAAATGTGAAAACGATGGTAAAGGATGCGATTCACGCGTTTATTGAGCGTGACACCGAGACGGCGGAGACATTCGAACAGAGGGATGATCTGATCGATGCCTTCTTTGAGCGGGTAAAACGGGAAGTGATTGAGTTTCTGAAAAAAGACGGGGATAAATCTGATGTGGCAGTCGATCTTTTGATGGTTGCTAAGTATCTGGAGCGAATCGCCGATCACGCGGTCAATGTGTGCGAGTGGACAGAGTTTTCGGACACAGGGGCTGTGGGGGATGTGATGATTCTCTAGGTTTAATTAAAATCCGGGCATGAAAAATGAAAATTAGATGCCTGGATTTTTTCCGTTCCGCATAAAATAAATAGAATATGTGGAGATAACGTGGAGTGCGATATATCATGCGTGATATAGTGCTGGAACTTTTAAGTTCATACGGATATGCGGGAATGTTTGCCCTGATTCTAATTGAGAATTTGTTTCCGCCGATCCCGTCGGAAGTGATTTTAACCTTTGGTGGATTTATGACAACATATACACGGATGAACATAGCCGGGGCAGTTCTGGCAGCGACGGCGGGCTCGGTGCTGGGGGCGCTGATTCTGTATGAGCTGGGGCGGCACATTCCCGTGCAGAAGTTTTATGCATTTTTGGGCGGGGCATGGGGAAAACGGCTGGGAGTAGAAGTGGAAGATGTGAAAGATGCAGACGGATGGCTGGAGAGAACGGGACGGTCAGCCGTCTTTTTTTGCCGGTTCGTTCCGATCATCCGAAGCCTGATCTCGATTCCGGCGGGGATGGCAAAGATGGAACTGCTGCCGTTTCTCCTTCTGACAACAGCGGGCAGTCTTATCTGGAATACGGTGCTCATCGGAGCCGGCGCGGTGGCGGGGGCATCGTGGGAACGTATTCTGGTGCTGTTAAAAACATATTCCCGCTTCGCCGTGATGGGAGCGGGAATCTTGGGATTTGCGGTGGCGTGTGTGTATTTTCGGAAACGATAACAACAGGAGAGTGAAAATTCATGCAGAAAGAGTTTATTCATTCAAGTAAAAATATATGGTGTCATTCTTTACTTCCAGCCGTGCCGTCCCATCAATCACCAGCTGTTCCAGATATGGGCGCAGGTGGCGTTCCTGACGGATGAGCTGGTCGTAGGTACCGATATGCATTCCGATCAGGCGTCGGCTTTCCTGATAAAATTCATCACGCGTCATCGGTCTCTGCAAAAGCTTTGCCAGCTCTGCGAGACGCAGACGGACAAGATCCATATTTTTGTCCGCCAGTTCCCGGATATTGCCATCAAATGGACCTTTGTGCGATAAAATCCAGTACTGGTAAGGCAGTTTTGTGATTGCTTCCTTGCTTTCCAGATCCAGACCGACGTGGTCGCAGTATGGAAGCTTGACGTGACGCAGGACATTTTCGGTTAAAAGCGCGTCTCCGGCAAAGCAGACGCCGTCCGGTGTGCCGATGACGATGTGGTCGAGGGAATGCCCCGGCAGATGGTGAACCGGGAAGGTTACGCCGCAGAGTGTCACGGAAGTATCCTCCGGCTGGATGATACAGTCAACCGGGCAGCGCTGCTCGGTGTCGATGGAAACCTTTTCCTCCTCGGAGCGCCCGAAATAATTGGTATACCGTTCCAGCGCCGCCTGGGAGGCGATCAGCCCGGCTTCGCCAAGCGACATAGCCAGTGGAATCTGAAAGGCTTCGCGCAGGCGTTTGCTGTTTCCATGATGGTCGATGTGCGCGTGGGAAACGATCAGCCCCGCCGGGGTCAGCCCGGCGTCTTTCAGAGAGCCGACCAGCTCGTCATATTCCTTTGAGTAACCATTGTCAAACAGGATGCAGCGGGTGTCGTCGATGCGGTAGATGCCGACGGCTGTTTTGCCAAGCAGGCAGTCTGTATTTCCAGAAACGTGTATGAGTTCCACGGAAAGAGTCCTCCTTTTATCATGAATAACACAAAAAGCGACGGCTGAGATATCTCCGCTGTCGCTTTTTAAGAATGCGTCTGATAGGAATCGAACCTACGCCTCAGGCTCCGGAGGCCGGCGCTCTATCCACTGAGCTACAGACGCATTACTTGTATGATACTATAATATTTAGAAAATTGCAAGTTTTTTTTCGGAAATACCGCTTGCCGAGTAACCAAATCGCCGCTATAATATTAACAATCGAATAAGTCAGGAGGCGGTCGGGTGGGAGAACCGAAAAAGAAACCGGGACGCAGCCGGAAGAACGGAACGGACTGGGAACTGCGCCGCTATGTGATGCTGCTTGCGGCGGTGATTGTATTGATTCTGATTGGCTCGGTGGCGATGTTTTCCGGGAAAATAACAAACATTCTGGGGAAAAAGGATGGCTTACCGGCAGAAATGGTGGATACAGGCGGATCTGGAATGGTGATTGAGCCGGACACGAAAGAATATATTCAGGACTTTGGCGGATGTATTCTGACAGAGAATGGCGAGCCGGGGATCACAGAGCTGATGAATACTTATTTTCAGGCAGTTTCCGACTGTGATATGGATACGTTTGTGAAGTTGTTTACCTCACAGGATACGAGTGAGGAAGAACACTACCGTCAGGAATTTGAAGAACAGAAGCAGTACATTTCCGGGTACCAGAATGTGAAATGTTATACGACGCCGGGGCTTAGGGATGGCGAGATGGCAGCGTATGTGTATTATGAGATTTTGTATACGGGCGTGGAGACACCGGCACCGAGTCTGGTGCGGATCTATGCGATCCGGGCGGAGGACGGAAGCTGGCAGATCGATGACGGGAAAATGTCCGAAGAGCTGACGCAGTATTTTGAAGAGCTGTCGGTCAATGAGGATGTACGCCTTCTCAGTAAGCAGACGGATGAAGCAATGGATGCGGCGATGGAGCAGGATGAAGCGCTGAAAGAGCGCGTGGAATTTATGAAACAGGGCGCATCTTATATGCAGGAGGAGTCAGAACCGGCTTTGTCAAATCCTTAAAATGCTTTATTGAATTCGTCTGGCTGGAAAAATAAAGTTTTTAAGGTATGGAAAGCTGAAAAGCGGATATGCCGGAGTATAGAGAAATGGTTGATAGCATATAAGATATAAAACCGATAGATTTAATAAAGTGAAAGTACAGATATAGAAAGACAAAGAGGCACAAAAAATGGATGTAAGAGATTTTTATTATGATTTACCTCAGGAGTTAATTGCACAGGATCCGCTGGAAGATCGTTCTTCTTCCCGGCTTTTAGTGCTGGATAAAAAGACGGGTGAGATGCAGCATAAGGTGTTTAAGGATATTGTCAATTATCTTCATCCGGGCGATTGCCTGGTGATCAATGATACAAAGGTTATCCCGGCGCGTCTGATCGGAAGCAAGGAGGGAACGGATGCACACATCGAGATTCTTCTTCTGAAACGCCGTGAGAACGATATCTGGGAGACGCTGGTAAAGCCGGGCAAAAAGGCAAAACCGGGAACCGTAATTAATTTTGGCGATGGTTTGTTAAAAGGAACCGTCATTGATGTGGTAGAAGAGGGAAATCGTCTGATTCAGTTCTCCTATGAGGGGATCTTCGAGGAGATTCTTGACCAGCTTGGTCAGATGCCGCTTCCACCGTATATTACACACCGTCTGAAAGATAAAAACCGTTATCAGACCGTTTATGCAGAACATGAGGGATCCGCGGCTGCTCCGACTGCCGGACTTCATTTTACCAAGGAACTGCTGGCACAGATTCAGGAAATGGGCGTCAAGATCGCGCATGTCACACTTCATGTGGGTCTGGGAACCTTCCGGCCGGTCAAGGTTTCGAATGTACTGGATCATCATATGCACTCGGAGTTCTATCGTATCGAGGAAGATGCCGCCAACATGATCAATGAGACGAAGAAAAATGGCGGACGCATCATCTGTGTCGGTACGACAAGCTGCCGGACGATTGAATCCGCAGCGGCTGAGGACGGCACGATCCGCGCGTGCAGCGGCTGGACCGACATTTTCATCTATCCGGGCTATCAGTTCAAGATTCTGGACTGCCTGATCACAAACTTCCACCTGCCGGAGTCCACGCTCGTCATGCTGGTATCCGCACTGGCAGGCAGAGAACATGTGCTCACGGCGTATGAAGAGGCGATCCGGCAGAGATATCGGTTCTTTAGTTTTGGGGATGCTATGTTTATCCAGTAGAGAAAAGGGATGTATGAAAAAGACTCATAGTGAAAGGCTATGGGTCTTTTTATTTCGAAAAATGTTTGAAAAACGGCACACCGCGTTCTCGTTACTTTAGCCTGCAAATAAAAAGTCAAGACTTAATGGGGAAAAAAATATAAAATTTTACATGGTTAAAATTAGGCACTAAAATAAGACCACCACAAGCAGTGCTGGTCTGCAAATAAAAGTTTTGAATTAGCTTGACTCAGAAAGAATACAGAGATATTCCTTCACTCGTCCATAATAAATTCTGAGAAATTTATTAGCGCCTGCAGTCATGTAAACATAGTACGGTTTACCCTGGGCACGTTTTCTGTCCATGAATTGATATACAGGATCATCTTGCGGCATTGTTTTAATAAGAACATCCATTACTTGAAAAAGAGTCTTTCTTAAATTTGAAGACCCACGTTTGGATGTTGGAACACTTTTTTGTGCATAGGAGCCAGACTCGTTTACGCCAGGATCTACCCCGGCGAAAGCAGTAAGGGCTCCTTTATGTGTAAATCTGGTTATATCACCGATCTCAGCCATAAGCTGTGGACCAAGAGATGGACCAATCCCTTTAAACTGCATAACAATCGGGTACTCTGGAAGTTTTGAGGCGGTTTCATTCATGAGAATGCGTATTGTTTCGACGGTAGCGGAAGTGCTGTTAAGCTGAGCGATAGCTTGTCTAATGATGCGTTTGGTTATTTCGTTTTTAGGAAATACCGGGACAAGTTCCGTTGCCTTGGTATAAATTTCTTCGGCTTTTGATTTATTGAAGATATATTTTTTTTGCTTGCACCAGTTTTGATAGTGTTTAACAAAAGAATTTAGAGACATTTTACGAACGCAATCTACATGCCAATACGTATAGACAAAATCAACCCATTTTTGGGAGCCATCACTGCGGGGTGGACTATTAAAATAAGTATTTGCATTTGGGTATGTCTGGTCAATGAGATTAATAAGATTATTTTTCATAGCCGTTTTTTGTTTCACATAGAAATGAAACTGACGATTCATGGCCTTTAGTTGTGTGCGCAATTCATCCACAATACTATATGGTTTAAGATTTTGCCATTTGTCAAGAGCATAGCGGGCGATCTTGATGGAATCAGCTTTGTCAGATTTAACTTTGCGAAGAGAGTCATTATTAAAGTTTTTGACTAGCTTAGGATTAACAGCACTGACAAACAGACCAGCTGCTGAAAATTGCTGAGCAAGTACTTCGTAATAGTGTCCGGTGTGCTCCATTACAATTCGTGATTCACCTTCGATAGAGTGAATAAGTTTAATTAGTGAAAGGATATCACTGGATGTGTGCTTGATCTCAAAAGGAGAGGATACAATCTCACCAAATGGTCTTAGAATTGTAACCATGCTTTTACCTTTTGAAACATCAATACCTACTGCGTTCATAAATTTGTCACTCCTTAAAAATATTACAATGGATAAATACCAGATTTACTCATTACCTGCTCAAACTACTGTGTGTGACACGAATGCACTTAATGTGATTCAACCTGCATAAAACGAACACTGTGAATGAGGAGCTGGTTATCAGTCTAAAGTACGGACGCTAAGTCCTAGTGATGAAGTCGATATACCATTGCATCCTACATTCTAACAGTTTAAGTAATGAGATGGATAAATCCTTACTGGATGTAAGGGGATTACCCATAAGTATATTGTAGTAGTGATGAGTTAGGTG